>CALFWW010000121.1 GCA_937928575.1 uncultured Saprospiraceae bacterium | reverse complement strand
TTGAATTTTGGATATATTCTGAATACTATCGTATAATCATGGAGCCTGATGTTTAATCCATGTGATCAATTGTAGCATGGATTCTTGACTAAATTATTAACTTATCTTTATCGATCAAATCGGATCTAAAGAGTAAGGTTTTTGAACAAAAAAAGTTCATCTTATATGGGTATTCAATCACTACATGAAAAGAATAGTACTACTGTTAGAAACAGTAGTACTAAGAATATTAAATGCTATATCATTTTACTTCAAATTATGACTATCCTCTTCCATTTGCAACAAAAGCAAATTTAGTGTCGTCCACCCACCGATCTTGACTACACCAAGGGATATTGCCAATTTTATTGATAATCGATGCATATGTCCTAATCTTGTCCCTAAGAACCAAGTAACGTCTCCCGTAGTTGCATTCTCAATGTTTGTAACAAATCCATTTATCTGATTAATAGGGAATCCTCTTGCAGCAAATAAAAACCACAAACTTTCGAGATAAGCATCTGGTTCATTTACCGAAGGAGGTGGTGGTTGAAATTCATTAGCAACAGAAAAAAAGAAATCAAATCCGACAGTATTCCTAGCAACATGATCAGGCAATATGCTTAGATAGCTATTATCACAATCAGGGTTATCCACTAGCGTTGGTCCAGCAGCACATATTTTTCTATCAATTGGATTATTTGCATTTGTAGTCCACCTTATGATGATATTACCTGGAACCAATGTACATTCGTCGTTACCTATGTCTCCTACATCACCAGAACACCAATTTGGATAATCGCAACTACTCTTATTTCCAACGGATTCTGTTCCAAATTTTTTATCGAATTTTGATAATAACTCTTCATCGGCCATTTCGCCTTCATCAACATAATTTTCAATCAACCATTTAATTTTTGAAACTTTTAGTTTAACATTATCAACATTATCCGATTTTCTTTTTGCCCGATATATCATAATTTCTCCCACATCAGTGAACGTCAACAAAGAAGGTATTGCTACATGTATTTCTACTCCTTTATATTCTTCAGGTATAATATCAACACCTTTCAAGTGACTTATTAATTCTCCCTTTGTAAATGGAAACTCATTTTTGTTTGTTCGTTCTACCAAAGTTTCCAAAAGATTTTCTTTCTCGCAGCCACTGAATACAAGTATTCCAATAAAGCACGTAACTAAGAATAAGAATAATTTTTTCATTTTGTAATTTTTTTCAAATATGATTAAACAATAAAAGCGATTAAATTTTCCGTTGTTTATGGTACTCAAATAATTGATTGTTCAAAACATTCAATCAATGTATCAGACGATATTTACACTCCCAAGACAAATACATAAAATTAGACTTCTTAAGTTCTATTGTTTTATCTTTTTTAAGAATCCAATGGACCCGCAGGAGCTTTAAGTACACAGAAAAGGTGGGGTTTCGAGATTATAAATTATAAAAGTAAAAAAAAAAACGGTTTTTCAAACTTTTCATTAGTTAATGTGTCCTTTTTGTTGTAAAAACATTCTAATTACTAATTCTATGTGTTCATAATGTTAAACATGCAAAATATTTTCATCTACCAAAGCTTTTTGATTTAATAAAAGGTGATTAGACTTAAGAACTCTTACCTGTTGCGATGTTGGTGACTTCAAAAAAGTCGCTCCTAAATAAAAAGTATAGTTCCGTCTAATTAATTTGATATGCAATTAATACTTAATTACCATTTAAAAATGGTTTTTACATATCCGTTTTTTAAGGAAGCAATCTAATATTTGACGTTAAACAAAAATTTAAGTTCGGGGTATGGCATCAACCTACAAGGTGCTGTAGATGTACGATGACCAACTTCAGTAATTAGAGATTAGCTTCATATGCTTGCTTAAGTAAGTTCTTATTGAATTATTCGCTTTAAAAACTACAAATCAACTAATTTTCTCATAAATTCCGTCACTTCACCCTTTAATGCCATTTATAAAAACCCTTATATTTACACCTGAAAAAAGTCAACTCAAAAATGGAAGAATGGCAGTTAGATTTTGAATGGTTGAGAATACGACACTATGTTAAGGACTCAATGCAAAAAGAGGAACTTCCAAGTTTCAATACCATATTGTTGCTAATCGGTATTCAAGAGTTAGGAAGATATCAAAGTGACTTCACAAAAGAAGAAAAACAAGACTTGATGCACATCGCTGTGTGTCGCTTGTTACAAGATGATGGGTATTATGAATGGGTCGGAAGGGATGGTGATGGATGGCCACATTATAAACAACTTCGTGCATTCACTATGACCGGTGTCAAAGCTCAAGAAGAATTACTGAAAATGAAAATTATTAAGTATTTCGATCAGCATCAAAAAGAAATGAACGCAACAACAGAAGAAGAATAACCACTTCAAATAATTAAAAAATGAAAAATTTATACTTACTATTATTAGTTTCCGTTTTGTACCTAACTTCGTGTACACAAGGAGAATCTTATCAGCATGTGCTGATTGAAACTGAATTTGGAGCTATGAAAGTTCAGTTATACAACTCAACACCAAAACATCGAGATAATTTTGTCAAATTGGTCAATGAAAAATTCTATGATGATTTATTATTTCATAGAATTATCAAAGATTTCATGATTCAAGGTGGTGACCCGAATTCACGGGGAGCAGCCCCGGGTGTACCTTTAGGGAGTGGCGGACCTGGCTACTTGATTGACAACGAAATCGGAGCTCCTCATTTTCGTGGGACCTTAGCTGCCGCAAGAACTGGTGGTGGCTCCAACCCTGAGAAAAAGTCGTCTGGCTCACAATTTTACATTGTACAAGGACTTAAGCAATCTGATGCTCAACTTAATTCGTTTGAAGCTCGTAAAAAGTTTAAGTACAATGAAACACAAAGAAAATTATATAAGGAAAGAGGTGGTCGCCCAGATTTAGATGGCGAATACACCGTTTTTGGAGAAGTCGTAGAAGGGATGGAAGTAATTGACAAAATTGCTGCAGTAGAAAAAGCAGCTGGTGATCGACCAATTCAAGATGTGAAAATGAAAATTACTATCGTAAATTAATCTTAATCCATGAAAAAGTATTTTGTTTTATTTAGTGCCGCATTATTTATGTTCTCTTGTGCAAGACCCATTGCCAACTTTACTTATGATGTAGAAAAAAAGGTAGCCCCAAGTCCTATTAAATTTAAAAATCAATCCAAAAAAGCGGAATCGTACGAGTGGGATTTTGGCGATGGGAAAACATCTTCTCAAACCAACCCACATCATGTTTTCAAAACTTCTGGAAATTACACCATTGTTTTAAAAGCTAAAAAAGGAGAAAAGGTAAGTACCTACGAACAAAAAATATTTGTCGAAGAGCCTTTAGATTGTTTGGTTGAATTGCAAACTGATTTTGGCAATATGACCATCAAGTTATATAACTCAACGCCTAAGCATAGAGATAATTTCATCAAACTAGTTGAAGAAGGATTTTATGATGGTCTTTTATTTCATAGAGTCATCAATGGGTTTATGATTCAAGGTGGTGACCCAGAATCTAAGAATGCTCCTGCCAACAAAGGATTGGGAAGTGGTGGACCAGGCTATCAGATTCCAGCAGAATTTAATGCAGATAATGTTCATGTAAAAGGGGCATTGGCTGCTGCCAGAACCAATAATCCGCAGAAAAAGTCTTCAGGATCACAGTTTTATATCGTTCACGGCAAACCTGTTACCGCGAAATCTATGGATGTAACTTGTAATCAAAAAGGTATAACATATTCGCCAGATATCCGTAAAGAATACTTGGAAAACGGTGGAACCCCTTTTCTAGACAATGAATACACCGTATTTGGGAAGGTGATTGATGGTTTAGAAGTGATTGATAAAATCGCTGCCACAAAAACAGGCGCCAGTGATAGACCTACCGAGGATGTGAAAATGAAAATGAAAGTTATCAAATAAAAATAAAGCAAAATGCAGGACTTGGTGTTAGGTATAGATGTCGGTGCTACTGGTATGAAAGGTGGTCTCGTAGATGTCGAAAAAGGTGAAATGGTTTCGGATAGATTTAAAATTCTAACCCCAAGTCCTGCAACTCCTGCTAATATGGCGCCCGTGATTGCAGAGATTGTGGACCACTTCAAGTACAAAGGTATCATCGGATGTGGCTTCCCATCTATCATTAAAAATGGCGTTTCTTATTCGGCTGCCAACATTGATAAATCTTGGATTGGAACAAACGTCAACAAAACATTTTCAAAAATTACTGGTTGCGAAATGGTCATTTGTAATGATGCAGATGTAGCTGGAATGGCGGAAATGAGTTTTGGAAGAGGTAAAGGGGAAGATGGATTGGTCATGATTATTACCATAGGAACCGGACTCGGATCGGCGCTTTTTATGGATGGCCAATTAATTCCTAATACGGAGTTTGGTCATTTGAAATTCAAAGATTCTATTGCTGAAAAATATTGTGCAGGATCAACTCGTAAAAAATTAGGCATGACCTATGAAGAATGGGGTCATCGTTTTAATGAATATCTAATTCACATCGAACATTTATTTTCACCCGACTTAATTATTTTGGGTGGAGGTACCAGTAAAAAATTCGATGAATATGCACATACGATTACCATTAAAACACCAGTCGAACCTGCTAAAATGAGAAATAATGCTGGTATCATTGGTGCTGCAGTTTTAGCAAAAAAGAAAAGCCTTGATATCGTATCAAAGCTTTCCTAGTTGGTTAAAATTTCCATGGTTATGGTCCCCAATCTTTTAGACTAGGGTAACAGATTGTCCTTAAACATCTGATATCTTGATTCTTCCATTGGCTCTTCATCATCACAAGAAGCGGAAGATATATTTAAAATTTGTAGTCGATCACTCGGCCCTTTCCTCATTTCCAACCAATCAATGACACCATCATAATTTTCAAGATGTTTAATCAAATTTTCCAATTCGAAAGCATCATATTCAAATGGACACACATTATTGATTGCAAAATCATCTGCCTCTGCAACTTCACTTTCAGAATAAGACCTCGATTTAATACTCATCACAATTTCACCAGCCTGACCTACATTTTTATCTAACAATAAATCTCCAAAAACACGACCACCAAATTCATCTATTAATTGAGGCATGATCAAATTGTTGTCTAAATAAAAAATCTCATGTGCAATCAGACTGATAAATTGACTTTCATTTTGAATCATTTTAAGCAATCCTGTAGATATATAGATATCTCCATTTGGCATACCGAAAGTACTAAAGGTATTGTCATCTTTTAACATGTAAATATCCCAGTTTAAGCTAGTTCTATTTTGAACTAGTGGCGTATTTACCATCGTGTTCATGAGCTGGCTGAGGTATCCATAAGCAGCACTATGTGAAGCCACCTCCACCACTGGAAATTCAGCAGGATTATTGGCAAATTCTTCAGATAATTTAATGGATATGGTATTAATTTCCTCCTCCGTGTATTCATCTTTACTTATCGTAACCAACTGGTCTGGCTCGTCTTTTTGACAAGAAGTAAATACAAATAAAGTGCACAAAAAAAGTAAGGTTATGGTCGATTTCATGGTATTACTTAAAAACATAGTTTGACTTATTATTAAGTTTGTAAATTGTTCGTTATAAAGTCTGATGTTGTTTTGTAGGAGGAAAATTGGGAAGGGAATAATTGGAGAGATACTTCATAAAAGTCAAACCACATGCCAAAACTCATTCTATATCAGTCATTTATATTATTTGAAAACGTTTGCATATCGTCTCAAATGAAACTTAATTCTTTACGTATTACTAGTTTTTAAACATTAGCATAAATGAAATTTCAAACTCCTATCTCTGTCAAAGAAATTGCGAGCAAAATTGGTGCAACCATTATAGGTGACGATACTTTGATGGCTTCTGGTATCAATGAAATTCACAAAGTAACTCCAGGCGATATCACTTTTTCTGATGTGAAAAAATATTTTGATAAGTCGATTCAATCCGCAGCAACTATTATCATTCTAAATGAGGAAGCAGCATGTCCGGATGGAAAAGCTATTTTGATTTGCGAAAAACCATTTGAAGCGTACAACTCAATCATCAAAGAAAATCGACCACTCCGTCCTTTATCTTCCGCCATTCATGAATCCGCAAAAATCCATCCTACAACAATCATTGAACCCAATGTTGTAATCGGTAACAATGTAGAAATCGGCGAGCATTGCCACATTCAAGCAAATGTCGTGATTAGAGAATATACTGTTATTAAAAATCATGTCACCATCATGCCAAACACCGTAATTGGACAAGAAGCCTTCTATTATAAAAAACATGAAACATATCGCGAACGTTGGAGATCAGGTGGCAGAGTTGTCATCGAAGATCATGTAGACATTGGTCCTTCTTGTACGATTTCAAAAGGTGTTTCTGGAGATACCATTATTGGGGAAGGCACAAAATTGGATGGTCAAATTCACATCGGGCATGGAGCGGTGGTTGGGAGAAATTGTCTGCTCGCTGCACATGTAGGTGTAGGTGGAAAAACAATCATAGAAGATGACGTGACTTTGTATGGACAAGTTGGATTGGCACATAACATTGTAATTGGAAAAGGAGCAACGGTGCTTGCAAAATCTGGTGTTTCCAAATCTTTAGAAGGTGGTAAAACTTATTTTGGGACACCTGCTACAGAGTTTCGTCAGCAGTATCGGGAGTTGGCGGCTTTGCGGAAATTGCCGGAGATAATTTCTAAGTTGAAGTAAGAATCTTAAGCATCATTGAATGATTTTATCAGAAATTTCGTTTAATTTTTAAGGGGTGTTACTAAATTAAAAATCATGAGCAAGGAACATAATTTAACAAACTTACAGCTAGAGTTTTTAAAACTCTTCAAATACGAGCTTATTCGTTGATTGTGCAATTGCTGGAAGGGTAAAATACATTGTTACAAATGATAAACACTTCAATATTTTAAAAGAGATTTCATTTCCAAAAATAGACATAGTTTCAATTGAAGATTTTTTAATCGAAATACTAGAGGAGACCAACCCTACTTCCACTTAATCCCACAACCCGCACTAGGCACCTGTTCTTCAATAGCTTTCCCTTCCAAAGTCATATCAATCGCATTTCGCAAATCTTCTCCAGATAGTCGGATACTATTTCCTGGTCTTGATTTGTCCAAACGGCCACGATAAGTCAACTTCATTTCTCCGTCAAAAACATAGAAGTCGGGCGTACAAGCCGCATCATAAGCTTTCGCCATTTCTTGATGTTTGTCGTACAAGTATGGAAATGGATATCGCAATACTTTTGCAACAATCGCCATTTTATCAGGTGAATCTTCCGGATGCGTTTCTACATTGTTGGAAGAAACAGCAATGAAAGATACTCCTTTACTTTTGTAGTCATTGGCCATACGTACCAATTCAGGATTCACATGTATGACATACGGACAATGATTGCAAATAAACATAATCACTGTCGCTTTATCCGACTTCAAATCATCCAGACTATAATAGCGATCGCTGACAACATCTCTGATATGAAAATTGGGTGCGATTGTTCCGATTGGAACCATGTTCGATTCTTTAAGTGCCATTTTTTTAAATTGAAGGTAGATGATTTATAAGCAACTCTGATGGATGCCCAAAATATATTTTTCCTTTATTTGAATATCAACAGCAGATTCAGCACCAGCAAAACCAGCTATATCTGAATCTTGAATTCTCAAATCATATTGTTCTGTCCAAGGCTTTGCAATGGGTAAATAACTCCAGTGCCACTTCTCTTCTTCGTATCCTGTTCTATCCGAATTTACTTTTGAAGTGTAGGTTTGACAAAATCCAAACTTAGGAGCATTCGCAATCAGCCATTCATATTCTTTCAAACCTCTTCCTGATTCGAAGTAACTATTCTCTAAATTATTGAGGTCGATATCGGTGCCCCAATGATGACGGGAAGTTCCAGGCATTGAGCTATACTCCAAAATTTTCAAAGCTCTTTCTTTTGGTGATTTTATTGTCTTGGACAGATCTTTTCCTTCTACTTTTCGAGCACCATTCCATTTTGCTTCCCAAATTGATTTCTGATCTTTGTAGGACCTAAAACCCGATACTATTTTGAAATGTACGTCATCCTCTTTAGCTGCTGCGTGCATTCTCTTGAAAGCTTCGTACGTATCTTTGTGAACAAATAACTTTGCCTTTGTCGTCAAATTTTTATCAACTCTTACCAAATCGTCAGCATGATTCGCATCTACTTTTCCCATCAATCTTTCGATAGAAACTGTATTGTCTACTTCCTTCTGATTTTTCATTGGTGTCGTTGTATTGGTTGGAACAGCTAATCCATTTTGTTGTTCAATTGTTGATTCATTATTATTGGTGGATGTTTCACAACCAAATAAAAACAAACCAACAAGAAAATAAATGGAAACAACTTTAAAATTAATATTCAAATTCTTTTTGTTTAAAAGGGTAACCAAATAAGCACTTCTCTTTTATCATTTCTGCAATTTTTGGTGGAACTAAATTTTCCCATCCGTCAGTATTTTCTTTTATCATTTCTAAAACTTCAGAAGAAAAAATATGAAGGTTGTTAGGATTGAATCCTTGGATATCTACTACTTGTCCATTTTCCATCAAATGTTGGAATAGGAATTTAATCCCTTCTGGAATTGGTAGATTTTGGCAAGTTAATAATTCTCCGCTTCCTTCCAATTTTGCAGGATAAGCATACAGCTTCACATTCTTATGGAATAATTCTCCAAAGGCCGCCAATAATCGACCTTCCATGTTTTGGTTATACTTTTTATTGATAACCTCCAACATGTTTTGAACGCCGATAACCATTCCTATGTTCTGAACTTTATAGTCCGCCAAATATTTGATGAGTTTTTGATGTTCTTCACAATCACTGACAACTACCGTGTGCCCCATCGCACAAAGTAAATCAGCTCTATCCAGAAAATCTTTCTCGTCTAGATCACCCCCTTTATATAAATTATCTAAGGTGATTTCAGCCAACATAAATGATCTTTTAGGATCTACTTCCGGATCTTTTAAAAATTGTTCATATCCTACTTTCAACATGTCTCGATTGACCAAAGTTACGGGTCGGAAACTTCCACGAACAACTAAGACATGCTTTTTATATAAAAATTCAGATGCGTGTATATTTTGTTTGTTAGGTCCAAACATTGCGACTTGTGAAAGACCATGCTTGACCAACATCAAGCTCAACCATCGATTATCCAAAGACTTAAATTGAGGTCCTTTCATTTGGATCATATCAATCTCAATCCTTCCACGTAAATTATCCATCAAAGATTGAATAAAAACTTCTGCATCATCTTTGTAGTGATAAGCACCGTAAAGTAAATTGACACCAAGAATTCCAATAGCTTGTTGTTGCAGTTTATTATCATTGTCTTTCATCTTTGCGTGAATAACAATGTCGTTGGTCTCACCTTGTGGTGTCAATTGAAATCGCAATCCTAGCCATCCATTTCCTTTGATGGTTTTAGTGAAATTAATAGCGGATACGGTATCTGCAAAAACGAAAAAATTGGTGTCGGGTCTTTCATTTTTTAGTCTGCTTTCCATCAACTCATATTCATGGTCAAGCATTTTATATAGTCGTGGTTGACAGACATATCTGCCACTTGCTTCTACTCCATAAATTTTATCGGAATAAACCTTGTCATAGGCCGACATCGTTTTTGCAATGGTTCCTGCTGCTGCTCCTACCTGAAAAAAATAACGAGCTACTTCCTGTCCTGCACCGATTTCAGAAAAGGTCCCATAGATTTTATCATTCAGATTAATCTCGAGCGCTTTTTGTTCCGTTTCTAATGCTTTTTGGCGGGTTGTATTTGAATCTTTTTGCATTTCAAATTGTTGTTTGTCTTGAGACGATAAAAATACGAAAATATCACATTACTTATTTTACTATGCGTGTTAGTCTTAGACTATTAAATTGCGTTCAATTTAATTAAGACCATTCGCTGATGCTCATTTTAAGACCGCTTCGCTTTAAGACCGCCTTCGGCTTTAAGACTGCTTCTAGTTTGGGGCAAACTCTTCATTTTCATTCAACCTTCACTTTCTAGTAGGTTCAAATAAAATTGAGATTGTCCAAATTTCACAAGAAGCAGTCTTAAAGCGTTAGCGGTCTTAAAGCCGAAGGCGGTCTTTAGTCTTAAAGCGAAGCGGTCTAACAAGTCTATCCCCAATATTTCGTAATTTTACACATTCAACTTCGATAAAATTTTTCAAGATGTTTCCAGAATATGATGTTATAGTTGTAGGTGCCGGACATGCCGGATGTGAAGCTGCTGTTGCTGCTGCTAATATGGGTAGCAAAGTACTATTGGCCACCATGAATATGAATACAATTGCACAGATGTCATGCAATCCAGCGATGGGTGGCGTCGCAAAAGGTCAGATCGTAAGAGAAGTCGATGCATTGGGTGGTTACTCTGGAATTGTTACGGATCATACGATGATTCAATTTCGGATGTTAAATAAATCGAAAGGTCCGGCGATGTGGAGTCCACGTGCACAAAGTGATCGAATGTTGTTTGCCAGAAAATGGAGAAATATGTTGGAAGCTAATGAGAACGTTGATTTTTGGCAAGAAATGATTACGGGAATTGTAGTTAAAGATGGAAGAGCGATTGGGGTACAAACAGGAATGGGTCTTGAGATAAAAAGTAAAGCGGTTGTACTGACCAATGGTACATTTTTGAATGGTATTATCCATATTGGAGAAAAACAGTTTGGTGGAGGAAGAGCAGGAGAAAAAGCTGCAAAGGGAATTACAGAACAATTAGTTCAACTAGGTTTTGAATCTGGTCGAATGAAGACTGGTACCCCTCCTCGTGTTGATGGTCGTACATTGGATTATTCCAAAATGGAGGAACAGCCTGGTGATGATCATGCCGGAAAATTTTCCTACACAGATACCCCTACTTTAGAAAAGCAAAGCCCTTGTCACATTGCGTACACGAATTTAGATGTTCATGAAAAATTGAAGACAGGGTTTGATCGGTCTCCGATGTTCAATGGAAGAATTCAGGGAATCGGACCTAGATATTGTCCTTCTATTGAAGATAAGATCAATCGATTTGCAGATAAAGACAGACATCAACTTTTTGTGGAACCAGAAGGATGGGATACTTGTGAAATTTATGTCAATGGTTTTTCTTCTTCACTCCCAGAAGATGTGCAGTACAATGCGATGCGTTTGATTCCTGGTTTTGAAAATGTCAAAATGTTCAGACCTGGTTATGCGATTGAATATGATTATTTTCCACCCACTCAATTGAAGATTTCATTGGAAACGAAGTTAGTTTCGAATCTATTTTTCGCGGGACAAATAAATGGAACCACTGGATATGAAGAAGCAGCATGTCAAGGAATGATGGCTGGGATAAACGCACACTTAAAAATCACAGAGCAAGATCCATTTGTACTCAGTCGTTCGGAAGCATATATAGGTGTACTCATTGATGATCTTGTCAATAAAGGTACGGACGAGCCCTATCGCATGTTTACATCACGCGCAGAATACCGCATTCTATTACGTCAAGACAATGCAGATTTGCGTTTATCGCCACTTGCTGAAAACCTTGGGATGAAAAATATGGAAGCACGTATGAACCGTGTTGCAGAAAAAATAAGTGATGGTAAAAAAATTGAAGATTACTTTAGGACAGTAAGCATCACACCAGATCAAGTGAATGGATATTTGGAAAGTCTAGGTTCTGCCAAAGTAAATCAGAAAATGAAGTTGCATAAAATTTTGGTAAGACCACATGTGTATATTGATGGATTGGCAGAAGCGATGCCTGAGGTTAGATCATTTTTGAATCAATTTAACCAAGAGAAAATTGAGCAGGCAGAAATTAAAATGAAGTATGAAGGCTATATTCAGAAGGAACAGGAAATGGTTGAAAAGATGAATCGGTTAGAAAAAATTATCCTTAAAGAGGATATGCAATACACTGGTTTGAGCTCCTTATCCGCTGAGGCAGTTGAGAAACTGACAAAAATAAAGCCTCGCACCATTGGCCAAGCTAGTAGAATCAGTGGTGTCTCGCCAGCTGATATTTCTGTATTATTAATTCATGTAGGAAGATAATGATCGACTAACTTTATGGTAAATATTGAAGTACTAAGCTTTCATAAAGACCAGTTCTCTTTCTATTGCCACAATCTGATAAATCATCCATTTCGATTTCACTCAGATTATCTAAATTGCGATTAGCATAACTAGGTCGAGTTTGAAACCATAATCCTTGCATGTCAGAATTCTCGATCAAGTCAATGATTCCAAATCTATTGTAATCAGAAGATTTGCAAATATAATCCATAGTAAGTTTGTCAACTTCTTGAATGACAGATGTATCATAGATAAAGGTTGGGTCAATAAAACTTAATACAACATCATCTGCACTTAAGTCTCCTGGTTCAACAGTTCCATAACTAATTGCTGCTATGTCTTCAATGCCAAGCGAATAAAGTTTATCAAGTACTGCTTCTTCTTGCATCATCGTCAATTCAAAAGCCATTACAAAATACAATTCGAAATCTTCTTGGATTTCTTTCAAAAAACCAGTCGAGATATAAAAGTTACCACCAGGAACACAAAATGCATAATTTTCATCATCATTTTGAATGACAAAAGACTCCCATATTCTATCTTGACTCCATCCCGAATCAGTATTATTGAATCTGTAAAGGTTCGCAGCTTGCTTCATCATCGAGTCCATATAGAAATAAACGTTATCTGCATAATCATCCTTATCTAAGATCTTAAATGCCTCGTTGTTATTAAAGATTGCCTCGTTTAGTGAAGCGCCAAGATTTTCTCTCACTTCAAAAGTGAAATCATTTGGGGTAGGTTTTACAGGTTCTTTCTTACATGAAGAAAAAATTCCTATAATTGCCACTACGAGAAATAGGAGCTTTACTGTGGATTTGGTAAATGTTTCATTCATCATAATGTGCTTAAATCGTGCCTGTTGGATATCTTGGAAGTGACAAAAATCACTCCAATTAATGTTAATTTTTGGGTATTTATTCCATTACGTTATTTGATGAGGTGTTGGTATTAACACAAAATCTATAAGTTTTATATTAATATGCACAGAAAATCCGAAAAAAACAAGAATGTGACAAGGTAAAATTTGTTTTATAACATCATATTATCGAATATAATAAAATGAAAAAAGCTTAATCTAAATTTAATATGACAAATATACTTCATATAGAAACATCAACAGAAATCTGCTCTGTCTGTATCAGTGAAAACGAGATTCCATTGTTTACAAAAGAAACACATGAGGGCTTTCAACATGCTAGTTTACTGACCAGCTATATTCAGAAATGTTTGGATGCCAGTAATCTAAAAATGGCTGATCTACATGCAGTTGCTATTAGTGCTGGACCCGGATCATATACAGGATTACGAGTCGGCGTCTCCACAGCGAAAGCAATTTGTTATGGAATGGACATCCCGCTACTGTCAGTTGATACTTTAAAGTCAATTGCTTGGAAAATGAAGCAAAGCAAAAATAAATTTAACAATGCTAATACATTATTCTGCCCTATGATCGACGCTAGAAGGATGGAGGTCTACACTGCTTTATTTGATAATGACCTAAAAGTAATTTGTCCCACTAAAGCATTAATAATCAATGACAAAGAATTCGATGAAAATAATAAATGGAGTAATTGCTTTGTTATAGGTGGGAACGGTGCCAAAAAAACTAAAATACTAATTGAAAAATTTGAAGTAAATTATCTTGACACACAATGCTCTGCTGCTCACATGGTTGCGCTTGCATTAGAAAAGTACTCGGCAAAATCATTCGAAAATTTGGCGCACTATGTGCCTAATTACTTGAAGATGCCAAACATTACTACGTCAAAGAAATAATTTATTTATATACAAAGTTTTTTTTATTCTGTAAATAAATTTTTATTTGTATCTAATAATCAATAATTTTACATCTTAGATATATTTGTAATATTATAGTTTGGTATAATTTTGGTAAAATCCATAATGTATTACTAATCTAAAAAACATATTAAGTATGAGAAAGCAGAAAAACGAAACCGTTATTTTGAAGAAGGGAAATAGCGAGATCCAATTGGATTACGCTGAGTTGAGAAAAGCAGTTTTAGTTCTTCGTGCAGTAAATCATAAGTTACGTCAAAGTATGATTGATTTATTAGAAGAGAACGAAAGAATGACTGTTACAGATATCTACATCAAATTAAGATTAGAACAGTCTGTAGCTTCTCAACACTTAGCTATTCTTAGAAGAGCGGGTGTCGTAGCAACTGAACGCCAAGGTAAATTTATTTACTACTCTCTTGATGCTGGGCGTTTGTCTCAGATCTCAAGATTGGTTGAGGAACTAGCGTCGTAATTGGTTCCCCCCATCTATTTAAAAGAAACTTAGAAATAACAGATTTTATCTGCACAAATTTCTTATACAATAGAAACGTCAATTAGCATGTTTGACAAAAAATGCTGTAGCTTTTAATAGCTACAGCATTTTTTTTTTTATTGTTGCAAATCATGATGAAATAATAAACATTTTTATCATATTTGCTTCATCAAAATATGTTACTAAACATCGTTTCTATGAGAAAAGCTAAAGTTGACATTAATAATGACAAACTTAATGAAGCGTCTGATACTTTAAGAGCTTTAGCCCATCCACTGAGATTGAAAATTTTGGAGTTTATTGATCAACATCAAACGATTAACGTTAATAAGATCTACAACACCATGAAACTCGAACAATCTATTACTTCACAACATCTTAGAATTTTACGGATCGCCGGTATCGTTCAAACGAATCGTGAAGGAAAATTTATTCATTACAGTATTGCCTACGACAAAATCTCCACCGTACTAAAAGCCTTAAACACTTTTGAAAGCAATGGAGAAGAACCAACTACTGAAATTGTAAATCCTGTGGAAAGCTAACAGACATTATTAATGTCCTAAAACTAAAAAAGGCATCCTGAATTAAATATCGGGAGGCCTTTTTTCATTTATACAACTGTATAATATATTTTTATTCCAACGCTTCTCTTTACCTCTTTACCAACCCTCTTTTCCTTCCTCACTAAAGAATCCAAATAAGAAAAGAATAATTGTAAAAACACCTAGCGTTATCGACATGTCTGCTACATTAAAAACTGGTCTGAAAAATTGAAGCGACTGACCTCCCCAAAACGGAAACCAATCTGGATAATAACCATCATACATCGGAAAATAAAGCATGTCCACCACCTTCCCATGCAAAAAAGAAGCGTAACCTCCACCTTCTGGAAACAACTCAGCATAGCCACCATGATAAGATGAATTGGAAAAAATAATTCCGTAAAAAGCACTATCAATAATGTTTCCCAACGCACCCGCCAATATCATTGCGAAACTAATTGTAATCATGAAATTTGAACGAGCACGAATTAACTGAGTGATATAATAACCCAAAAAGCAAACAGCAATAAACCGAAATAAACTCAGTAGCAACTTCCCTGCTTTCCCTCCCAAAGTAATTCCAAAAGCCATCCCATTATTTTCTACAAAATGAATGCGAGCCCAATCCAATCCGAAAATCTTAAATTCTTCCCCATACTCCATCATCGTCTTCACCCAAATCTTGGAACTCTGATCAATTAATAAAACAAATAAAATAACACAGATGACTTTCGCTGAACGACTCACAAATTGTTGATTGGTTTAATAAAAATTGATTGCAAGATATAAAAGCACAATCAATAAATAGAACATTATTGAAATCAACTAATTCTATATAATTTCAAGCTCACATAGAAATTCAATTTTTTGAGAACTTTCCTGCACATTGGCTACAAAGGCACCAACTATCATGGATGGCAACGTCAACCAAACGTTATCAGTATTCAACAAATTATCGAAGAGCATCTTTCAAAAATGCTACATAAAGAAATAACGGTAGTTGGCTGTGGACGTACAGATGCAGGTGTTCATGCAAGTCAATATTTTTTACATTTCGACTTCACAGAACCATTTGATTACGATATCGTTTTTAGATTAAATAAAATGCTTCCAGACGATATCGTCATCTTTGAGTCAATCGAAGTGGATCAAAATGCACATACACAATACGACGCAACTCACCGAACTTACCAGTACTTACTTCATTTCAAAAAGGATCCATTTCTTCATGACATCAGTAGCTATTATGATTTGGAATCTATTGATTTTGAAAAAATGACTGAAGCTGTAAATCTCATCTCCAACTACAAAAATTTCCGATCCTTTTGCAAAAGTCCTGATATCTATAAACACACCAACTGCGAGATTAGACATGCTAAATTATTTCTCAATAAAAATCAGGATCGTATGCGTATCGAAATCTGTTCCAATCGTTTTGTCAGAGGAATGATTCGACTATTGGTTTTGAGATTAATAGAAATTGGAAAAGGAAAGTTGGATATCGAAACTTTTAAAAGTTACTTGTCTGCTACAGTTGAATTACCTTTTAAAACTTATGCTTATCCTCAGGGATTGTATTTATCTAAAGTTGTTTATCCGTATTTGAATAAGGAATCTACTTCTCTTTTTTATGATGTGGAGCGTTTGGGTAACGATGCTTGGGAGCAAATGTAGAATAGAAATCTTTTCTGTTTCAACAATACAGTCAAAACAGACAGGAATGTCTGTTCAACAAATAAAAAAATCCTCTACTCAGTATTTACCGAGCGAGGATTGTTTTTGTGGTACCTCCAGGAATCGAACTAGTAGGAAGCAATCGCTTCCTACATGGTGTTTCTGTCATTGACAAAAAAAATCCTCTACTCAGTTTAAACCAAGTGAGGATCTGTTTGTGGTACCTCCAGGAATCGAACCAGGGACACATGGATTTTCAGTCCATTGCTCTACCAACTGAGCTAAGGTACCAGCCTTTCTCTCCATCAATCTGAAGAGGTCGCAAAAATAGATGCTTATTACTTAAAAAACAAGCGTCTTAGTAATTAAAATAAAGTCTATTTTTAATCTATATAAACATAGCTCCCTTATGTTATCAAGAATTATTGCTTTTCCATTCATGGTAGGCTTAATCATTGCCGGATATATGGCATTTGAGTATGATCCTTCCTATTCTAAATACATTATTCCCAACGTATTGGCACTTGCAGCTATTTATATGCTCAGTCCGCAAATCGATTGGTGGTGGTACAAAAGAAATCCTCCTGAATTGGATGATCAGATGAAAGTGCTCTTAAAAAAGAATTTTCCTTGGTATCTAGAAATGTCGCCTGAAAATAAAAAAGCATTTGGTGATCGATTGGGATTATATATTATGGGGACTGAATTTATTCCTAAAGTTTTTGAAGTTGTACCTGAGGAAGTAAAAGGGTTTATCGGTGCTAGTCTGATCAGAATGACGATGGGTAAAAATAATTATCGATTACCTAAATTCGAAAGAGTAGTTGTCTACCCTACCGCTTTTTTATCTCCACAACATCCAAAAAAATGGCATGCTTCCGAAATTTTTGAAGAAGATGGAGTGGTTATTTTTTCAATCGAACAATTAATTCCAGGTTGCGAAAACCCAAAACGTAGTTACAATGTTGCAATGCATGAATTTGCCAAAGTTTTTATGTTAGAATATCCAAATTTAAAATACCCTACAACTGATGAATCAACTTGGAAAGATCTTCACAAGATCAGCAAATACAGTAAAAAATATTTGGATGAATACATTGGTCTGGAACAAACCGATCCCCTTCCAATAATGATTAATCACTTCTTCAATTTTTCCGAAGAATTTCAAAAAGTCTTACCTAAAGAATTTGACCAGTTACAACAAGTCTTTAACGTAAACCCGTCAAACCTTTATGAGCCTGTTTTGGACAAATCTGGTTTAAAAAGTTTAGCGGAGGTAAGCGGGGTTTAAACAAATATGCAAGAACTCTTCTGCGACAACAGAAGTATCTGGGCGAAATTAGGGTGAAAGTTGGGTTTAAAAATATTATCTTCGACCCAACTAAACTAAATATAACATGTCCGATAAGAAAGTCATTTTCTCAATGGAAGGTGTCAGCAAAACCTACCCTCCTTCCAAACAAGTCCTCAAAAATATCTGGTTATCCTTTTACTATGGTGCAAAGATTGGTGTCCTTGGTCTGAATGGTTCTGGTAAATCTAGTCTTATTAAAATAATAGCTGGTCTGGATGAAAACTATCAAGGAAAAGTAACCTTCGATAAAGATTATAAAATCGGTTATCTCGCACAAGAACCAGAATTAGATGAAACAAAAACAGTAAAAGAAATTGTGCAAGAAGGTGTCCAACACATTGTTGACTTAGTACAAGAATACGAGGATGTTTCCAATAAAATGGCAGAACCAATGAGCGATGATGAGCTCAATAAATTAATCGAAAAGCAAGGTGAGCTGGGTGAAAAAATGGATCATTTAAATGCCTGGGATTTGGATCATACGCTTGAAGTAGCAATGGATGCGCTGCGTTGTCCGCCAGATGATGCAAATGTAAATGTATTGTCAGGTGGCGAAAGAAGAAGAGTTGCTCTATGTCGTTTATTGTTGAGCAAACCAGATATCTTATTATTGGATGAGCCGACCAACCACTTGGATGCTGAAAGTGTACATTGGTTAGAACAATTTTTAAAATCTTTTCCAGGTACCGTCATTGCTGTCACACACGATAGATACTTTTTGGACAATGTGGCTGGCTGGATTTTGGAATTAGATCGAGGTGCTGGAATTCCATGGGAAGGAAATTACAGCTCTTGGTTGGAACAAAAAAGTAATCGATTGGCACAAGAAGAAAAGTCTGAATCGAAACGTCAGAAAATATTGAAGCGTGAATTGGAATGGTCTAAAATGTCACCAAAAGGAAGAAGAGCAAAAGGGAAGGCACGTTTGACCGCATATGATACATTGAGTGCACAAGAAGCAAAAGAACGAGAGGCAAAATTAGAATTGTACATTCCACCTGGTCCGAGATTAGGTGATTCGGTTATTGATATTGAGAATTTGACCAAATCCTATGACAACCGTATCCTGATTGAAAACCTAAGTTTGAAAATTCCCAAAAATGCGATTGTCGGAATCATCGGACCCAATGGTGTTGGTAAATCAACTCTCTTCCGCATGATCATGGGTGAAGAAAAGCCAGATAGTGGAAATATTGAAATAGGAAGTACCGTGCAACTCGCATACGTAGATCAATCCCACAAAGACTTAATTCCGGAAAAAACAATTTATGAAGTAGTTAGCCAAGGTGTCGAAAATATTCAGATAGGAAATTCAGAAGTCAATGCAAGAGCTTATTTAAGTCGCTTCAATTTCGCAGGTGGTGACCAACAGAAAAAAGTGAATGTCTTATCTGGTGGTGAACGAAACAGATTGCACTTAGCCATCACATTGAAGGAAGGAGGAAATGTATTGTTATTAGATGAGCCTACCAATGATATTGATGTCAATACTTTAAGAGCATTGGAGGAAGCCATAGAAAATTTCGCAGGATGCGTCTTGATGATTTCTCACGATAGATGGTTTATTGATCGTTTGGCGACTCATATTTTATCTTATGAAGATGATGGCGAAGTTATTTTCTTTGAAGGAAATTTCTCTGCTTTTGAAAAAAACAAGAAAGAACGATTGGGAGATGTACCTCCAAAGCGACCACGATTTAAGAGTTTGTTGTAAGCCTGAATTTTTAACATATAACAAAGTATATCTGAATATTAAATAGCCATTTGACGTCGCCAAGATGCCGAATCGCTTGTCATCATGAGCTTTGGCTTTTGCCAAAATGCCGAAAACCTCCCAGTTGCATCATAAAATTGCTTGTCATCCTGAGCTTTGACTTTTTGTCAAGATGCCGAAGGATCAAGCAACTTTCTCCGGTTTCCAATTTTGACCTTGTGGAGAAATCTAATTACAATCAGCGTCGATAGGAGACATCCGAAGAAACTGTGATGAATAATAGCCCCTCATCTCCCCTATTGACCTTCCCCAAAAACTTACTTAATTTCGTCCCATGAATCATCCATCAACCACCCCCGACATCGTCCTGATCGGCGCAGGTATCATGAGCGCAACTTTAGGTATACTTGTCAAACAATTAATGCCCGATGCCACCATCCACATCTACGAAAGACTCAATAAAGTAGGAGCAGAAAGTTCTGATGCCTGGAACAACGCAGGTACTGGTCATTCTGCTTTTTGCGAATTGAATTACACACCACCCAATGAAGATGGCACCATCAATATCGACAAAGCA
This sequence comes from uncultured Saprospiraceae bacterium, assembly GCA_937928575.1. GTDB lineage: Bacteria > Bacteroidota > Bacteroidia > Chitinophagales > Saprospiraceae > CALDGQ01. The sequence continues at coordinate 61,350 of CALFWW010000121.1, read as the reverse complement.
CTAAAAATTGGATCGTCATTTGAAATCTCAAAACAGTTTTGGGCTTTCTTGGCAGAAAATGAATACATCAAAAGTGACGCACCGTTTATCAATGATATCGATCACATGAGCATCGTGTGGGGACAGGAAAATGTGGAATTCTTAAAAAAACGATATGCTGCATTGACACAATACCCGTTGTTCGATGACATGATATACACGGAAGACAAAAAACTAATTGAATCATGGATTCCACTCATCATGAAAGGTCGCGATCCCAATGAAATTTTGGCTGTTACCAGAATGGAAATTGGGACAGATGTCAACTTCGGAGCGATTACAAGAGGAATGGTGAAGCACCTAGAAACATGCGACGGAGTTACCTTATTTTTAGGAAATGAAATTCAAGATTTGACCAAACAAAAAGATGGTAAATGGGAAATTGAAGTGAAAGATTTAAATACTGGAATTAAAAATGAAGTCATCACTCCATTTGTATTTATTGGAGCAGGTGGTGGATCATTACCATTATTGGAAAAATCAGATTTGGAAGAAGGTCGCGGATATGGTGGTTTCCCAGTAAGCGGTCAATGGTTGAGATGTGATAATCCTGAAGTAATCCAACAACATGAAGCCAAAGTATATGGAAAGGCAGCTTCCGGAAATCCACCAATGTCCGTTCCGCATCTGGATACGAGGATGATGGATGGAAAACGCTCGCTTCTATTCGGACCTTATGCAGGATTCTCCACTAAGTTTTTGAAGAATGGTTCCTACTTCGACTTACCTTTATCAATAGAATTGCACAACATATGGCCTATGCTTTCCGCAGGTGTCAAGAATTTAGATCTTACCAAATATTTAGTCCAACAAGTTTTACAAAAAAAAGAAGATCGTTTTGAAATGTTGCAACAGTTTTATCCTGAGGCAAAAATAGAACATTGGGAAATTGCAGTGGCAGGACAACGTGTACAGATTATTAAAAAAGATGAAGAAGATGGAGGTGTATTGAAATTTGGAACTGAAATTGTTTCTGATCCTGATGGTTCGTTGGCTTGCCTCTTGGGTGCATCGCCAGGAGCCTCTACTTCCGTGTCGATCATGATTGATGTTTTGGAAACTTGCTTTGGTCAGCAAATGAAGTCAAGAGATTGGAAAGAAAAATTAAAGCATATGATTCCTTCTTATGGTCAATCACTAAATGAAGATGCGATTTACTGTAAAAGTGTTAGAAGTCGTACAACAGAGATTTTACATTTAGCTTAATGAAGGTGCACATTCAATAAAACCACCAATTTGACACAATTGAATTACTGTAGAAGAATCAATAGGATCTAAAAAAGAGGCAGCCCTGCCAAAACAAGACTGCCTCTTTTCATCTACAACGAAAAAAATTAATTATCGCTCGGTTTAGGATTGTAGTAAAACTGTTCGGAAATAATTTTCCCATTGTGAACATGGTACATGCAAAGCTCTTCAGATTGTTGACGCCCCATTCCTTTCATCTCAATATCATTCTTCATTTTCAATGAAAAGAAATCTCCTGCCACTGCAACATCCGAGATTTCAAGATTATGAACCTTAGTGATCATTTCATTCCATTGGGCTCCTTTTTTTTGGATATTTTCCAAGCCTTCTGTCACCTCTGGAAATGATGCTCCTTCTGGTTCAATACTCACTGCATAAGGAGAATACAATTCTTCTTGTGCTTGTAAAAACTTTCCTTCTTTGCAAAGCGCTACTAATTGCTTTGCCACTTCTTTTGTAGTCATTATATAATAGAATTTAGAGAAGTTGATAAACAACTTCAAGTTAAAAAATCATAATTTTGGCTATTCCTTTGACTCGATGGGAACACTCGTAGTGCTGTGGTAAAGCTAATCAACTATTTAAATTTAAGCATCATTTTAAACCCTCTTTTTTGAATCCAATTGCCTATTTTGTAGGTATAATAATTGATAATGGACAAACTTCTTCAAAATAAAAATTTCCAAAAAAAGCTGGCACAAATTGCAGAACAACAAAACATGCCCATAGACGAAGTTTCTGCTGTCGCTTCCACTTACCTTGAAGAATTATATACGGTTCAACATCCACTGATCAGTACATTCGGAGTTCAGTTTGCTCAATCCATTTTATCAAGAGGTTACGACAAAAATATCGATGTCAATCCAGGTGAGATGAAAGATCTCGCAAAAATAATGCGCCGTCATCCAGTCGCATTTGTCATGACCCACAAGACCTATATAGACATGTTTGTATTGGGGGTTGCATTGGCAAGACACGGTCTGGCAGTTCCTCATATTTTTAGTGGAATCAATATGGCTTTTTTAGGGGTCGCTGAATTAGGCAGAAAAGCAGGGACCATTTTTATCAGAAGATCTTTTAAAGACGATGAAATCTACAAAGCTACATTACGTCATTTTATCTCTCACCTAGTTGACAAGCAAGAACACTTCATGTGGGCCATAGAAGGAACCCGCTCTCGTACAGGGAAATTGGTTTGGCCAAAAATGGGAATTCTGAAATATATATTAGAAGCTGATGAAATGTCCAGTTTGGATGTGAAATATATACCCGTTTCTATTGTCTACGATTTGATTCCTGATGTGGAAGATATGATTAAAGAAACCCGAGGTCAGAATAAAAGTCAGGAAAGTCTGATGTGGTTTGCCAACTATATCAGAAAAATGGGTAATGATTTTGGTCGCATGTCGCTTCGCTTTGGCAAACCACTAGCATTTGACAATGAGTTTATAGCGGTCAATCCAATCGATGATAGCCCTGCTGCTGACAACAAACAAATTTCTTCCATTGCTTTTGAATTGGTACACAATATTAACAAAGCAACTCCGGTTACAACGACTTCACTGATTTGTACAAGTTTATTGACAAAATTTGCACTCAAAAAAAGAGGTCTCGAAAATGTAGTAACAGCATTAATGGATTTAATGGAAAGTCATAAACCAGATGCGTTGGTAGATCGGGGAAAAGCATTGGGACAAAGTGTTCAAGATGCACTCAATTTGTTGACACGTGCAAAAATCATTCAACAGATCGGAACTGGTTTAGATGCTAAGTATTCAATTGTTCCTGAACAATATTTGACTGCTACCTACTACTCCAACATGGCAGTACATCATTTATATCATCAAGCATTTATTGAATTAGCCATTCTGAAAATCGCGGATGTTAAACCACGTCAAAGAGTCAAAGCTTTTTGGGAAGAAATCATGTTGTTACGGGATCTTTTCAAATTTGAGTTTTTCTATTCTAACAAATCAGAATTCAGTGAAGAAATTGAAAATGACCTTAAATTCTTGGAACCTGATTGGGAGTCTCAATTTTCTAACCCGAAATATGATCTCAAAAAATTATTACAAGGGCAACGTATTTTAATCTCACCAGTCGTCTTGAACACCTATGTTGAAGCTTACAAAGTAGTCGGACATTCTTTATTGTCATTAGAGGAAGACCGTAGCTATAATGATCGTCAACTATTAAGAACTTGTCTTTTCCTCGGTGAAGAAATGCACTGGAAAGGTCAAATCCATCGAGTAGATTCTGTTTCAAAACCGTTCATTCAAAATGGAATCCGATTGGCTCAAAATAAGGGACTCATTCCTACCAAAGAAGATCGGAAAATCACTGTTATACAAAACTGGATTGATCAGTTGAAAAATGTAGAAACTCGCCTTAAGTTTTTGCAAGAATTAAAATTATCTGGTTTAAAGGAAATAAAGAAAGTCGCGCCAAGAAGTCATGAAGTAATTCCTGGTTCCAAGACTGCGGACATTGCTAAACAGATTAAAGAAGGTGAAGAGGGTCCACATATCGGTGCTTTTTTCGATTTGGATCGTACTTTGATTTCTGGTTTTTCTGCAAAACAATTTGTCCAAAAAAGATTATTAAGCGGAAAAGCTACTTCCAAAGAAATCATTGCTCAATTTAGTGCCGGAATGGTTTATCTGGTGAGCAACAAAAATTTTGCAGGCATGGCAGCCATCAGTGCCAAAGGAGTACAAGGAATTAAAGAGAAAGTATTTATTGAAGTCGGTGAAGATGTTTATTTAAATGAAATTGCCAACAGTATATATCCAGAATCCAGAGCATTGGTAGAAATGCATATGAAGAAAGGACATACCGTTGCAATTATTTCTGCCGCCACTCCATATCAGGTGAATCCAGTTGCCAGAGATTTAGGAATTGATCATGTCATGTGTACACGCATGGAGGTAAAAGATGGTGTATTTACAGGGAATGTAGTTGAGCCTGCTTGTTGGGGGGAAGGAAAGGCACATGCAGCAAGAGAATTGTCGGAAAAATTAGGATTGGATTTAGATAAAAGTCATTTTTATACAGATAGTGCGGAGGATATGCCACTAATGGAAATTGTCGGTCACCCGGTTCCTGTCAATCCAGATGCGGAATTATCAACAATTGCTTTTGAAAGAGAATGGCCAATTTATCGTTTCCATGATGGTGGTAGACCTGGTTTTTCCAACTTAATGCGCACGGGTTTGGCATTATGGAGTATGGTTCCAGCAGCATTGACGGGAATGGCTAGCGGATCATTACATCTCAACTGGACAGACGGTGTTAATTCCATGATGGCATTTTTTGGAGATATTGGAACCAAGTTGGCTGGAATTCAATTAGCTGTCAAAGATCCTGAATATATGTGGACTGCACGACCTGCTGTTTTTTTATTCAATCATCAAAGTGCAGTTGATGTTTTGATCATGGCGAAGTTGCTTCGTAAAGATGCGGTTGCAGTTGCAAAAAAGGAATTACAATACACCCCATTTGGTCCGATCTTCAAAGCAGCTGGAATGGTTTTCATTGATAGGAAAAATAAAGACAAAGCCATCAAGGCACTGCAACCTGCTGTAGATGCTTTAAAGAGCGGGACTTCTCTTGCCATTGCTCCTGAAGGTACCCGTAGTAAAGATTATAAATTAGGTAGTTTCAAAAAAGGTGCTTTCCATATGGCCATGCAAGCCAAAGTTCCGATTGTTCCAGTCATCATCAAGAATGCGCATGATGCATTACCTAAAGGTGCAAGCATTATCCGTCCAAGTGTTGTTGAAGTCGTCATTGGTAAACCGATTCCTACCAAAAGATGGAAGAAAGAAAATCTCGATAAGCATATCTCAAAGATTCGCAACCTTTATCTAAAAGAACTAGGTCAAAAAGAGAAAACGAAAAAGAGGAAAGCGAAAAAAAAATAAATACCTATCTTTCAAAATAGTCCACCTATTTAAAAAGATAAAATCATTTTGCCATGAGATACCTCCTGTTTGTCCTTTTTACTTTTTTGTATATAATTTCAAATGCTCAAGATAGAGTCACTGGAGAAAGTTTTGCCACTCGATCCGAAGTGATTGCCCAAAATGGAATGGTCGCAACATCCCAACCACTTTGTACACAAGTTGGTATTGATATTTTAAAAAATGGAGGAAATGCAATGGATGCAGCAATCGCTTGTAATGCATGCCTAGGCTTGATGGAACCAACAGGATGTGGAATCGGTGGAGACATTTTTGCGATTGTCTGGGATGCCAAAACAAAGAAATTACATGGACTCAATGGTTCGGGGCGTTCTCCTATATCATTGACTCGAGAATGGTTTGTTGAGAATAATCATGACAAAATCCCTTCACATGGTGCACTACCCATTTCAGTTCCTGGTACAGTGAAAGGATGGTATGATTTACATGACCGATTTGGAAAACTACCGATGAAAACCATATTGCAACCCGCCATTGATTATGCAAAAGATGGTTTCCCTGTCTCTGAATTGATTGCTTATTATTTGGGTAGAAGCGGACCTTTTTTATCCAAGTATCCAAACTTTGCAGAGACCTATATGCCTTCTGGTAAGATGCCTGCCAAAGGAGAAATTTTTAAAAATCCATTCTTAGCCAGTACTTATGAAAAAATTGCAGCAGGTGGTGCTGATGCTTTTTACAAAGGACCAATTGCAGAAACAATCGCCAATCATATAAAGGAACAAGGAGGCTTTATTACAACCGAAGATTTAGCTGCTCATCAATCCGAATGGATAGAACCTGTCTCTACCAATTATCGTGGGTATGATGTTTGGGAATTACCACCCAATGGACAAGGAATTGCCGCGCTTCAAATTTTAAATATTTTAGAAGGCTACGATTTAAAACAATATGGATGGGATTCACCGGAGTACGTGCATTTATTTACAGAAGCTAAAAAACTAGCGTTTGAAGACCGCGCAAAATATTATGCAGATCCTGATTTCAATAAAATTCCAGTCAAAGAATTAATCTCTAAATCTTATGCAAAAAAACGTCGCGCTTTAATCAATGAAGATAGAGCTGCCCGTCGTTATGATCCTGGAAATTTGGAACATGGTGAAACTATTTATTTAACGACTGCTGACAAAGATGGTAACATGGTATCTCTTATTCAATCCAATTTTAGAGGCATGGGTAGTGGAATAACCCCTCCTGAGTTAGGATTCGTTTTACAGGATAGAGGAGAATTATTTACATTAGAAGAAGGTCATTTCAATGTTTATGAACCTGGTAAACGACCATTTCATACCATCATTCCTGCCTTCATTACCAAAGATGGGCAACCATGGGTTAGTTTTGGATTGATGGGAGGTGCGATGCAACCACAAGGTCATGCTCAAATCGTCATTAATCTCATTGACTTTGAAATGAATTTGCAAGAAGCAGGTGATACTCCTCGTATTTCTCACGGAGGTTCCTCACAACCTACTGGTGAAAAAATGAGTGATGGTGGTTGGATAAGTTTGGAATCAGGTTTTGATTATCAAACGATCCGTGGTCTCATGGATCGACGTCATCGAATTCGATATAGCAAAGGAATCTTCGGTGGTTATCAAGCGATTTTATGGGACGCAAAAAATGGTGTATATTATGGAGCATCGGAATCAAGAAAAGATGGGCAAGCAGCTGGATATTGATATAAACAAAACCCTTATAAGGGCTCGACAAAACTTTTAGTTCAAACGAAAATTATTGAGCAGTCCTTATAAGTGTAAACTCTGCTTGATGCAAATGTTTTTACGGAAGGATGAGCAAGCTGCTGGTAATTGATATGACAAAACCCTTATAAGGGCTCGACGAAACTTTTAGTTCAAACGAAAATTATTGATTAGCACTTATAAGGGTAAACTCTGCTTGATGCAAATGTTTTTCGTCGAGTTCTCATCATCATTCCTCGAAATAATTTCAAAAACACCTTGTTATATCGTTATCTCAAAGGTAAGTTATTTAGAAACCTATATATTATTTTAACCACATTAAGATTATCAAAAAATGTCAACAATAGATGATGGACAAAGGTCGAATAAACAAAATCTTTCAAGGTTAAGAAAAGAAAATTATTTTGACAAAAAAGTTACTAAGTATCAACTTGAAAAGGATGCGGTCAATTTGAAAAAACCATCCGATGAAGTGATTGCATCGAATCGTGCGAAAGTTCAAAATTATTTGAGAAGAAAAAGAATTTCAAGTGTGATCTTCATCTTGCTTGTCGTCTTGGTTGTTGCTTGGATCTTGTATATGATGTCTTGAGTTTAGTGAGACTCAAAAAGTAATCCTAAGGAAATTTTCCAGCAATAGATTTGCAATATTTGTGATAATCCTGCTTAAAATATCCTGAGTATTTATTGTTATTTTTTATGAGAATAGATGTGTCATGTCGTGCGGGCGTGGCACATTTTTTTTGGTGGTTGGTTTGGGCAGTGAAGTGTTGGAAAGACTTGTTAGGTTTTGCGTTGCTTAAGCTTGGCTCAAACCTAACAAGTCTCGCACGAACAATCACCCATCATACTTAGGTAACTTATTCAAAATACTAACTTCCCTAAATGAATGTCGTTGCAACATCCATATTCATTTTAGCAGGTTCATTCTGGTAGTTTGTATAAGTATTAAGATCAGCTAACATATTTAGGTGTTTACACTTTTATTTATTATCTTAGAAGTAACTTGGCAAAATTAATGTACAAATACAAATAGGATTCTATGATAGCAAAATGGCAAATGAAAGCAGTTTTACAGAAAGGAATATCCTACCTTCCTCAAAAAGAAAAGATAAACTATTGGTTTCAGAAGAATGTGACAAAAGGAGTGAATTTAAGTGACGAATACTTTGGATACAAAATAAATCATGCTAGTGATCATCTACGATTTTTCAAAAAATACGCTGCTAAAAATATAAAAGATTGTATCGTATTGGAATTAGGAACTGGATGGTATCCTATAATCCCAATTGCCTTCTTTCTAAATGATTTAGAACAGATCAACTCAATCGACATAAGTGATTGGATGACCAACGAAAACATAATGATTACTTGTCAAAAATTTCTCGAGTGGAGAAATGAAGATAAACTGGATAGGTATTTAAATTACATCAATGAAAGTAAATGGAAGACGATAGAGGAACTATCTAAACAAAACGGATTGGAGCTCGATAAAATGTGTGAAATGATATACCTTAAAAGGTGGGTAGGTGATGCCAGAAAAACAGATTTTAAAAATAATTCAATAGACTTAATTTGTTCCAATAATACATTTGAACATATACCCGAAGAAACGCTTATCAATATTCTCAAGGAATTTAAACGAATCAATAAGAATGATGGTGTAATGAGTCACTTCATAGATTTATCCGATCATTTTGCGCACTTCGATAAATCTATCAATATTTATAATTTTCTTAAATACAGTGACCAGCGTTGGAAAATGATAGACAACTCTATACAACCTCAAAATAGATTGAGATTTAAAGACTATAAAAAAATATATGGAAAATTACAAATCCCAGTATCTTATGAAGAAGTCAGAAAAGGAAATCTTGAAGAGGTGAAAAAAATAGATCTTGATTCAAACTTTCATGATTATACTTTGGAGGAAATTGCAATTAGTCACGGTTATATAATTAGCCAAGTGAAATAATACAAATTGAATCCTAAAATGGCGGTATTCAATAAGAAAAATTTATCGATATCAGCGCCTGCCTGCCGGCAAAGCTACCGTTTATACACATCTTGTTTGTTAGATTTTGATCAGTCTTCCTTGTCACGTTGAGCTTTCGCTGTGGCGAAGATGTCCAAAAATCAAGGAAGGTTGAAGCAGAAAAATTTCGACACTGTTTGTAATTAGATTTCTCCACAAGGTCGAAATTGGAAAACTGAGAAATTGCTTGATCCTTCGGCATCTTGGCAAAGCCAAAGCTCAGGATGACAAGCAATTTTATTATGCATCCGGGAGGTTTTTTTCAACTTATACAGTGTATTATATAATAGCGGTTATAAATTTCACCCTTCATACTTAGGCAACTTATTCAAAATACTTCCCAACTTCATCGCCTTTGCTTTATCACCAGTAACGGAAATTCTTCCTTGAATAAATGCGGTTGCGATATCCAATTTTCCTGTCGCGATTTTCATCAAGTGTTTATCTTGAATGGTCAATGACATATCGAAAGTCTTTTGACGACCACGTTTGATCATTGGAGGTTGACGATCTAAATTGACCACCCAATCTGCTGGTGCTGGTCCTTTGACATAAAACTGATAAATGCCGGCTGGCTTTTTGATAAATTTTGGATTTTCTTTCAAATACTTTTTGATGTGTAAAAAGAACTTGTCCGATTCCGCTTTCTTGGGTGCTTTTTTGCGAACTTTCTTCTTGCCTTTTTCTTTCTCGTATTTTAAAACGAGTTTTTCCAATTCATTAGCAGACTCTAAAATATACTCTGAAAAGGTATTGATATCTGGCATTGACTTCGCATCTGAAGTCGGGCTGATTGTGATTTTACCATCATAACTTAAGATGGTAATGATCAATCCCATCCCATCAATGATTGGTGCCATTCCTGCGATAGAATGAAGTTTGTGTCCATGCAAGTAGATCGGCATTGGTGGTCCTGGTACGTTGGTAATTACAACATTGAAAACTGGATTGTGCAACTTGGCCAAATTATATCGAGAGTACAATTGAGCTGCCTGATTGGCAAAACCAAATGGAACCGCTGATGCCAAATCTGCTAAAGTCTCTGCTCCCATCGCTCCTTGATACGTTTTTCCTCGCACCGCATTTTCGTGGATGGCTTCCAGTCTTTCAATCGGGTCTTCAATATCCGTTGCTAATTGTACCAACATTGCAGACAAACGATTTCCGTCTTTTTTGTCTTCTTGTTTCCTGGTGGAGACAGGTACCATCGCCACCAAAGGCTTTCGCGGCAACTTTCCCTTTTCTTCCAAATATCTTCGTAAAGCACCCGCACAGATTGCTAATAGCACATCATTTACGGTGGTACCCATTACGTTTTTCAACTTCTTAACTCGGTCCAATTCCAACAAAGTGGTGTTCCATCTTCTTTTGGCAGAAATAATTCCATTGAGTGGTGTATGTGGTGCAGAGAAAGGAGCCGTTGGTAAATCTAAATGTTGAGCTCTTGTTAGAAAACCAGTCTTCAGCGTAGCGGTCAGTGTATCCTTTATAATTTTTGGAAACTTCAAAGGAGTCTTTGCAAAACTTGCACTACTCTTTGCAATGAGCGCGGTAAGATTTGGTAATGGTTGAGGTTTCCATGGTTTTGGTTCTGGAATTTTTTTAGTGTCAGGAGTCATATCGAATAAGATGCCTAAGATTCCTGCGCCAGCCATCCCATCAATAGCGACATGATGAATTTTTGAAATTACAGCAATCGCACCTGGCTTCACCAATCTCAAAGTATCCAACCCTTCGACAAATGTGAATTCCCATAATGGTCTTGAACGATCTAGTGGTTGACTAAATCTTTTCGATGTCATTTTCCTTAATTCTTTCCAGCCACCTGGTTTTGGTAGTGCCACATGATGTAAGTGTAGATCCAAATCGAAATCCGGATCATCTACCCAATATGGATAATCCACACTCATCGGAATGGACATTAATCGTTTTCTTAATTTTGGAATATGGTGAATCCTGGAACGGATAATTTCTTTGAAGGTCTCATATTTTAAATCCCCTTCTATAATTACCAAACCACCGACATGCATTGGGCTTGTAGGTGTTTCTGCGTATAAAAAAGTGGCATCCATTCCAGTTACAGATTCCACATCAGGAAGATCAAATTGGTTTAAAATATTTTTTATCAAGATGGGTAGTTTTTATCTTATTTTAAAACGAGCGCTTTGTGAAAAAGTTTTATCAGGTGGAAGGATATAATATCACATCTTCCAATAATCCTTCAGGTTCAAATCTTTGCCAATTTTCTTGACTAAAAGGCAACCGATTGGCGATTATTTTCAAAACGGCAGGGTTGACTCCTAATCCAAAATGAGAACCTCTTACTTGGATATTTTGATGGATTAAATTTTCTTCTTGTTCCATACAAAGTTTCCATGGAACGACTCCATCTTCTTTTGAATAAATCGCTGTTGTTGGTACCGGAGCAGGATTCGGTATATCTTCAATCAACTCTTTTTTCAATTTCGTTTGACCAGTACCTCTCATTAATAAATCATACATCCACTTTGCATTATTCGCTTTGGTCACACCTCTGAATGGCGAACCTAACGTAATCACTTGTCTGACTTTATGTGGTTTCGCTTTTGCTAATTGTCTCGCATAAATCCCACCCAAGCTCCAACCAATAATGCTAATTCTAACACCGTGTTTCCGATAGATCATATCCAGCTTATCCAACAATAAATCTACATACTCTTCACTTGCGTAGTTTCTTCCTTCTCCCCAACCGTAAACTTTGTAACCTAATTTGTGGATAAAATTCCGAAGTGGAATCGTCGATAAATCACTCGCCATGAAGCCTGGCAAGATTAAAACCGGATGTCCATCACCATCTTCTGGAATTCTATTTAGAAACTGATAAGGCACGTAAGCTCCTAATTCGACAACAGCTCTTATACCTTCCGTTGCTGCCCAAAAAATATTGGGCCTTTTAACGTCTCCAGTTTTTTGCTCCTTCTTCGCCAAATCTTTAATCTTTATGTGGTGATTATTGCTAGTCTAAATTACTCATTTATTAAAACAGTACCAAAATGCACTTATCAATAAAAGGGTAATTTTTTATAGGATTACACATTACGTTAACTCGAAAATAGCACTTCTGTTCCCTCTATCTTTAACATTCACTTCTATGTCCTATTTTTGAAAACGTCGGTTTTATAATATTTAATCCGTGTAATCTCGATAAACAATGTATAAATACGGAAAGCCGAAGTATTCGACAATGCGATTACTGCGGCTTTCATTTGATGATAATTTCAGGTTTCTGATTTAGTTTTTGCTAAATAAACCCTTGAATCTTTTTGAGCTATCTTTCAATTGACCTTTCATCGTTTCCAATGCTTTGAAAGTAAGGTCTTGTTGATTGGCAGATAATTTCAAACCAGCTTTGATTGCTTTGTCAGCCACTTTTTGCCACTGTGCACTTTTTTCGATGATCTCATCTACGACTACTTCTGTAGTTTCAAATGCAAAGTTGTTTAAGTTTTTAGCTGTTGATTTGAGGTCAACGTTTAAAATTGCTTTTTTAGTTTTAGCTGTTTTAGACTTAGCCATTATATTTTAACTTTTAATTGTTTTTGAAAAAAATAAGAACTTGGAAATTACTTCTTAGCAACACGCTTACGAGTAGTTTTAGTAGCTCTTTTCGTAGTAGTGTTTGCACGCTTTGCTGCTGCTGCTCTTTTTGAAGTGATAACAGTGACAGTATCTTCAAATTTTTCAGCTACTTTTGTGGTTCTTTTAGGTGTCGCTTTTCTTACCGTCTTCTTTGCTACTGGCTTTACGCGCTTAGTTGCTTTTCTAGCCGTTTTCTTTGCAGATGGCTTTGCTTTTACCACTTTCTTGCTAGCTTTTTTTGCAACTTTCTTTGCTTTTGCAGCGGTAGCTTTCATTGCTTTCTTAGTAGCCTTTTTTGCTTTTTTAGATTTCTTCGATTTTGGAGCTTTCACTGTAGAAGCAGCAGCATCTGTTACAAGTTCAGCAGTTGCTTTGATTTGCTTTTCAGCAGTTTTGGCACCTTGCTTAATTTTCTCTGTGATTACTTCCATGCTTTCTTCGATCTCGTTCGCAGCTGCTTTCAAGATGTTGGTTGCATCGTCCATATTTTTTTCTGCCAACTTTGACGTTGACTTATAAGTATTCCAAAGAGTTGCTTTGGCGTTCTTGACCGTCTTTTGGATTCCGAATAATTTTTGCAAACGCGTATTTGCAGAAATCATCTGATCGTATAATGCTTCAACAGTATCAAATGCTATATCAACATTCTTTGCCATAATCGGCTCAGTTTTCTTAAGCGCATTAACAGCCAATTTTTGGTACTTGACACCGGTTGCTACAGAACCTTCAATTAATTCTTCTGTTAATTCAATTGCTTTCGTATTGACAACATTTACAGTGTTCAATGCAGTTGCTCTTCCTTTTTTAAGCGTTTTTAAATTCTTGGTAGGTTTAGCCATTTTATAAATGATTTACTTTTTGATGAAAATGATAACACAAAGATGAGATATGGGAGTTACAGATGAGTTACAAACATTGCTGAAAGCAAAGGTTTGAATTAAAAATTAATAATTTGTTTCTCATCTTCTACCGAAGATTCAAATTTAAAATAGACCAAAGCGGTGTGTTTGAATTAAAAATTGAAAAATTTAAATTATAAATTGATCTAAATACGTGGATACGTGTGTGATACGTGAATACGTGTATAATACGTGAGTTTGGAAAACGTCATTTCGATCTATTTTAAATTTTTAATTTTACATTTTTAATTCAAAAAATGAGAAAATGAAAATAGTATCCTATAATCTAAATGGTATCCGCGCGGCGATCAAAAAAGACTGGTTGAAATGGGTGAAGAACGGAAAATATGATATTGTCTGTGTCCAGGAAACGAAGGCGCAACCAGAGGATCTTCCAAATGAGCTTTTTGAGGAACTAGGATATACGGCGTACTGGCATTCGGCTGAGAAAAAGGGTTATAGTGGAGTCCTTACTTTGACTAAAGTAAAACCAGATAAGGTTGTCGTCGGTTGTGGCATTAAAAAATATGACAAAGAAGGCCGAATCCTTAGATTAGATTTTGGTGATTGGTCATTATTGAATTGCTATTTCCCATCAGGTAGTAGTGGTGAAGAGCGACAAGCATTCAAAATGAAATTTTTGGTCGATTTCAAAAGATGGATTAAAAAAGTAAAAGTCGAACGTCCTAAGCTAATCATTGTCGGAGATTATAACATTGCTCATGGAGAATTTGATATCCACAACCCGACTCGTAAAGACGAACCTTCTGGTTTCAAAAAAGAAGAGCGAGCTTGGATGGATAAATTTTTGAAATTAGGATTTACGGATACCTTCCGTTTTATGAATCCTGAAAAAATTGAATTTAGCTGGTGGACGTATCGAATGGGTGCACGTAAGAAAAATAAAGGCTGGCGTATCGACTATCAGTGTGTTACTGAAAATTTGGAAGATAAAATTATTAGTGCGAGTAATATGAATGATGCCGTACATTCCGACCATTGTCCGGTATTGTTGGAGATTGATTTATAATGCTAATTAGTTTTGAATTTTATTTTCTTATCATCTAAACAAAGTCAACACTGCAGTTACATGCAAAGCACTTCCAGCCATTACGAATAAGTGCCAGATCACATGATTGAAATAGATTTTCTCATTCGCATAGAAAATGATACCAATCATATAAGCTGCGCCTCCTGCTTTCAAGTAAAACAACATTTCTGGCGTTGAATATTCAACAAATGTTTGATAATCCAGCAATATTAACCAGCCCATCACAACATAAAGTGCGATTGATAAATATTCACTTGTGCCAAAAAAAATCGCTTTATAGACAGTACCAAGTATTGCGAGAAACCAACCCAATTTGAAAAGATACCAACCATTCTCTGGTGGCATGGACAATAAAGCAAAGGGGGTATACGAACCTGCAATCAGATAATAAATCGTCATGTGATCGAAGATTCTGAGTTTCAAATTTCGATGTCCTTTTAGGAAGGTGTATAGGTGATAAAATGCAGATGCAGAATAAGTGGTAACCAAACTTGCTCCAAAAATACCAACAGCCATCGCTCCGTATTCATAGTCGCTATTCATCCCTAATTGGACCATGTAGATCAGCGCTCCAACACTGGCCAATGCTCCAAGACCGTGTGTGACAACATTCCAAAATTCTTCATTTTTGAGGTTCGTCGAAAGTGAGTGTTTCATAAAAAGTAGTGTCGTGTGTTTCAATATCCGATTGCGAAGATAGACCAAACTTCCAATTTATCAGGCAAAAAAAAAGCTCCGTTGAAACGGAGCTTTTTGAAACGAATTACATCGCTTTTATTTCTTCAATTAATTGGTCAGTTGCAGAATGATCCTCTTTGTTTGCAGCAGCAATGTTTACTGCTTTTTTGGCTTGCTTTAATGCTTTAGACTTCTTACCCATTTTATAGTACAGTGCCGCCAAAGTATCATTGTTATAATAGTTGTTCGCCATTTTGATAGATTGTTTTGACATTTTAGTTGCACATTTCAATAACTTCTTATCGGAAATTACTTCATAAAAAGTCCATGCCGTTTCATTCAACTCATCAAAAGACAATTCATCCTTATATTTTTTATAATGTTCGATTGCTGCGGCTGCGTAGCCTTCCCGATTTCCTCTTTGACGATGATAAGTCATTCTATAAGCAGATGAATTAATAGCTGCACGATCACCCATTACTTTTGCAAACAATGCATCTACTTCTTCTAATTCTGGTTTATCATCTTGATTATTGAGACGGGACATGACGATGTTTTCAATCTTACTATTGATTTCTTTTTCTCCGAATTTTTCAATAAATGCGTTCTTATTATCTAAAATATAATCAAACATTTTTGAATCTGTACCTTCCACAAATGAGTAGACAAATTGCATATTATCATTGGTCGTCCAATCCTCTTGCCTTGCTAAATATTCTTCCGCAATTGCCGGATGACTTCCATCTCGCGCTTCAAATCTTGCCACTGTATATTTGTAAAGAAAACTGGGTTCACGATTTCCTTCTTCATAACTAGCCGTCATTCCAGCCAAACTTTTGTTCGGATCTAAAGCCACTTCTCCCACTCCTAAAAATTCCTGCTCATTGTGATAGCCTACTGCTCTGTGAATAATCTCACCAGAAGCATCTAAAAATAATAAGGTTGGATATAAAATTACATCATACTTTTCAGCCAATGCTACTCCTTCTCCACGTTCCATATCCATTTTCACATTGATGAAATTTTTGTTGTAAAATTCACCAACATTATGTAGTGGAAAGATATCTCTTGTCATTTTTTTGCAAGGCCCACACCAAGTAGTGTAAGCATCCACAA
This sequence comes from uncultured Saprospiraceae bacterium, assembly GCA_937928575.1. GTDB lineage: Bacteria > Bacteroidota > Bacteroidia > Chitinophagales > Saprospiraceae > CALDGQ01. The sequence goes on along the minus strand of CALFWW010000121.1, from coordinate 44,983 downwards.
AAATCAACTTTTCTTCACTTTCAGCGGTTGCCATTATTTCTTTCCAACTATCTTTGTTGAAAGTAACGCCACCTTGTGCAAAAACCGAGATTGCAAACATGCAACTCAATAGGAATGATAAAGTAAGTTTTTGGAAATTCATCTTATTCAAAATTTATCCTTGTTTTATTTTACTAATTAATTTTTCAGCAGCAGATTTTTCATTGGGTCCACCGTCCGCTTTTTCCAAAGCTGTTTGTGCAGCTCCAAGCGCTTCTGATTTTTTACCATTTTTCAACAATATATGCGCATATGAAAGATAGTACTTTGACAATCCACCATTGCTTGCTGCTTTGCTTGCGTATTTTTCTGCCAACTTCATAGCTTTTGCATCATCGCTAAATGATCCAGCAATATCAATTGCAGTTTTGTTTAATTTTGACGCATCATTCTTTACATCCTTTTTTACATAAGCGGTAATCGTCTTTAAATAATTTTTGCAGTCTTTACATGCTTTGTAATAATCCATATTTGCAGTCGCCATAAATGTAGCACTTTTAGATGGCAAGTTTTTCGCAAACTTACTTTTCGCCTCGTTGAATAAATCTGCAGATTCAAACTCTATCGCTTTTGCAAGTGTCTTGTTACATGCTTTTTCAATTTTCTTATCAACCGCTTCCTGACCTTCCAATTCAACAATAGCTGCTTTATTCTGAATCAACATGTCGAAGATTTTAGAATCCGCTTCTGATGTTGCTTCCAAAATAAATTTCAAGTTTTCAGGAGTTGACATATCCTTCTGACTTCTGATATAATCATTTGCTATTTTAAGAGACGGTTTTCCTGATTTATTTAATGCTTTGACATAGTTCATTACCAATTCAGGATCTCTGTTCCCTTTTTCATATTCGGTTGCATAATCTGCACTGCTGTCATATTTGCTCATGGCTTCATTTGCCAATGCAATTAACCCATCTGCTTGACGTCCACCTTTAGTTCTGTGTACGATTTCACCATTAGGATCAAGGAAATATAATGTTGGAAAAGCTTGAACCGGATATTTTTTTCTAAAGGTAATACCATCTGCTTTTTCACAATCCAATTTTAAATTGATGAAATGCTCGTTGTAAACATCGCCAACTTCTTTTAATGGGAAAACTTGCGCAGCCATTCGCTTACAAGGCCCGCACCATTTGGCGTAAGCATCGACGAAAAGAATTTTGTCTTGCTTTTTTGCTTCGGCTAATGCTTCTTCCCAGGTACCTTTGAAAAACTCAATTCCTTGAGCATTGATGCTAGTTAAGCCTATGGAGAAAAATAAAAATGAGAGTATAAAACGCATAATTATAGGAATTTAAAATTGTTTGTTTAGTTATAATTTGGTCTCCCCAAATATTTATTACAAGATACAAAGAATCCAAATTGGATGCAGTTTAGGTTTCAATTCTGCCGTTCTAGACGACAAAAAGCCTTCCTTTTTAACAGTTTTGTAACAAGAAATCTATTGAGGTTGGGTAAAACTTAAAACAGGGTCATAGAAGACGCACATTTCTTCCAATTCTTTATGCGATCCATGAAATACATTGAAATCGACATGTCCATGGATACCAGCCAATCTTCCTCGGTTTCCATATTGCCAAAAATCCCAGTTTTTCTTTGGACTTAAATACGGAATTCTACTGTTATATCTTGCAATCCATATGGGGAAATCTTCGAGCTGTCCTTCAAAATATTTGTGATACATCTTCATATTAGTATACAAAATCGGCTTGGTGTGATATTCTTTTTCAATTACGGTAACCCACTCTTTAATACTTTTCACCAAATCTTTTTTGGATAATTTTCCAGTCACTTCTACATCAAGCACCGGCGGCAAATCACCAGAATCTAACTTGACTTTATTGATAAAACTATAAGCCTGTTTGGTTGCTGATACTTCGGGTCTGAAAAAATGATAAGCGCCACGAATAATCCCTACCCTTTTCATTTCTTTCCAATTGTGGGAAAATAAACTATCACTAATGGTGATTCCTTCGCCCGCTTTGACAAAAGCAAATGTAATATCTTCGTTGGCAACTGCTTCCCAATCAATGTAGGACTGATAGTGAGAAACATCTATTCCATGCACATCATATTTCGTCAAACGAAGGGTATCCTCTTGGCAGGAAAACAAAGTTGTAACACATAATATGATCGCTAAAATTCTCATTCGTTACCCTAAAGATAGTCCTATAATTCAGATAATGCCAAATCCTTTTGCTAACAAACGGCGACAGAATGACATTAGTTGTATATCCTTCTTATTTATAAGTTATGGATTCTACAATTCTCTTGTTTGTTATCATCTTCAAGAGGCGTTTTGTCTCAATTTTTAACTCAAAAATATGCGCCAAAACACACGGAGCGACATCAATCAAGCTAGCGCTATCGCACTAGCTGTTTGCTGTAGCTCCGTTGAAGCTTTTGGCTTTAAGACCGCTTTGCTTCAAGACTGCTGCTTCTGGAATTTAGACCAACCCATTTTATTTGAACCTAATACAAAGTGAAGGTTGAATAAAAATAGGGAGTTAAATTCAAAGTAGGAGCAGTCTTAAAGTGCAACGGTCTTAGAGCGAAGCGGTCTATCAGCGCTAGCGAGTCTTAAAATGAGCACCGCGAATGGTCTTTATTAGTCACGCTTCACTTTAAGTCTAAAGCACCCCTCTCAAGTTTGTGCATAAATGATAGCATTTGTAGTTAAATCCATCCTTTTGGTTAATTTTAGACTTCTACAAATTCCAACCTATATATGAGTTCATTAAGACAACAATTTCTGCAGCATTTAGCCCAAACTAGTAAGTTTCCGCTTATGTTGGAGATTGTGAGCGGATCAGGCATGTACCTGTTTGATAAAGATGGAAAACCTTATATGGATTTGATTGCGGGCATTGGTGTGAGTTGTTTAGGTCATAGTCATCCAGCCGTTGTTGAAGCTGCCAAAAAGCAACTGGATCAATACATGCACACCATGGTTTATGGAGAATATGTGCTGAGTCCTCAAGTTGATCTGGCAACGCTTATAACAAGTCAATTACCAGACTCTTTAGATGCTGTTTATTTAGTTAATTCTGGTACGGAAGCGACGGAAGGTGCGATGAAATTGGCTAAAAGATATACAGGGAGATATGAAATTATTGCCTGTAAAAAAGCGTATCATGGTAGCAGTCAGGGAGCAGCTAGTTTGATGAATGACGATTATTTTACGCAAGCATATCGACCACTTTTACCAGGCATTCGACATATTGAATACAATTGTGATTTTTGTTTGAGGCAAATAACCGACAAGACTGCCGCAGTAATTATGGAGCCTGTTCAAGCAGAATGGGGCATTCGTCCTCCACTCGATGGGTATCTACAAAAAGTCCGTGATCGGTGCAGTGAAACTGGTACTTTATTGATTTTTGATGAAATTCAAACAGGATATGGACGTAGTGGGCATTTATTTGCTTTTCAGAAATATGGGGTGATTCCTGACATCATGTTGATTGCAAAAGGAATGGGTGGTGGCATGCCGATTGGTGGTTTTGTTTCGAGTCAAAAAATCTTGAAAGTATTTACAAATAATCCGTTGTTGGGTCATATTACCACGTTTGGTGGACATCCTGTTTCAAGTGCCGCTGCATTAGCAACTTTACAAACATTGCTGAAAGAAAAATTGTACGAACAAGTTCCAGAAAAAGAAAAGTTGTTTCTTGATTTATTAAAACATGATGCTATTATTGAAGTTCGTCATGCAGGATTGATGATTGGTGTGGAGTTGGAAAGTTTTGAAATGGTACAAGCAGTCATAAAAAAATGTCTTGATCAAGGTTTAATTGTCGATTGGTTTTTGTTTAATGATAAGACGATTCGGATTGCGCCACCGCTGATTATTACAGAAGAAGAAATTCGGAAAGCTTGTGGGATATTGATTGGGGCGATTGAATTGTGTGCTTGATGTTATAATCCCTTTACTAATTTATCTTGCCAAATAACATTGTCATTTTTATCCTTGATTATAACAATATAATTACCGACACTTACATTGGATGTACTCAATTTAATATTCTTGTCCTTGATATCTTGTTGAATAACAACTCGTCCATTCATATCTACTAATTCTAATTTCAAGTCATCTATACTTAAAAGTTTTTCTGAAATATCTATTTGAAAATAATCTTGGAATGGGTTGGGATAAACGGTTGCGATTTCTTTTTGTATTGGAATTGTAGAAGTGGAAACTATTTCGCCATTTTCATCAACTTTTAATACATACAACTGAACTAAAACTTCTTCCTGCCAATGTTCCTGTCTCAAGCCAACCATAATACACCCACCATCACTTGTAGCTGACAAACTATACATAATATAAAATGCATCGCCACCATAACTTCTTTCCCAAATTTTGTTTAATTCTGTGTCAAATTTTGATAGTCCAAACCATGAATTATCAGATACAGTTTCAAAAGGTGCAATTTGCATATTGAAGGTGCCTCCTAAATAAAAGTGAGTAGAATCAATAAAAGAAATGCTATTTTTGGGTGCTGGGATGTCGATTGAATCTTCACTCATACCAATGGTAATTAAGCTGAGTGGTTCATACGAATAACTAAAACGGGCAAGCCCAATATCTCTTGAATTAGGTTGAGTTGGATCAATAAAGTCACTTTTGCCAGTAACTAAAAATGAGTTAAGTTCTGCAATAATTTGCCCTTGTTGAGACAAAGAAAAAGGAAGACTTAATGTTGTTTTATAATTAAAGTCATAATCAAATAGCAAAAGTCTATTTTGTCCAAGAACAACATAATTTGAATCAATGGGATTATAAATGAGACTAGTTACACGATTGTTAAACGGTAAAAGGTCGGCTTTTATTAAGTGGATGTCATTATATGTACTTAGCTTGAATCCAAAGGGTTTTGAAAAACCTGTATCAAATCGGTTTCCAACACAAAAAATCGTATCATTTATAATGTTACAATTCATATCACCTAGTCGATCTGAACCTAAGTATATAATGGTATCCTGCACAATTTGCAAATCTAAATCGAATTTAGAAATTAATAAATTACCAGTACTATTAACTGGGTCATTAGCATAGCCTATTCCCAAATAAAACGCTCCTTGCTGAAACAATGAAAGTAATCCAATCGAGTATTCCTCTTTTTCTAACATTAATTGTGCAATAATGCTTCCTTCGTTATCCAATTCAAAAATTTGAAGTCTAGTATTACCTATTGATGACGAAATAACTTCAGAAGCAACAATATAATTTCCCTGATCATTTTCAATTACTAAATTACCTATCTCTTTAGAAACTTCTGAGTGTATAAATTCCCAGCCTAGCATTTGTGAAATCACAAAGTTGTTTTGTAAAAGAATAAATAAAAATATTATAGAAACCTTATTTTTCATATAATTTTCAGCCTATATATCAATTGGAGGATTGAAAATTAAAATCAATCCTCCAATTCTTTAATTAATTAACAACAGTCACATTCCTCTCCAATTGGGCAAGGTGGGCACGGGCAAGAAACATAATACCCATGAAAAATGTTTGCTCTGTGAAAAAAAACCGTAGGGGTAACAAGATGAATTTCATCTATAATATCAATGTGAGAAAAAGCTTGGTTTGGAGGAGTAAATTCTGTAATTAAACTTCTCCAGTTACAATAATACCAGTTAAGATCATAAGGAGAAATACACTGAGCTTCATTGAAATTATCTCCTACCACCCAATAAATTATCTTATCTCTATTACCATCATTTGGGATGTTATCATTTGGATTAAAATAATCATAACCTAGAGGTTCTCCACCTTCTGGATCGATATGTGTAGAATTGACAGTAGTAAAATATAAATGCCCTTCTGGCAGTTCAATTCTTTCATTTAGATCTTGCTCAAGTCTATCAGTAGCATCAATTCCCTGTGCATCAAAATCGCAGCAGCAACGTCCCTCTCCTTTGCCCCAATACCAAAAATCTTCATTTGCTTCAGTATAGTGATTGCAATCACTCTGATAAATAACTGAATTTGCTTCTTCTTTTTTACCAATAAAAGTCCTTATTTTCATCGAAACTTCATTGCTACCCAAATCAACCAATTCTAAATCTACAAGTATAGTTTGTCTTGAATCATCTGAAACGCTATATACTTGGTTCCTTAATTTAGTTCGAGCTGTTTCGTAAGCGCTTAAAATTTCCTGATCATTCACCGTTCCATTTTCAACAGAAATTGAAAAAGCATCTTCTCTAGACTCAAATTTAGTGAATGCGAAATCGGCTTGCGCATATGTAGCATTTAAATTAGCTTCAATACTCCATTCTGCGTTTTCAATAGTCATTTGATCTCTATTCGAAACAGCACCTGATTTGGCATCTTTAAGTCTTTGTCTGAAATCATTGATTCTAGCTTTGATTTCATCTTGATCAGGGGAAGGTTGATAGCTAAAGAGGGAATTCGATTGATTAGGTGTGTCGTTTGTTATTATTTCGTTGTTATTGGGGGGGGTAATTTCATTTTTTTGACACGCCGTCATAAAAATAATAATTGAAAATAAGACCAATACATTTTTCATGAATTAAGGATTTTGTGAATAATGATGTAATATAACAATTTGTTTTCATATTCATTAAATTAACCAATGAAAGTCCATATTTCTTCCATAAATTCGGCAATGTTCTCCACAACGCAAAGAAGTCTCTCAAATCTACAAACCACCCCACCAATTCCACCCACTCGATTGGCGTAAATATTGATTAATATATTTAGAATCCCCTCTAAGATTTAATTCCCTCCCAACACTAATATTTTTCTACACTAGAATAAGCAATTTATGAGATATATATTGTGCTTAGTGGCAACACTATGGACGGGAATGGTATTCGCGCAACATCAAAATTCCTTTTCTCCTTTGGTATCTGTTAATCCGGTGCCAGATGATTTCGTAGTGCCATCAGGTGAAAAATATCAAGAAGAAATAAAAAAAATTTCCTGTCACGCCCATCATCAGTCTCAAACTGATCAACAAAAATTTTATCTAGAATCTTGCTTCGTAATTGATGATTTGTTGCACTCTGGCAATGTGTTATTCAATGATCCATTAACTATCTATCTCAATAAAATAAAAGACGTTGTTTTAGAAACTCAGCCGAAAATCAGAGATCAAATTCGGGTATACGCTGTTCGGTCGCCTGTAGTGAATGCATTTGCCACAAATAATGGGATTATTTTAGTCAACATGGGATTGGTGGCACGTCTTAAAAATGAAGCGCAAATGGCTTTCATTTTAGCGCATGAGATTTCTCATTACACACAAGATCATGCATTACACTTGTATATGGATGATGTACAGACGCAACGTGAAAGGCAGAAAAACCCAGTGGGTAAGGACGCCAATGAAACACTTCTCACAGAAAATAAATATTCCAAAGAATTAGAAATATCTGCTGATGCAGAAGGGTTGAAAATGTTTCTAAAAACCGATTATGATATCAATGAAATTGACGGCGTATTTGATTTGTTAAAATATGCGCATCAACCGATTACGGACATACCATTTGATACCCAATTTTTTGAATCAACTTATTTCAAATTTCCAAATGAATATTACCTACAAGAAATTGAAACCTCCTATGGGTTGAATGAGCACAATGAAGATAGTCATAGTACGCACCCAAGTATCGGTAAAAGGAGAGAGCAGATGTACGACAATCTAAAAGGTCGCACCTACCGAAAATTAGAAGATTTTTTAGTTTCAGAACAGACATTTAACAAAATGAAGACGCAATGTCAATATGAGTTGTCCAACTTGTATTTACGCGAATTCAATTACTATGAATCCATTTACAATTCGTATGTATTATTACACCAAGAAAGTGTAATGGATGATACTTATCTGAAAAAGAATATTGCAAAAGCACTTTACGGATTAACAAAATTCAGAAATAAAGATAGAGATCACGAAACAGAAGGATCATTCGAAAATGAAGATGGAGAAATCCAAAGACTCTACTATTTTTTCAATCACATGAAAAATAATGAGCTCAATGTCTTGGCTTTGCAATATGCCTGGAAGTTGATGCGCACCTATCCAGATGATGATGAGATGAAAAAAATAGCCAACGATTTATTTCAAGAGATGGTAGACAATCATTATGAAAGTGAAACGGAATTTTACGACAAAGATCACGCTGAAAAATACGCTCCGTTCAATAGTTTTTCACAACCTAGCAGTACAAGAAAAAGTGATTTGAAAAAATTTGAAAGAGAGTTTATCAAATATGCATTTGTAGATATCATCAAGGACCGTGGATTCTCTGAAGCTTTCAAAGTTTGTAAAAGAAAAAAAGATAAGAATCTAAAAGCGGATTTGATGGATCAGCATAAAACAGCCAGACAAATCCGAAAAGAGACAAAAAAGAAAGAGCGGGAACTTATCAAAAAAGGATATGCACTTGGTTTGGATAAAGTAGTTGTAGTGAATCCATACTACATGAAAATGGATTTCAGAAAACGCGACAATCAAATCGATTATTTATCATCAGAAATGTCAGAAGAACAGTACACGAAATGGGTTGAAAAAAATGCCAAGGCAGTAGGTTTGGAAACACAGATGCTGTCGACAAATTTGGTCGAGTATGGCGAAGCGGAAAAGATGAATGAACTGATGTATGTCACTGAATGGTTCAATCAGCAACTGGAATTAGAGGAGATAAAAATGCGTGGTTTCAATCAAGAACGTGTCATTGAAATTGCAGACAAATACGGAACCGACCACTTTCTATGGACCGGAATTGTTTCTGGAAGAAAGAAAAAATCCATTATGGGTTTTCTGACATTCTTATATTTACATCCTGCTTATTCTGCTTACTACCTCACCCATCCTGCTTATGAATCGATGTTCTTTTCAATCATTGTCAATGTGCGTACAGGAGAAATGGAAATGACTAAAATGAATCCATTGTTTGAAAAAGATTCTAAATCCGTTGTCAATGCGCATTTGTATGACACGTTTTTGCAAATTAAAAAGCGACCTAAATAAAATGAAGTAACCACCTTTATCGACCATACAACCAAACAACCATGAAATATTTATACACTTTAATGTTCCTCTTTTCTTTTTGTCTGGCGAATGCTCAAGCTCCTGGATATTTAGGGAAGAAGACATTTATTGAATACGATCTTTTTTACATGCTCGCAGTTGGCGGACCAACCACTAATAACAAAATGTACGCTTATGACAATTTGGGTATATCTTATCGACATAACTTCACACTCAATCACGTTGTTAGCAGGTCTGGTGTTATTGGATTAGGTTTCGACTTTTTTAATACAGGGATTGGTGTTGACTACCGAGACAGTGAAGACAATTTTCAATCTAAATTCAGTAAATTAAAAGTAACTGCAATTTGCTTGCACTATGATAAGTATTTTATGAAGCGAGGTTCGCTTGCACCGTTTGGTTTTTATCATCACTTTGAAGGTAAGTATATTACTGGAAGCGCACAAGAAGACGCCTTTAAAGATGTAGTTCATAAAACCTTTTATACAGGTTATGGAATTGGGATCAAAAAAATATTTAAAGAGAAATTTTTTGTTAATTTTTCAGGACAAGTAGGATGGACTTGGGGAGACCGATCACTAGATACTTTCAATGATAGCTTTGAAAAAAATGTTCAGACACGAATTAACAAGCGTATCTACAGTCACTACATATTTGAAAATAATATTGGTATTGGAATTCTATTGTTTTAACGAATAGCTCATTCGGCCTATATAGAGAAATTTTAGTGTCTTATTGTGTTTTCGAATTCTTAATGAAATTGGTATTCGATACATAATTTCTGTATTTTTAATGCGTTAATACAACACACATTGATCACCTGAAATTCCAATATGAGCTTAGAAGATTCAAACGAAAACGAACTAAAACCAGTTGATGATCTGAAAATACCAAATACTGACAACCCATCTCCGAAGGTTGAAACTTCTGCTTTCAGTACACCGGTCCATTCTTGGCAACAAAATACCATCAATTTAAGCAAGGTAAAAAACACGATCTCTTCTGTCAAATCAGAATTGTCTAAGGTGATTATCGGTCAACAAGAAATGATGGACTTGATGTTGGCAGCATTATTTTGCAATGGACACGTATTGTTAGAAGGAGTGCCGGGAATTGCAAAAACACTGACAGCTAAAATGATGGCAAGAGCCATGTCAGTTGATTTTTCAAGAATACAGTTTACACCAGACTTGATGCCAACAGATGTGATAGGAACGACGGTATACAATATGAAGACCTCAGAGTTTTCCTTCAAGGAAGGTCCGGTATTTTCAAATCTCGTTTTAATTGACGAAATCAATCGTTCTCCAGCCAAAACACAAGCCGCACTTTTTGAAGTGATGGAAGAACAACAAGTAACAGTGGATGGTTCAACCTACAAAATGGAACCTCCGTTTTTTGTGATTGCTACTCAAAATCCAATCGAACAAGAGGGAACTTATAAATTGCCAGAAGCACAATTGGATCGTTTCTTTTTTAAGATCAATTTAGAATATCCTTCAATTGATGAAGAACAACAAATCTTGAATCGATTTAAAAGTTCTGACCAAAGCCAATTGAATGCAAAAGTTCAAAGTGTATTGACGCCAACTGACTTAAAAGAGTGTCAGGAATTGATCGGAAAGGTCATGATCAAAGACGAACTAGTCCGTTACATCGCCGCTATCATTCACAATACCAGAAATAATGGAGATTTGTTTTTGGGTGCTTCCCCTCGTGCATCCTTAGCGATCATGCATGCATCCAAAGCAATCGCAGCCATGAGTGGTCGAGATTTTGTAACGCCCGATGATATACAATATGTGGCTTACCCGGTTTTAAATCACAGAATCATTTTAACACCAGAAAGAGAAATGGAAGGATATGATAGCAAATCTGTTATCGAAGATATCTTGAAGAAAATTGAAGTACCTAGGTAACGACCAGATCGGGAATTTGATGTTTAAAAATCCTCCTGCGTCCTAACGATCAACAATGAAAAACCTATATCTTTCTGGTAAATTTTTTCTCCTTTTTGGTGGAGTAATTGGATTGTTCATGTTGAGCTTTCCTTTCTACTTTTTATTTCCGGTAGCGCAGACCGCATTGGTAATATCTCTAGCACTTACTTTGGTTGAATTTCTAATGATTTTCGGCAAAGGCATCAACGTGAAATGTAAACGTTCATTTCCAAAAGTACTTTCCCTCGGCGATAAAAATATCATCCGTCTAAAACTTCAGAATAATTCTAATTACAAATTGGACACAACAATTATTGATGAATTGCCTGCCCAATTGCAACGTCGTGATTTTTCTATTGACACCGTACTTGAAAAACAAGATGAAAAAGAAATTACTTATGATATCACACCAATTGAGCGAGGTGAGTATTCTTTCGGGAATATTAATATTTTCATTAGTACTTTTTTAGGATTGATTCAAAGACGATTGCAATTAGGGAAAGAAGAAATGGTCCCGGTCTACCCTTCTATCATTCAAATGAAGTATTTTAGTTTGAAAGCATTTGACCAAACTTCTCATCAACAGGGAATCAAAAAAATGAGGAGAATCGGTCAGAGCTACGAATTCGAACAAATCAAAAACTACGTCCAAGGAGATGATTTTAGGAGTATCAATTGGAAGGCCAGTAGCAAGCGAAATTCTTTGATGGTAAATCAGTTTCAGGATGAGCGCTCTCAACAAGTGTACTGTTTGTTGGACAAAAGTCGTGTAATGCGGATGCCTTTTAATGGGATGTCGTTGATGGATTATGCGATTAACTCCTGTTTGGTAATTGCCAATGTCACTTTACAAAAACATGATAAGGCGGGTTTGATTTCATTTTCAGACAAAATTGGAACAACCTTAAAAGCAGAAAGATCCCAAAATCAATTAAACAAAATTCTTCTATCTCTATACAATGAGAAGGAACGCAAGAAAGAAGCGAATTATGAAATTCTATATCATGCTTCCCGCAAATTAATTAAAGGAAGAAGTCTCATCTTTCTTTTCACCAATTTCGAAAGTGTCTATGGAATGGAAAGAGTGTTACCGATTTTGAGACGTATCAATAATTTACATCTCTTAGTAGTCATCTTTTTTAAAAATACAGAAGTAGAAGCGTTTTCAAAAGAGGAAGCAACATCAACACAAGAAATCTATCACAAGACCATTGCGCAACAATTTATTTACGAAAAACAGCAGATGGTTCAAATCCTTCGCCAGTATGGTATCCAGACTATTCTTACTTCTCCAGAAGACTTGTCTATGAATACGGTAAATAAGTATTTGGAGTTAAAATCTAGAGGACTTATCTAGAAAATAATTTAGTGAAAATGTATTTGTTTATTCTACATTCTCAAATTCACCTTCTTCTTTACTCCCGGAAGCATAATCGTCCAATAAAGATAATTCCATTGCAATTCTGTAAAACCATTCGCGTTGTTGTTTCTTTTCCAAACTATGTCTTGAAAGCAGATCGTAATTCTGTTGTTCATTTTGCCAACTTTGAGAAAAAGCAAAAACGAAATTATCAAACTCTACTTCCTGTCCACAAGCAAACTGTCTTTTCTTTAATGCTTTACGCAATTTGCGAGCATACAATTCGGTGATATCAAAATGGATTTGTTCGTGTGCAAGATGATGAGGCGTGCGTGCTTCATTCTTAACCCAACTATGATCTTTTTCGAAGTAAGATTGAATCTTATATTTGATCAACCCATCGTCACATCCTTTGTAATGAACAATGCCTGATGAGGTAATTGCAGAAATATGTTTGTGAGAGAAATTAGGATGCCCTTGAAAATCATCCCATGTCAATTTATAGTCAGGGGTCCAATAAATTACTTCGGGGTTATCTGAACTAGTACTAAAAAATAGGAAAGCGATTCCTAGGAGTCCGTACCAAAATTTTAAAGTGTGTTTCATATTATTTTTTCTTTGTAGCAGACTCGATATTTTGGGCTTGCTAATTTATTTATGTTTCATCTAGTTCTTCGGGGTGCCAGAAGAGACATTCAAAATGAGTGATTTTATGTTCGATGATTTCTATCCCTTCGTTTTCCAATAGCTGCTGCATCAATGTCGGTGTTGGAAAAAAATTGCGACCGGATAATTCGCCTTTTCGGTTGACCACTCTATGAGCAGGAACACCTTCTGCTGTAAAACTTTTATTGAGTGCCCATCCTACCATTCTAGCGGATCCGAGTGCTAGATAATCTGCGATGGCACCATAGGTACTTACGCGACCAAAAGGGATTTGACGAGTCACCTCATAAACAAGTTGGAAATAGTTTGTTTTGCTCAATAGTAAGGTTGGTTGTATCTTCGAGTGGTTAACTAAAATTTTCAGTGCATATTTTATTCCAAATTATATTTAAAGCGCTGAAATTCATAAGTTATGGCCTTGTTGTTCAAGAAATTCTACTCGAAGGTGTCTTTAAAACGAATTTTATTCAAATTTCGTGTATTAAAATATAGAAAAATAATTTCAAATCAGAAATAGCCCAAATAAAATTTTGTTACATGCTAAAAACACGAATTAAAGCAAACTGTATAAATAATTTAACAGATGCAAGATATTTTTCTGCCAGAGGAGCCAATTGGCTAACCTACGACATGGATAAAGCATCCGCTGATTATTTGGAACCTGCAAAGTTGATGGCGATCACTGGCTGGGTAGAAGGTCCGAAGACAGTCGCTAAGTTCAATAATCAGACAATTGAGGAAATAAAAGACTTGAAAAAACTCATTGATTTTGATGTCGCTGAAATGGGTATGAAATATTCTATTCAAGATATCATGGGACTGGAAGGCATCAAGGTACAAAAGACTATTGTTGTCACGCCTGGTCTTCGGGTCGAAGATCTTGAAAGTGAAATGTCTCCTTACATAGACCTCGTTGATTGCTATATTTTAGATTTTCAGAAATATAAAATGAGTTGGAATGAGTTTTTTAATGATCCGCCATTTTCCATTTCTATTTTGAAAGATTTTTGTAAAAACAATAATGTCATTTTAGATATCCCTTTTGAAGCCAATGAAACTTCACAAATTCTGGATGAAATGAAACCGCATGGATTGTGTGTTGCTGGTGGTATGGAAGAAAAGATTGGGATGAAATCTTATGATGAGCTGGATGATGTTTTTGATTTATTGGAAGAGAACTGAGTCAAGACAAAAAAAGCACCACCCAAAAAAATTGAGCAGTGCATATATTGTTATAATGTCTAACGATTTTATCCCAATAAGTTCTTCACCATCGCAGAAATAGTCTTCCCATCGGCTTTTCCAGCTAATTCTTTAGAAGCCATTCCCATCACTTTACCCATGTCCTTCATAGAAGAAGCACCAGTTTTGGTAATGATATCTTGAATGAAAGATTTCAATTCACTTTCATCCATTTGAGCAGGTAAGTACTTTTCAATGACAGTGATTTCTTCACGTTCTTTTACAGCCAAATCTTCACGACTTTGCTTCTCGTAAATTTCCAAAGAGTCTTTTCTAGACTTCACTAATTTTTGCAATAGCTTGATCTCTGCAGCTTCATCCAATTCCGCACCAGTACCACTGGTTTTGAATTTCAATATTTCTGCTTTTACTGCACGTATACTTCTCAATGCAGCTTGATCTTTTGCTTTCATGGCTTCCTTTAAGTCCGTCATGATTTTTGCTTCAAGGCTCATATCTTTATTATTTTTTAAGTTCTATAATATAATGAGAAATCACAGGATTTAGTTCCCGAGAATTGGTGCAAAGATAATTTGTTTTTTGGATTAGTTAAACCCGGTCGCTCCTCAAGCAAATGAATTCATAATTTTGTCTCTAAAGATTGTGGGAAATTGCGCACATTACTTACAGCTTAAAATAGGGATATAAATCAAGAATGCTTCTCCCGATCCGACTGCACCAATTTCGAAATGTCAACAAATTGTTGGACAGATAAATCCTCAGGTCTTGATCGATACAAAGGATGCTTTAGAATTTCTTCATTTGCAAAAAGAGATTTCAGTGTATTACGCAACATTTTTCTTCGTTGACCAAAAGATTGTTTGACCACACTTCTAAAGATTTTGTAATCGCAACCGAGTTCTTGATTTTCTTTTCGAGTCAAGCGGATAACTCCAGAACGAACTTTAGGAGGTGGAGTAAAACTTCCCTTTTCTACCGAAAATAAATACTCCCCATCATAATATGCTTGCACCAAAACACTGACCACTCCATACGTTTTACTTCCTGGACCAGCGACCACTCTCTCAGCCACTTCTTTTTGAAACATGCCCACTAATTCTGGAACTTGATTTCTATATTCCAACATCTTAAAAAGAATTTGAGATGAAATATTGTATGGATAATTTCCAATAATTGAAAAAGGTTCATCCTTGAAATAATGCGACAAATCCAATTTTAGGAAGTCTTCTTGAATTATTTTTCCTCTCAATTTGGGCATATGAATGTCGAGAATTTTAACCATGTCTCGATCTGCCTCAACCACCATGAGGTTTTCATATTTTTCAATAAGATACTTGGTCAATACGCCTTTTCCTGGTCCTACTTCAAGCACATTGCTTTGCAAATCAGTCGATTCCAACCCGTTTGCGATCTTTTCAGCAATGCTCTCGTTATTCAAAAAATGCTGACTGTATGACTTTTTTGCCTTCAATATGATGTTTTAGGACGCAATTTAGTCCAATTAATGGATTTTATAGTCAGATATTAACACCCTAGACTTGGGTAATCATTTTAACAATCAACGGTTTATGTCTCGTAATATCCTTATCTTTACCCAAATTTTGTTCTGAAATAAAGTTTCAGCGATAATGAATACTCAATTAACGGTTGTCAAATCCTTTGGAAAAACAGATGACCTGGTAATTTTAGCGGATCGAAAAAACAACAGCTGGCAAGATAAATATTTATCTTCCTCGGATATAAAGGTGTTTAAAAATGTATCAAGAAACGGATCTTCATCTGTGTTGATACCACAAGAAAAACGAAATGTAATTATTCAATTTCTTGCAAAGCACAGTGATCATAATATCACACGAGAAGAGACGAGATTAGCCGGAAATGATCTACTAAGTTTTTTATCCCATTACAGAATCGAAGAAGTCACAATTGTTAATGAATGCAATTTAGATTTGACTTCCGAATTTGTAGAGGGAATGATGCTCGGAAATTATCAGTTTCTAAAATACTTCAAGGATAAAAAGGGAAAAAGCAATACACTATCTCAAATTAAGATAGAACGTAAAAGCATTGCTATGAATCAATTTGATGAATTGAATGCCATCCTTTTTGCAACTTGCAAGGCAAGAGATCTCGTCAATGAACCGCAATCCTATCTATCCGCTTCTCAATTGAGTAAAGAGATTCAATCCATCGGAAAGAAAAGTGGCTTCAAAGTCAAAGTTTACAAAAAGGCAGAAATTATAAAAATGAAGATGGGTGGATTGTTGGCTGTCAACATGGGAAGTATTTCTCCTCCTACTTTCAATGTCCTTGAATGGAAACCTAAAAAATGTAACAATAAAAAGCCGATTGTTTTAGTCGGAAAAGGAATTGTCTATGATACAGGTGGTGTAAGTTTAAAACCCACGGCCAACTCAATGGATATGATGAAGAGTGATATGGCAGGAGCTGCCGCCGTGATCGGAACCATGAGTGCGATTAGTCATGCAAAGCTCCCTTTACATGTTGTAGCCTTGATTCCTTCAACAGATAATCGTCCTGGAAATGATGCGTATGTACCAGGTGATGTGATTACGATGCACAGTGGAAGCACCGTCGAAGTTTTAAACACAGATGCTGAAGGTAGATTGATATTGGCAGATGCATTGCATTATGCAAAAAAATACAAACCTGAATTGGTATTGGATTTTGCAACTTTAACTGGTTCTGCAATGAAAGCATTCGGTCCGGAAGCAATTTGCTACATGGGTAACGCCGGAAAAACCACCAAACAAAAGATGGAAAAAAGTGGATTCAGTGTCTATGAAAGACTGATTGAATTACCACTTTGGAAAGAATATGGTGAACAATTAAAATCTAATATTGCAGATTTGAAAAACCTTGGAGGTTCTTCTGCTGGAATGATTACTGCAGGAAAATTTCTGGAGCATTTCACAGATTATCCATGGTTGCATTTTGATATTGCAGGATCTGCTTACCTTCAAAAAACAGATGGATATCGTACAAAAGAAGGCACAGGAGCCGGCGTGCGATTAATGTTTGATTTTCTCAAAAACTATTAAGCCAAAAAAATTAAGATGTCAAAGATAAAAGTTGGAATTACCATTGGAGATATGAATGGTATTGGATTGGAAGTAATTATCAAAGCACTGGTAAACCCATTGATTTTGAATCAGTGTACACCAATTATTTATGGTTCATCCAAAGTAGTTTCTTATCACAAAAATGTAACAGGAATTGATTCCTTTCAATTTCAAAACCTAAAAAGCGCGGAACGTCCTTACATGGATAAAATCAATGTTGTCAATTGCTGGCAAGATGATATAAATATAGCGTTAGGAAAAATGAGTTCTGAAGGTGGAAAGTTTGCAAAAATTTCTTTAGAACAAGCAATTAATGATTTGGAAAACGGATATATCGATGCATTGGTGACGGCCCCAATTCATAAAAAAGCAATGAGCCAGGCAGGTTTTGATTTTCCTGGTCACACAGATTACTTGACCGAAAAATTCGGAAAAGAAAGTTTGATGTTCATGGTAAATGATGATATGAGAGTGGGGTTGGTTACGGATCATGTTCCATTAAAAGATGTGGCTTCCAAAATTACCAAAGAATTAATTCAAAAGAAATTGAACATCATGAACGAATCTTTGAAAAAAGATTTCGGAATTGAGCGACCAACGATTGCGGTATTTGGATTAAATCCACATGCTGGTGATGATGGGGTAATAGGAGAGGAAGATGAAAAAATTATCAGACCAGCTCTGGTTGAAGCGAAGAAAAAAGGAATCTTATGTTTCGGTCCCTTCTCCGCTGATGGATTTTTTGGATCTAGTCAATTCAAAAAGTATGATGGAATTTTAGCCATGTATCATGATCAAGGATTGATTCCTTTTAAAGCATTGTCTTTTGGTAATGGAGTCAATTATACTGCAGGTTTGACAAAAGTGAGAACTTCGCCGGATCATGGAACTGGTTTCGATATCGCTGGAGAAAATAAGGCAAACCATATGTCGATGCAAAAAGCGATATATGCAGCGATTGATATTTTTCGAACAAGAAGAGATCATGTTGAGATGAATTCCAACAAATTAGTCTCTAAAAGTAAACCAGTTGAGCATCGCTAAATAATTTATTAAAACAATCAATCGTATAAAAAGCGAGACTGTATGACCTAAAGCAGTCTCGCTTTTTTTATATTACCTACTTTTCGGATAACCTATCATGAAATATCAATTTGTTAAGACATTTTTACTTGTTTTTCTGCTCTCCCAAGGTATTGCACTGATTGCGCAAGTTCCTGATATGCATCACCCAAAAATTGGCCTGGCACTGAGTGGTGGTGGCGCCAAAGGGATTGCTCATATTGGCGTGCTGAAAGTGTTAGAAGAAGCAGGAATTCGTCCAGACTATGTAACAGGGACAAGTATAGGGAGCATCATGGGTGGCCTGTATGCGATCGGATATTCTGTGGAGGAGTTGGAGGCGATGGCAAAAGATATTGACTGGAATTACTATTTCAACGATGAATTAAAAAGGACAGATCTGCCAATTGAAGAACGTCAATATTCTGAAAGATATCAAGTGAAGTTTGGAATTGAAGACAACAAAGTCCAATTTCCTAAAGGATTTATACAAGGTCAAAAAATCGGATTGCTTTTATCTTATCTAACTTTTCCTGCTCATGGAATTACTGATTTTGATAAATTCCCAATTCCTTTTAGATGCGTGGCTACAAATGCGGAGACCGGAGAAAAAGTAATAATCAAAAATGGGTCTTTAGCAAAAGCGATGAGAGCAAGTATGTCTTTGCCTTCAATTTTCGAACCAATGGAAGTAGATGGAAAAATATTGTTAGACGGTGGAGTCGTTCAAAATCTTCCCGTACAAGAAGCATTCGATATGGGTGCTGAAATCGTTATTGCGGTAGACATCACAAGCCCATTATATAAAAGAAGTGAATTAAAATCTTTGATACAAGTATTAGAACAAACCAGTAGTTACAAACTAGCAGAATCGGTGGCGGTGCAAAGAACATTGGCTGATGTAGTGATTACACCAGATATACTTGGTTTTGGAACACTTGATTTTGAAGAAGTAGACTCTTTGTTATACTTGGGTGTGCAAGCGGCTAAAGAACAACTCCCCGCTATATTGAAATTGGCACATCCAAATCATGATCCAAATCACAAACATGAAGTAAAAGAGATTTCGTTTCCAGAAATGTGTAAAGTCTGTACAGTGAAAATGAAAGGAGTAGATGCAAAACGCCGAAATACAATTGCGAATGTGATGCAAATGCGTTACGTCAAAGAATATTCAATCGAGTCTATTGAACAAAAAATAAAACAACTTTTCGGAGGACAGTTTTTTAGAGATGCCTACTACGAATTAACACCTGGAGACGATGGCTATGAGTTGACCATTGATGCGGATGTAAAGAGTGGAGAATATTTGCAAGTAAGTATGAACTACGATAGCGATTTAAAAGCTGCAATTTTGTTGAATGGGACTTTTAGAAATCGCGGTTTGAATGGATCAAAATTGGGTATAGATATTAAATTATCTGAGAATCCAATGTTGATGGCCAACTATCAAGTCTATACAACTTCACAACCGAATTTCGGAATTCAACTCAAAGGAATTTTAAATCACTTCCCTTTTTATATCTATAATGACCTTGGAGAATTGGATGATATCTCTTCCATGTATCATTATAAAAGTCAGTTGAATTTATTTACTAGTTTCAAAAACAGTTCAGTTGTTTCTGCAGAAATAGGGCTCGAGCGTTTTGCCAAACGAGATGATATTTTCAATCGAAAAACTGAAGACCTCGGTTTAAATCAAGCATTTCTAGGACTCCGATATGTTTTTGACACTTATGATCGCCAGACCTTTCCAGTAGAAGGGTCGTACTTAGAATTCGAAGGGCGGATACCATTATTTAGTAACATTAGATTTCCGGATGAATTATCAATCGATCGTTTAAGTAATTACAGAAAATTTGCTCGCCTTAAATATTCCAGAATTTTCAAAGTGGATGAAAAATTTTCCATAAAATTAAATGCGGATACCGGCTACACAGAATTTGAATCAGATGGCGACCCCAATAATTTCTTAAGTATGTTCTACTTGGGTAGAAGTTTGCCAGAAGAATCCAGTCATGTGGAATTTGTTGGATTAGATTATATGGAAATTCCCGTTTCCGAATATTGGATGGCTGGGGTTAAATTCAGAACCGAATTTTTCGACAATATATTTACATCCGTACTTTTCAACTATGGACAATATCGAGCAAGAGATTATAATATTGTGAATGACAATTTGGTAGAAACAATTCCTACCGAGATTGACCAAATGCTAGGAGTCGGTTTAGAATTAGGTTTTGTCACCCCAATTGGTCCTGGTCGTCTTGGCGCAGAATACAATATCCCAAATCAGAATACCAATTTTGTGTTGCATCTTGGATATCGTTTTTAAAAAAATTTCGTTTTTGTTTATCGATTACTTAAGAAAGAAAAAGGCGCCTGTCGTTACAGGCACCTTCATCAGAACATTAAAACAATTTCTTTTAGCGGAACAATTCTTTAGAAAGGCATATCTGCTTTGTCCAAAAACATATACTCATCTACAATCACTTCTGTAATGTATCTCTTAATACCTTCTTTGTCTTCATAATTCCGGTGAACCAATTTTCCATTTACAGCCACTTCAGAACCTTTCTTTAAATACTTAGCAATATTCTCTGCGGTCTTACCCCATGCAACTACATTGTGCCATTGGGTGTCTGTTACTTTTTCTCCTTTAGCGTTGCGGAAAACTTCATTGGTTGCAATAGATACGGTCATTTTCTTTTTACCCGAATCAAAAGTTACCAATTTAGGTTCTTGTCCTAGGTGTCCGATTAACTGTACACGATTTCTTAAAGTATTCATAATTAGAAATTTTAATTACACTGTCTAGTAAGTTAATTTACATTTTGAAAGCAGAATTTTTGTTCAAATTAACGAACAGGTTCGGGATGATAACCTTAGCTATCAAGCCCGGTTCTGAGACGCAGAGTTGGGCAATAAGTTCTTTTTCAAAATTTATAGTAAGTTACTCGATAGTGTAAAAGCCTGCACTATATCACAAGCTGTTACGAAATAAAATGTTTAATAAGTATCAATCCAACTGATCGACGATGCAAAGTTATGGAGCCATGCAAGTCGTAGTCGGATGTTAAACATTTACTGTCGTTTAAAGTCGTTTGTAAACGTTTGTTTTACGACTACACACATGTAAATTTAAAATCTGGAAATGTATGTTTTTTGTTGAAATATTTGTTTTGAAAGAATTTCGTACAAAATAGGCTATCTTAGAGACTGATGATGGCTTGTCAATTAGCGGTTTGTGGAAGAGAGAAAATTTTATGATGTTGATTGTTATGTTTATGAATTGAAACGTAGGCGTAAAAGTGATTTTTAAAGTTTCAATATTATTATTAGAACATTGTTTGCTTCGAGAAAATCAACCAAACTGAATTTAATTTCTTTTGAATTGAATAAGTGAAAATTTATGACAAAACATTTACATTTTTAAACTTAACTAGCGTTAAAATTCAACCTAAATAGCAACTTTATTTTTGACAAGCTAAAATTTTTGTTTTTTAAAAATTATCTTCTCCTGGATATTTTAGAGTTAAATTAAAACTTTTCTTAATTCAGGATTAAAGACCAATAAAGCTTGACAAAACAAATAACACAAAAAACAACTCTATTGTTGGTTCTTGGACTTTTGCTTAGTTCAATAGTGCATAGTCAAGATTTACACTTCACCAATTATCATTACTCACCTCTCTATTTATCACCTGCAAAAACCGGAGCATACGCTGGGACTTTTAGATTCGGAGCCAATGTAAGAGATCAATTCAGCAGTTTTATAGTTGAACCATATCAGACGCTTATGGCATATGCTGATATGCCAATCGCATTTGGATCAAAATCTAATCATTGGGTCGGTGCTGGTATAAATGTATTTGCGGATAAAGCAGGAGATCTTAACTTCCAAAACAATGGTGCGCATCTCAGTCTCGCCTATCATTACGCTATTGATCCAAAGTATAAAACAATTCTAACAATTGGATTACAATTTGGAATGATTCAGCGAAATATTAATGGCGATAAATATAATTCGATGGAAATCCTTAGCGGAAACTTAGGCGATCCTGACAGAAACCTCCTTGACAATTTTAATCCAACAATTAGTGATTTGAATTTGGGAATTGGATTTAAGAAATGGACTTCGAAAAAAGCCTATGTTGATTTGGGAGTATCCGCATATCATATTTTGCAATCTAAATATTCGTTCAATAGTTCTTCGACACAAAATCCAGTATCACTCAGAATCAATGCTTACGCAGGATGCCATGTCCAGTATAACAAACGATTGGCGTTTAAACCGCTCATCATTTATTCGAGAATGATTCGCTTTCAAAATATTAGCGGGCAATTGAACCTCGAGTACAATCTCAACAAAAAATCTGGGACGCTCTTAAAAGGTGGATTGGGGTATAGGTCGGGTGATGCGATACAATTTCTTGCTGGAATAATTTATAAAGGATGGGATCTGGGAATTGCGTATGACCTTACCGTTTCAACAGCTGCGGAATTTACGAACAGTTATGGAGGATTAGAATTTGGATTAAGAAAAATAATCATTACCAGCAAAAAACCAAAAATTAATCCAGTGCTAATTTGTCCAACTTTATAAAATAAAATTATCTATTATGCTAAGAAAACTAGTATTTGTAACAATATATTTTTTTGTAGCTATGGCACCCTTATCAATAAGTGCACAGCAATTACATCACAATAATCAGGATCTCCCATGTGTCAATAAAAATTACAATATCCTTGCTCATGTAGCTGTAGATTCTGTCGATAGAGTACCCTTATATAAAATAGAAGAACTAGACACGATGGTGATGAAACTTAATGAATTTTTCCGTCCGATTTGTGTTTCTTTTTCATTGTGTGAATACCACGTTCTTGAAAATGATTATTCATTGGGTATGGTTGTAAATGAACCAATCTCTGTGTCGGTACAATTACTAGAATTAAAAAACCGATTTACTTTAAGAAGGAGAATCAATATTTTTTTTCTGTCCTTCATTGATGATGCGTATTGTGGCACCAGCACATATAATGGTATCCTTACTGAATTGGATGCTAATATATACATTGAAAAAGATTGCGATGATGACATAGCAGGACAAGTTGCTCATCACCTTGGTCACACTTTTGGATTGCTAAACACTTTTGATCCGAATACTATTGAAATGGTCGATGGAAGCAATTGTACTACAACAGGAGACTTATTGTGCGATACACCTGCAGATCCATACGGTCAACCACTTGCAAATGCAACCCCTGAAGAAATTGAACTGGCTCAACAAGGTCAATTAGAAGATAGATTTATTAGAAAGTCTTCTTGCGAATTTATCTATGAAATCAAGGATCCTAACGGACAATATTATCAACCTGATGTAGGGAATATCATGTCCGGCTACCCATGCAAGTGCGGATTTACCCAAGATCAATTTAAATTGATGGTAGAGACTATTCTTCAATCAACCTTTAAACACTTTTAAAGAAGAGGCCATGAATAGAATATCGTTTACTACAAAATTGATTGTCTTTTTACTGATACCAAATTTTTTAACCTATGGTCAGACCGCCAGTTCTACAGCAGGATGCGCCGAGCTTACCGTATCATTTACTGCACCGCAAGCCACAAGCTACTATTGGGTTTTCGGGGATGGTCTAGCAAGCGTTTCCAATCTCCAAAACCCAGTGCACTCATATATTCAACCAGGCAGTTACACCGCTCAACTTTTTGATGAAGAAAATGGAACACAAATAGGTGACGATATTTTCATAACAGTATATTCCCCAATTGTGTTTGAGATATTTGCAGATGCCACCACTGGATGTGCTCCATTAGAAGTTAATTTTACGAGTATATTGGACATTCACCCGGATATTGAAGTCGAAGATATCGTATGGACATTTGGAGATGGCAATAGTGCTTCTGGACAAAATACTAATTACACTTACAATGAAAATGGAGTCTATTCGATTTCACTTAAAGTCATAACAAGTGGCAACATTAAATGTGATGAACCTGCAATTTTTCAGGATTACATTGTTCTTGAAGGAGATATAACAAATTTCAGCATTGACAGATATTCTGCTTGTGATGTCCCAGCCGAATTTGTTTTTACAAATACCATAGATGCGGAAGAGGGAACAACTTTTTTTTGGGATTTTGGCAATCAACAAACAGTTACAGGAGAAGGACCACATACCATAACCTACGAAACGGAAGGATTATTTTATCCAGAACTCGTCACCACCAATGCCAATGGTTGTGTATCCTCTAAACAAAAAACAATTACTATTGGTGCCCCAGTCATCACCCCTACTTTTCCTGATACCGTTTGCCTTAACTCGCCAGTGTTACTTTCTCATTCAACAATTGCACAAAGTTATCAATGGGATTTTACAGGAACCTCTATCGATACTTCGCAATTTGGATATACCACCAATATAAAACGTCCTATAGTTGAATTTATTGAGTCTGGTTTACAAACATTTACCCTTACCGCTTTTGCTATAGATAATTGTGAGACTACTGTTACATTAGATGTCTATGTTTATGAGGTAGATGCGAGTTTTACCTTAGGACCGGAAATTTCTTGCACCGATCCATTGTTCATTGAATATACCGCTGCTGATCCAAATTATTCATACTATATCTTCAATAATAATATTTGGGGTGATGGTGATGATGTTACCAGAACAACTCCTCTAGGAAGTAATATTTATGAGCATCCAGATCGAGACGAATATCATATAAACGAACCACAACCACTTCTAACAAGGCTCGTTGTAGTTTCAACTCAAGGATGCAGAGATACAGTCCTTAACGAATATACCATTCAGAAACCAGAAGCATTTTTTGTCCCGGATATTGTAAAAGGGTGTATACCTTTTGATGTTAAATTTTCAGATTTGAGTTTTTCAGATTATGAAATACAAACTAGAGATTGGGATTATGGAGATGGACAAACTGAATCGTTCTCAACCACTGACACACTAATCTCCCATACTTACACAACAATAGGAATACATGAAGCCGTCCTTACGATATCCGATGCAAGTGGATGTGAAGACGTATCTCGTGAAGTACAGATAATCGCAATAGATAAAGATACCATAGAAGTTCCTGCAATTCCACTCGAATGTCCAGAATTGACTTTATGTGTTGGTGATACTTTGACTGTTGGAGTCACTACGGATCAGATCAATTCCAATCTTCATATAGAATCTGATGACGGGAGATTCAATCATTGCTGGAAGGAAGTCGTTGCTGAGCATGCTTTCCAATATCCAGGTGTCTATCCGATAAATGCAACTTATGAATTCTACACCATTTATCTTGATTCTTTGGTCACTGGTTGTGAATTAACCATAGAAGGAACACATTCATCTATAAATTATTTGATGGATTGTGAAACCCCATATGTAGTCGATTTCAGTGGAGAAAATAGTATCAATGCAGATGACTATGCCTGGTATCTGGAAGACCAACTAATTTCTAATGAGCAGGCATTTACTTATACATTTAATGACCGAGGAGTTTACACCATTTATCTTGATACAAGGCAAAACGGAATTGATTGTGTTCATAGAGACAGTGTTTTGATCCATATTACAGACATACAAGCGGTGATTAATATACCAGAAAATTCATGTGTTTCTCAACCAACCCCACTTGATGCATCTTTATCACAAAATGTGCACAGTTTGTGTCATGCTGGATATATTTGGCAATTTGAGAATCAAAGGCCACGTGAAGTCAATGATTCAATTCTCTATCATTCGCTCTTACCTGGGTTTCAGACCATCTCTTTAATTGTAGAAGACATCAATGGATGTACAGATACTGTCTCATCTTCAACTACAGCTTATGACTTGAATGCTGCCTTTACCACAGATACATTAATTTGTCTACCAAGTGATGTAGTCTTAACAAACCTTTCATCTTCAGATACGACGATTATTAGTTGGGATTGGGATTTTGGAGGAAGTAGTTCTGATCAGGAGAACCCGGTTTATAATTTTGATAATTCGGATTATGACCCGACATTGGGAGAAGGGGAGAGTATTATCACAGTATCTTTGGTCATAGAAGATGCGATTGGATGTATCGACTCTACCACTTTTTTTATTGAAACTTACGATATTTATTCAGCTATATATATGAGTAACGGGCCTGTTATTTGTCAGAATGAATCGATCGTTTTTGATGCCGCCGATTATACGGAAGGAGGCTCTTTTCTTACCTATGTATGGGACTTTGGGGCAAACGGAACTAGCACGGAAGACAATCCTGCAATCACATTTACAGAGCTGGGTGAGCATCCTGTTACACTATTGTTTACAGAGGATTTAACGGGTTGCCAAGGCACATTGAATACTACAATAACAGTTACACCAACACCTATTGCCAGTTTCATAAGCGATCAAGATGATACGGAATTCATTTGTTTTCCAGAACAAATATCATTTACTAATACCTCAATTGTATCGGATACTGCTGCTACCTACTCTTGGGATTTTGGCAACGGTGCAACATCTACTATTGAGAATCCCGTCATTCCATTCGACAAAGGTACCTATCAAGTTACGTTGATCGTTGAAACGACTGAGGGATGTATGGATACATTTTCAAGAAGCTATACACTTGTCGGGCCTGAAGGTAACTTTACGGTAGATCAAGATCTAATATGTCCTGGTGAGGAAATTAGCTTCACTTTATTAAGTTCTACTGATGTCTCATCATATACTTGGGACTTTGGCGATGGAGTGCAGATAAATGATCAATCACCTGTCTCTCATGTTTACAATAATCAGTCTAGTGTAACAACATTTACCCCAACTCTGATTTTAAGGTCTGATGAAAATGGCTGCGAGCTAATCCAAAACATTCCAATTAATGTGTCCTCCATCACTGCAGACTTTCAGGCCACAACGGGTGTCTGTCCAGGAGAGATTTCTTTTTCCAGTAATTTTGAAAATCCCCAAACCATTGAATGGAATATTGATGGACAAATTATAACAGGTACTTCGAATCCATCTGTAGCCGTCACTTCGACTGAACCAACTATTGATGTCATACTAAATGTCACGGATGCATTCGGTTGTGAAATAGAACGAATACAAACCTTAGATAACCCAGATTTGGAATCAACCACTATCAAATTTCCAAATGTATTTTCACCAAATGGCGATAATCTCAATGCAGTCTTTAATATTTTCTATGATGAAACTGCATTCACAGGAGAATTAGAAATTGTAGAATTTAAAGTCTATAATAGATGGGGAGAATTATTGTATAACAATGAAAACCCTACGGTAGGATGGGACGGAAATTATAAAGGTTCCATTGTTCCACCTGACATTTATGCTTATTATATCGAGGTAGCAATTGATGGATGCACACCAAGAAGTAAAAAAGGAAATGTCACTGTGATTAAATAGGATTTAGATTATGTTTGAAAGAAGAGGAGCAAATAGTTTGGCGCAAAATTTATATTGATTATAATTCGCTCAGAAAATAAATAAAATGAACTGATCAAAAAACAGCACCCCCACCAAACCCAATTTGCTCCGCTACAATCAAATGTGATTTCATATAAGTGCCTAAATAAAATCTCGTCGCAGGTTTTCCAATCGGTTTAAAATAATAACGGACAGCTAATTTTGTGGTAATCGGAAAAGGTAATAAATAACTGCCTGGTGTAATGTAGCCACCCAATTGCAGTCCCAATCCTAAATCTCCAAATCTGAACTCATTCGCAATAAAAGCCATCGCTCGATATGCTTTTTTTCGAGAAGTTGGCTCGTCAAACGCAAAAGTATGAACCGCAAATTCATATATCGCTTTGTTGTACTCTACATCAATTCCTGCAGATACAATGTTATGTTTACTCAAAGTATACGTCCCAGCCACCGACACCGTGTAGATCGGATAACGAGGACCTTGTGATGAAATATATTCTCGATGAGCTAACCCTAAAAAGACATTGACACCAAATTTTTTCTGTTCCAATTTACGAGACGATTCTACTTTCAATAGATCTGTTTTCACAATAGGGTTTGGAAAATAACGGAGTCCGAGAACAATCCCAGGTATATTGATTCCAAAATTTGGAAGGGCTGCTGCTCCATTCGAAAAGTGGGTAAAACTACCTGCTGCTGTTAGATGTAGATTGGGCTTGAGCCAATAATTTAGTCCAATTTTAAAAGCAATGGCACTATTGACATTCGATCCAATTGCATTGTTTTTAGTATTATTGATTGGACTGTATTTTTCTGTAAGATAACCAACTCCAGTACCAACCCTGAATTCCATGTTGGTTTTATGTCTTCTTAAAAATGGTATAGAGATCGTCGGAATAAATGCATAGGCCTGACCCAAATCTTCTTTGTTACCTAAATCAAAATGCATCAAGCTGATTCCCAACAACGGATATCGATGATGTGCTTGCCAGTCTTTTTTGCCTAATGTTTGATACTGAAAGAGGAGCTCCTGTCCAAAACTATTGTGTTTGACTTCGTAGTTTAATTTCGGAGTATGTTTGAATGCTCGTCCATAATGCAACATTGCTTCTACATGCCAACCATCCCATTTGTTTTGTCCAAATAAGAATGTATTGCTAAGCAACATTAAGAAGAAGAAGAAACGTCTGATTTTCACAATACGAATTTATGGAATTCTTGGTAAGTAGTTTAGATTTATTTGACGCGGAAAGGGCAGATGTTGCAGAATATCAGGAGGACACAAGCTTCTAATTAAAGAGGTCCATTTATATTTTATAATTCTATCAAAAATCTCTTTTCCTCAAAAATTCAATCGTACTCATCATGTCATTATGCAATATCCGATCTTCTGATAAATGAGCAACAACTTCCCGATAATCTTCAAATAATTGCTCAACAATAGGAGAAGATTTAAGTGGTCGCCGATAATGCAGAGCTTGCATCGCTATCATAAATTCAATTGCTAAAATCCGCTCCAAATTTTCAGTCACCCGATAAGTTTTGGTAGCCGCATTCGCACCCATACTCACGTGATCTTCCTGCCCATTGGAAGATACAATCGTATCTACTGAAGCGGGTGTGCACAATTGTTTATTCTGACTCGCAATCGAAGCTGCTGTATATTGAGCAATCATCATTCCTGAATTGAGACCTGGTTTGTCAACTAAAAAAGCGGGTAAATCTCGATCCCCAGAGACGAGTTTAAAAATTCTCTTTTCCGAAATACTACCTAATTCTGACAATGCAATCGCCAGAAAATCTAAAACTAATGCCAACGGCTGTGCATGAAAATTTCCACCAGAAAGTATGGCATCCTCATCAGGAAAAATTAAAGGATTGTCAGTCACCGAATTGATTTCGGTTTCAACAACGGATGTTACATAGGCAATGGTATCCCGACTTGCACCATGTACTTGCGGCACACATCGAAAGGAGTAGGGATCTTGAACAGCTGTCTTTTTATTGTTAGCAATTTCACTACCTCTTAATAATGCCCGAATATTTTCAGCAGTTTTTATTTGTCCTGCATGTGGCCGCACCCGATGTATTTTTTGATCAAATGGACTTAGTCGACAGTCAAAAGCATCCAATGCAATCGCTGTGTTTATGTCCGCTTGGTTATTGAGTTTAATGGATTGTATCAATACCCACACTGCATAGCCAGAACAAAATTGAGTTCCATTCAACAATGCGAGTCCTTCTTTAGATTGTAGTCGAAGTGGCTCTAAAGATAATGATTTCAATACTTCCTTTGTGTTTTTCTGAACACCATTTTGCCAAACTTTCCCTTCTCCTATTAATGGCAAACTCAAGTGCGCCAGCGGTGCCAAATCTCCTGAAGCGCCTAACGATCCTAATTGATAAATTACCGGATATATTTTGTTATTATAAAAGTAGATCAATCGGTTAATTGTCTCCAATGCAATACCAGAATGTCCATAAGAAAGGTTTTGGATTTTCAACAATAGCATGATTTGCACAATGGTCTCTGGCACTAAATCTCCTATTCCGGTGGCATGGGACATGACTAGGTTTCTCTGTAATGTCTCCGTTTCATCTGGCGAGATTTTGATATCACACAACGATCCAAAACCAGTATTAATCCCATAATACGTAGCGTTTTTTTCTGCTGTTTTATTATCAAGGAAGTTGCGACACTTTTTGATGGCAGTCTGGCTTTCCTCAGATAATTCTAATTTCAATTCGTCTTGTACAATTTTATTAATCTGTTTTAGACTGAGGGTTTTTGAGGAAATATAATGGATCGAATGATGCATAATTTACTGCTTATTTGAAAGCCTAAAGATGAAGAAAATGTCAGTACAATTAACAGTTGTTCAATAAAAAATCAGACTTCTGTCAAGAATCTATTATTACGAATAAAATCTTTAAAAGTTTTTGACCGCTTTCTACAAATTTAGCTGTTTCTCCAAGAAGATATGAGGCTGACACCAAATGGGAGTTTGATAAATCGCTTGACAAAAAATGTCTCAGAATAGAAAAGTTGATAGAGAAATTTAGAAATGATAGAATCCTGCTTGATGACTCCAAAATCAGAACCAGTGTCTTCTTCTGTTGTTTTGGTAATGGAAAATAAATTATTGATCACTCTGAAAAATGCGATTGGCAAAAACAACCAGAAGTTGTAATAGGAATGATAGATGAATTTCTCAGAGTCATCAAATAAGCGCAACAATTGATTTTTCTTGTACCTTCTAAAATGATGATTCACTTCATCGTGTTTGCTCCACAGAAACTGATAAGCAGGAACCGTTACTACTACTACTCCATTTTTTTTGCAAACTCTTTTTAGTTCGTCTACACCGAGTTGATCATCTTCTACATGTTCTATAACATCAAATGCACATACCACATCAAATTCATGGTCCGCATAAGGTAATTCCAATATCGAACCGTTGTCAATGTCGATGTCCAATTTCCCTTTTACAAAATCAAAACAGTCTTTGTCGTATTCCAATGATTTGACTGTCCCATGTTTTTCTAACAATTGGGAAGTGAAACCGGTACCAGCACCAACATTTAGAATTTTCAAATCATTAGCACCCGCAACTACTTTATCAATGTGCTCCATGATAATTTGGTTCCTTGCACGGAAATACCAATGTTCTCTTTCCAGATGAAAATATTCTTTATAATAAGCAGCTTCCATTGGGACGCAAGTTACTTTTTTGGTGAATTAATTTTACGATCAGGGTCCATTTCTTCATTGATAATATTAATCTGATCGGTCAATTCACTTTGCGTCAATTTAGAATTGTTGTTGGTAGTATGATTGACAATTAATGCTTTATCCTGAATTCTTTGATCTACAATATACAAGGGCCTACCTTTAACTTGAAAAAAAGTACGGATGATGTACTCTCCTATGATACCAATTGAAATTAACTGAACCCCTCCAAACAACACAATTACAAACAACAAGGCTGTAAAACCGGATGGAATTTCATCGGTCGTTATTCTCATTACAATACTGTAAATCAAGTAAATCAAGGAAACGAAGATGGATACAAATCCAATATTGGTCAGAAATTTAATGGGTACTTCACTGAAATTGAAAATACCATTGTATGCCAATCCCAAAAGCATTTTGATACTATATTTCGATTCTCCTGCAGCCCTTTCTTTTCTTTCATATTCAACACCGACTTGTTTGAAACCAACCCAACTCCTCATCCCTCTCAAGTACCTGCTTTGTTCTGGCATCGAATTGAGAATATCAACAACACGTCTGCTTAACAATGCAAAGTCACCGCTATCTAGTGGCAAATCAATTTTAGACATTTTTTTGATGAATCGATAAAAGAGAAAATAAGATAGCTTTTTAATAAATCCTTCCTTTCGCTTTTTTCTAACAGCATATACCACTTCAAACCCTTCTAAATATTTCGCATATAATTCATCCAATAATTCAGGTGGGTCTTGCAAATCACCATCAATGATCATGACTGCTTCATTGGCATTGACATGTTGCAATCCTGCACTCAATGCAATTTGATGACCATAATTTCGGGAGAGAAAAATACTGTGATAGTGTCCATCCTCCATGGCTTTTTTCTTCATCAGCAAAGGAGTTGAATCCTTACTGCCATCATCGACCAAGATTACTTCGATTTCATGAGATGAGTGCTCGATGATTGTATCCAATCGTTCAATTAACTGTTGAAAGACTTGTTCCTCATTATAAAGAGGAATCACAATCGATAGGTCGGGAAACTGTTTTTTCACAAATTTGTCTAATTGAACAAAATTAACTTATTCACTTATCAGCCTTAAAAGGGCTGTCCAGTTTTAATTGAGTAGACTCTTTTTAAATTGGAACCCACTTTCTTTTCATTTTTTCTAAGCCCTTTTAACGATAGAAGTAGATTTCTACCTCAGCAATTTAGAAATTAATAAACGTTACTGCTAATTTTTGACCGCCAAGTCTGTGAGTTCAAAAATATTAATCGTAGCGTTTTTTTTAAAGGTCTGAAACTAATGTGCTTGTCTATAAGAGAAAATCGTAATGCAAATTGTACCCTAAAAATTCAGTTAGATTTTTGTCAAATTTTTAAATCCTGTTTAACCTCGCAGTTAAAAAATCGTTAACCAAGCACCTTTCGAGATGCTATTTTAAACAAAATAACGTTATTGACATGGAAGGTTTGTCTGAATATGGCCAAATTTTCCTTTGAAAGGTCTCTAAATGAGGTTATTTATTCATTATTTCCTGTTTGGAAATAGTATTTTTGCATCGCAAAATTTGAATGCAAAAATTCACTTAAAATCGAATTCAATGAAAAAAAGGATTAATCAGTTATTTCTAAGTCTTGCTTTGGTTTGTACTTTAGGATTTTTCTCATCAGCTAATTTGCAAGCGCAAAAAATTGCAGTTGTAGATATCAACGCTGTACTTGAAAGTATGGAAGATTACAAAAATGCACAAACTGACTTAGACAGAACTGCCTCTAAATGGAGACAGGAAATAGCACAAGAATATGATAAGATAAAAGGAATGTACAGTAAGTATCAAGCTGAAATGGTTTTGATGAGTGATGACATGAAACGCCAGAAAGAAGACGAGATCATGGCTAAAGAACAACAAGTCCGTGAAATGCAGAAACAAAAATTTGGACCAGAAGGTGCATTATTTAAAAAACGGAAAGACCTTGTTCAACCAATTCAAGATAAAGTCTATGATGCAATAGAAAAATATGCTGGGGATCGTGGATATGATTTTATCTTTGACAAAAGTAGCGCATCCGGAATTATTTTTAATAATTCTAGATTTGATAAAACAGAGGACATTCTCACAAGAATTAAATAGATTGTCCAAAATTATTTAAGAATATTAAACGGTAAAAAAGATTATTTTAAAATTGATATTACAATGAAAAAGCTAATTAAAATAAGTCTGATGTTATGCCTTACTTTCATGGCAACATCCTACGCAAGTGCTCAAAAATTCGGCTACATCAATTCTCAGTTGTTGCTTTCAGAAATGAGTGAAGTAAAAGAAATGAGAGCTAATTTGCAAGCACTGCAAACTCAATTACAAAAGAAAGGTCAAGGGATGTTGACTGCTTACCAAGCGAAAGAACAAGATGCTGTTCAAAGAAAAGAGCGTGGTGAAATGTCTCCAGTTGAGGAAGAAAATATTTTGAAGTCTCTTCAGGATGAGCAAAAGAAAATCATGGAATTCGAACAGGATATGCAAAGACAAATTGGAGAAAAAGAGCAATCGCTTTTAAAACCAATTTTAGATCGTATCAACGGAGCAATTGATAAAGTTGCCAAGGAAGAAGCGTATACTTTTATCTTTGATTCAAGCACAGGCATCCTTCTGTTCGCTGACGAAAACCAAGATGTCACGACTAAAGTAAAAACAAAATTAGGCATCTAGTTTTTTGGCTAAGACAACAAAAAATAAACAACCTATAGGAATCTTTGATTCCGGCATTGGCGGCCTTACGGTCGCCAATGCTGTTTGTAGGGCACTCCCCAATGAAGAGATCATCTATTTTGGAGACACTTTTCACCTTCCTTATGGCGAAAAAAGTGCCGACGCCATCCGATACTATTGCATTAAGATCGTCAAGTTTTTATTGGAACATAATTGCAAAATGATTGTGATCGCCTGCAATTCTGCATCGTCCGCAGCGTACCATACCGTGTTGGATTTCTATAAAGGTGAAACGATTTTTGTAGATGTAGTCAATCCATTGGTAGATGCAGTTGCAGCAAAGGAGTATCATAAAGTGGGTGTGATTGCCACCAAAGCAACCATAGGAACAGGTATCTATGAAAAGAAATTATTAGCAGAACAATCAGACATAGAAGTGGTCTCTATGGCAACACCATTATTAGTTCCAATGATAGAAGAGGGGTTTTGTAACAATGATATTTCAGAATCTATTATTAAGCAATATTTATCCAACGAGAAATTTGATGGTATCGAAGCGATGTTGTTAGCTTGTACGCATTACCCATTGATTAAACAAAATATTGAAAGCTTTTACAACGGCAAAGTGAATGTCTACGATTCAACAGATGTGGTAACCACAGTCGTCAAAAACAAATTGGCAAAAAAGAATTTGCTCAACGATCAGAAAGAAAATGCACATCGGTTTTTTGTTTCAGATTTCACGCCCTCTTTTGAAGAAACTACCAAGATTTTCTATGATCAGGAAATTGATTTGGAAGAGAAGAAGATTTGGGCGTAAGACTAATTAAAAATTGAAAATGTGAAATTAAAAATAAGACGCCCATTATGCGTGCAAACGTGTGCAAACGCAGTGTTATAATTTTTAATTATTTAAAAGTTTTGTAATTTGAGAGTATCATGATAAAATCAATCAATATATTTTTACTACTTGTTTGCTTTTTGACTTCTTGTATTGCTCAGGACTCAGTTCAAAAACCAATTCAAGCAACCAATCCGAAATTCACAAAGACAATAGAAAGATGGATAAGTCATTCCGTTCCTGTGATTAGTGTAGAAGAATTGAATGGAAAAACAGAAGACTATATAATATTGGATTGTCGCGAACGGGAAGAATATGAAATCAGTCATATCCCAACTGCTCAATTTCTAGGTTATAAAAAATTCGATACTTCACAAATGGAAGCGATTCCTAAAGATGCATCGATCATTGTGTATTGTTCCATTGGATATCGCAGCGAAAAAATTGGAGAACAACTCAACAAGCTAGGGTACGCCAATGTCCAAAATCTGTACGGCTCCATTTTTGAATGGGTCAATCAAGGAAATGAAGTCGTCACACCAGCTAAGGAAGTCACAAAACAAGTGCATGGTTTTAATAAATCTTGGAGTAAATGGATAGATGAGGAAAAGGCGATACGGGTTTACTAAAAAAAAAAATTGAAAATTAAAAATTGGACGCCTTTTACGTATGCAAACGCACTAGCGTTATGTTTTAAATTTTCAACTCCCTCGGTCTATCTCCAACATCAATACATTCTTCATTCTCACAAAATTGTAACAATTCATTTTCAATATTGAAAATTGGACGCCTTTTATGTATGCACACGCACTGGCGTCATATTTTAAATTTCTAATTTTTAATTTTTAATTCAAATGGTCCACTCCCAACATGATCATCAATCCATTCCCCATTCTCACAAAATTGTAACAATTCACTTTCAATAAATTTCTTTACCTCTTTTCTAATTTCATCTGGATATAACAAATGTAAATTCGGCCCTGCATCTAAAGTAAAATACAGTGGATGCTTGGTTGCCTCCCGATAAGCTTGCACTTTTTCAATCAATGACAAAGTAGCAGGACGCATCAAAATATAAGAAGCATCTGCATTCATCATCATTGCGTGTAAAGTCAGTGCTTCATTTTCTGCAATTTTTCCGAAGGCATGAAGATCACCTGATTTCAAAATAGCTAATAAGTCATTGAATCGTTGATTGGCTTGGGTGTATCTATTTTGTGCAAAAATATTATCATCCATCAGTGCATGTCCTGCTGTACTTGATACTTTCTTTTCTCCTCGACTCGCGATCAATATTGAATCATGAAAAGTTTTAAAAACTGGACTCAATTCTTCAATAAAAGGAACGGCATATTCATCTGATGCTTTTGCATATGCTGAAGTTTTTCCCCAAATAGCCATCGTCGGATAAACAGAACGACACGCACTCCCTGAACCCAATCTAGCTACATAACTTGCTTTTTGTCTAAAGGACTCCTCCTCTTGTAACGTACCAAATAGGTTTTTCTCAATAGTGCAAAGGCACATCGCAATCGCAGCCATACCGGATGCAGACGAGGCAATACCACTGGAATGTGGAAATGAATTGTCTGTATGTATCGAGAAATCTAGTTGATTAATAAATGGAAAAATATCGGTGATACTTTCCAGGAACTTTTTAGACTTGGCTCCAAACTGAGGATTTGATTTTCCTTCGAAATAGAAGTCTAGATTAATACCTTTTTCTCCATTCCGCTTTGCTTGATAAGCCAATGTTGTTTTTGTAAAAGCATTGTTTAATGTGAAACTAATAGATGGGTTGCGTGGCAATTGCCGACCATGTTTTCCCCAATACTTGATGATGGCGATATTAGATGGCGTTTGCCAGGATATTTTCCCTGAATCAATTTTATCTGTAGTAATGGTAAGTGCTGGATTGATGTAATTGGACATGCTTAAATTCCCTTTGTGTTGGAAGCAAAGGTATTAAAAAGCACTATCAAAATTCTGAAAGGACGATATAAATTGGCAGCGGTGGTAGAATCCATTCGCTATGAAGAGCAATTTAATCTTTGGAAGCATGAGACACATCAAAATCCTTCAATACGATATCCATGATTTTATCATCACCAACCACGTAACCAGATTTCAAGGAGTAACCGTACATTTTTCCGATCCCATTATATTTGGCAGCAGTAACGGTACCACGAAGATTTTTCAACAACGTGTACATCGGTGTATCCAATTCTTTCTCAATCATTTTGACCAAGATTTTTCCTTGTGTACGTGTCAATTTTTTTAGTGGTTCTTTGAATTCTTTTTTCAATTCATTTTGAAGACGTTTAAAATGCTTCTTACGTTTTGCGCGCTTCATGGTATAGTAAGCTTCTTCTGATTCTCGGAAAATACGAATGGCATCTACCGCATATGGATATACTTTAGCAGCATAGCGTCGGTACTTCAAAAATTTTCTGTACTCGTCTTTATTAGCGAAATCTCTTGGTGTGGAAATCGCAACATCTTCAAGATCTGCGATTAGAAGCGTATCATTTGTTTCGGTGATCAAAACGGTAACCAATTGGCCATCCAGCGTGATTTTTTCCTTTCTTTCCCCCTGTGCAGACAAAGTATAGGCCCAAAAAAGGAGCAAAAATGATATGTTTATGAGTTTCTTCATGCTTATTTTGATACTGCAAATTCAAATCCAAAACGGACTAAACGCTGCCCAATAAACGAATACGATTCTTAACGAGTGCCCTAAAATTGTTAATTTATTGATTTCTTAACAGTACGGTGAATGGTGAACGGTGAACGGTGGACGGGACCTCGCGAGGAGTACTCGTAATCATACGTACTCCGCCGCGAGATCCCGTTCACCGTCAACCGTTTACCGTTTACTGTCCTCTTCGTATTTCGCTTTAAACTTATTGTACAAGTCCTTTTGCTTGTTATTGAGATCAATTTCTCGACCATCAATGAAGGCTTGTTGTACTTTAGACGTGCGCATATCAAAAACATCCCCTTTGCAGATGAAAAAAGTGGCAGATTTTCCTTCCTCAATTGAACCGACCATTTTATCGATACCCATAATCTTAGCATTGTTTAGGGTAATCGCACGAACGGCAGATTCTTTGTCCAATCCATATGGAATACATTGACCTGCTTGAAATGGCAAATTCCGTTGCTCCCAAGCTCCACCAATACTTAAACCATAAAGGATACCAGCTTTTTCCAATACCCCTGGTGTTTTGAATGGTTGATCAATAGCATCATCTTCTCTTCTCGGCAATGATTGTGTGTTTTTTAGAATTACGGAAACATTATGTTTTTTCAAAAAATCAGTAATCATATAACTATCTCGGCCACCAATAATAACTGGAGTGATATCAAATTTTTCAGCAAATAAAACTGCTGCTGTAATACTTTTTACAAAGTTTACATTGATGTATAACTTTTTATTTCCATCAAATAAGCTTTTCATCGCATCCAATTTCAAATTCTGCTTTTTCGTGTTTGTTTTGTTGGAATAAGCGAAGGCTTCACTGAATAGTGATTCTAGTTTTTTGACTTCATCTCTATACTTATCATTCTTTTTGATCGCACCATGGTTGCGCCAATCCCTTGAAAACATGCTTGGCCAATTCAAATAAATGGCATCATCTTCTTTTATAATAGCGTCTTCCCAATTCCATGCATCGAGTTGAACAATAGAGGAGGAGCCAGGAATAGTACTTCCTTGTGGAACAACTTGTGCAATCAAAACACCATTGCTTCGAACTGTCGGTGTAACTTTTGAATCCGTGTTATAAGCAATGATAGAACGAATGTTGGGATTGAGACTTCCTATTTCGCGGCTATCTCTTGTCGCACGAACAGCATCGATTTCTTTTAATCCAATCTGCGTATTAGGCGCAATGAATCCAGGATACAGATGTTTCCCTTCTGCTTGAATTACTTTGTACCCGTCAAATCCTTGACCAATTGATTGATTGGCAACTAGGGTGAATTTTCCATTTTCAAAAGCGATGATACTATTTTCAATCACTTCACCATTTCCAAGATGAGCAGTGGCACCCATGACGACTATATTCTCAGATTGCTTTTTGCCAGGAGTTTGCTGTGCCTGAATATTGGATGCAAACAACGTTACCAGAAATATTAAAATTATATTTTTCATTTTTATCTTGTATTCATTTAGAAAATTAATGACTCAATTCATCTTCGTGATCGTCACAATGATAGTGATGATGATGCTTTCCCTTCACTCCTTGAGTCGGTGCACCTCCATTTTTGGCTGCCAACATTTTGCGAATTAATCTTGCTCTTTCTTTCTGAATGGCAACTTGCATTTCCGCATCTTCCGCTCGATCAAAATATTTAATTCCATCAATGAAGGTTATCTCTGCTTTTGCATAAATAGAAAGTGGATGGTCACTCCATAACACGACATCTGCATCTTTACCTGCTTTAAGACTACCTACTCGATCATCGATGTGCAACATGATTGCTGGATTTAAAGTGACAAACTTCCATGCTTCCTCTTCAGAAATTTCTCCGTACATCATCGCTTTGGCTGCTTCCTGATTCAGTCGTCTTGCCATTTCAGCATCATCTGAATTGAAACCTACCAGAACACCTTGACTGTTCATGATTTCACCATTTTGAGGAATGGCATCGATTACTTCATACTTGTATGCCCACCAGTCGGAGAAACTAGAACCTGCAGCACCATGTTCCTTCATTTTATCCGCCACTTTATAGCCTTCTAAAATGTGCGTAAAAGTATTAATTGTGAAATCAAATTTGTCAGCCACTTTCATCAACATATTGATTTCAGATTGGACATAAGAGTGACAAGTAACAAAACGTTTACTATCTAAAATTTCATTGACTATTTCTAGTTCCAAATCTTTGCGTCTAGTAGGGTCGCCTACATTTGCTTTATATTCACGTGCACGGGTAAATGCATCGAGATAGACTTGCTCTACTCCCATTCTTGAATCCGGAAAACGATTGTTACGACTACTTCTTGACTTCTTGACATTTTCCCCCAATGCGAATTTGATAAAACCAGGAGCATTTTGCATTTTCATTTTCTCCGGCTCCAATCCCCATCTCAATTTAATCAAAGCAGACCGACCTCCAATCGGATTACAAGATCCATGAAGTAATTGAGAAGTTGTAACACCTCCAGATAATTGTCGATAAATATTGATGTCTTCAGAGTTGACCACATCCGCAATACTCACTTCTGCCGTATTGGCTTGCGTACATTCATTGACTCCTTTTGAAATTGCAATATGAGAATGTTCGTCAATCAAACCGCAAGTGACATGTTTTCCAGTTCCATCGATTTCCGTGCCACCACCTGCAGATAATCCTTTACCGACTTTCTTGATTTTACCATTTGAAATCAGGACATCTGCTTCTTCTAAAATTCCATCTGCTTCGTTGGTCCAAACGGTCGCATTGGTGATTAAGTAGGTCCCTTCTTCAGGAGGTGTTTCCCATCCATAGGCCATAAATGGATAAACGATTTTTCCTTTGCTATCCCCTTTTTTCTTTTCATTTTTATCCGCTTTCTTCCCAGCACCTTTTTTATCTTCCTTCTTTTCAGGTTCCAACTTTTTGGAATAGACTGCACGCCAATTGATCCATTGACCATCATTGGAAGTACCGCGACCTGACCACATTTTATCTTCCACAACACCAGAAAGGGTGATGGTTTCTTCTTTCTCTTCGTATGGACTGAAAGAAAGTGAAATTAACCCGTTGCTATAATTGTGCTTGACTTTGATATCCGTCGTATCATTTTTGACCAATACAATTTTGGGATCGGTTGCTCCTTTTACTTTCATTGGAAATTTTTCGTTCCCATAATTCAAAACATATTCTCCTGATAGATCTGGCATATCCATTGCCTTCAAGACGGTTTGTTCTCCCATCACCCAGTTTTCATGGATCTTTGTTTTTTTAGCGAAAATTTTATCGGAAGTGATTAAGAAGTTGGCGAGCTTACCCTTCTCTAAAGTTCCAACAATATCTGCACTATTTATCATTGTGGCAGGATTCGTCGTCAATGCTTTTAAGGCTGTTTCTTCTGATAAGCCATTTTTGATTGCTTTTTGAATCTGCTTCAATAAATCCCCTTTCTCCTTTAACCCATCTGTCGTGAAAGCGAATGCTATTCCTGCTTCTTCGAGCATACCGGGATTGGATGGTGCTAATTCCCAATGTTTCATATCGCCAAGTGAAACCAGGAGTGCGTTGTAAGGATCTTCTACATCATATGCTTTGGGGAAATTAAGTGGAAGGATAAAACTTGGATTCCATTTTTTCAATTCTTCTAAACGCTGGTATTCATCTCCGCTTCCTTTTATAATAAAATTGTCCTTGGTTTCTTTACCCATTTTTAAAACACGTAAAGCTTCCAATTTATCACTTACTGCAAAAATTTGAGGTTGATTTTTCAATTCATCCCATGCTTTCAGCGATAAATTCTTTTCGATTTTATGCCCATGATTTTTGTACCATTCGCTGTCAATATTAGTTTGTTTTAACAATGCAATTGCTCCCATGAGTGAGCCAGGATAATTTTGAGTGGAACTTCCTTTTTTAAAAGAATAATGATGTGCAGTGATTTCCCTAAGTATGGTTTCGTGTTCATTTTTATTAGCAAGTGAAACCAAGCTGGCACTACCTCTGGAGATACCATCCTTGCGATGAGTAGAGAGCGTTCCAAAACCTGCTTTGATCCAACTTTTTGCTGCTTTTGAATCTACAGTGAAATTTTCATGTGCACGGAATTCTGTTCTCAACGCTTCATTCCAACTATACGGTCCTTTCTTGTTAGAAACCATTTGCTGGATACTCCAATCTCCCTGTCCATCATTCTTTTTCATCTCTGGTATTCCATACCCCGCAAAGATGTCAATAAAGGAAGGATAAATATGTTTTCCTTTCAAATCAAATTCAACAGCTCCTGCCGGAATAGCAACACCTGCACCGACAGCTTCAATCTTACCTTCTTTGATTACGAGCGTTGCATTTTTCACAACTTGTCCCGGTGCTTGATGGATGGTTGCATTTTTGAATGCATAGATACCATCGCGATCGTCGTACACCCCATTTCGTGGAAATGTGATTTGCGAATAGCCAATTTGAAATGAGAGAAATAAAAATACGAATGCAATAAAATTCTTCATAAGTAGTTTTCGTTTTACTATCCTAAATTTAAGAAAATATTGTAGTCTTTGAGCTATAACCTCACCGAGAGGTACTCAATCACAACTGCACATACAGAACATGCTTCCCTTCAAAATATTCTTCTTTAAAAAATGTAGACAGTTTAATTATCTCCGTGTATTCTTTTTTTGGCAGTAGTTTTAGTTCTTGTTTTAAATTACCACCTTTTAGTGCAATCAAACCATTGGGTAATCCATGCTCTTGTTTTTGCTTAATCAGCAATCTACTCCACATCACCAACTTGTCGATTGTAGTTACTGCTCGACAAACTACAAAGTCGAATTTGATTTTCAATTCTTCCGCACGTTGATGATGACCTCTTGCATTTTGTAGCTCCAATGCATCAATGACTTCATT
Source organism: uncultured Saprospiraceae bacterium (assembly GCA_937928575.1). Lineage (GTDB taxonomy): Bacteria > Bacteroidota > Bacteroidia > Chitinophagales > Saprospiraceae > CALDGQ01. Next base: position 2,278 of record CALFWW010000121.1, on the reverse strand, counting down.
GACAACCCTGATTTTTTTCTTAGTCCCATCGGCAAGGAAAAAATTAGTTTCTGGAAATAGAATCGCTAATGGGATACCAGGAAAACCACCACCAGTTCCCAAATCCAAAATATCAGCACCTGGAAGGAAGTCCACAAATTTGGCAATCGCCATAGAGTGCAAGACATGATGTAGGTATAAATTGTCGATATCTTTTCTGGAAATGACGTTTATTTTGGCATTCCAATCGACGTATAGTGCTTTCAACTTTGAGAGTTGATCGATTTGTAGATCGGTTAGGTCGGAGAAATATTTTTGGATGGTTTTCATGTGTGTCAAATGAGCTGCTAAGGTAAGGTTTAAAATGAAAAAGAGTTTCCAGATAGCCGGAAACTCTTTTTAAAATTTTGAAATAGGATTAGTCCATTCTTTATTTTTGAACGCGAATAATTTTTTGATAATTCACTTGGAGGTCGTTAATTTTCAGTACGATAAAATAATGTCCATTTGGCAAGTTTGAATCTGGTGTCCAAGATGCATCATACTGATCTGCAGATAAAGTACGCTCCTCCAAAACTGCAACTTGTCGACCTAGTTTGTCAAATACTAATAGACTGACTTTTGCTTTTTTGTAGACGCCATATCTGATATTAATAGTGTCAGAAAATGGGTTGGGTTCAATTCGGTAAATGATTCCTTTATCAAGATGAATATCATTGACGCCGACTGCTGTCCCATCTCCATTGATGACGATATCCCAAGTTCCTTCTAAGACTCCTTCATTATTTAACGTCAATGGAATGATTCGAGCTTGTGCATCATATTCTCCAGAAGTAATGGAAGCCGCAGCATCACCAGGAATATCTGTGTCTCCTTCAAAATACAATTGTGTTGTTAGGGTAGGATATCCAGGTGCGGTGATTTTAAAATGAATATGAGAAGGTCGGAATATACTCCCGTTTAAGTATTTGCCTGGCTTGATGGTTTCAAACATATAAAATCCTTGCTCATTAGAAGTTGTTTTTCCACGAAAATTAAACCCCACATTATCATAAGCACCATCATGGTCTGCATGCCAGACATCTACCTCCGCATTGCCAATATATTGTGAGCAATCCAAGTTGTAGATTCTACCGCTTATAATCATTCTTTCTCCAGTGGCATTTGAATCCGCTAGAATACCATTTTGCATCATTGGTGGATTTGCAGTATAAAAAGGTCCTTGACCATAGAAATCTAAAGTCGTTTTTATACACGCTATTGCCTCTTCGGATAAATTTGCTTTTAAAGGATTAGCATTTGAAACAATTGGAGTAACACCCAATGCTAAAGATGCAAGTGAAGTGTTACGAAGAAATTGACGACGGGATTTTTTATCTATTGACATGATATTTATTTTATTAAATCTTCTTTGAAGTTAACGAAATTGTAAGGGAAATGGTTGATTGGCTATATCATTTAAGTTTGTGGTAACATATTATGTTCTTTCATCTCAAAAAAAATGCGGAATCAGCACTTTAGTGGAATTATTTTTAAAGTTTTCAGTGTATGTTTAAATACACAAGTCAAGGTAAAAATCAAAAAACTCCTTATTAGGATTTTATACCAGAATATGGTATATTGAAAATAAAAAGGAAAGGAAATGTCTAAGAACACGTCTATAATTCTAGGTGATCATTTTGAAAAATTTATTAAGAAAGAAATAAAAAAGGGCAGATATAAGAATGCAAGTGAAGTCATTCGATCAGCACTCCGTTTATTAGAAGTCGAAAAATTAAAAGTTGATGCTATTAATAAAGCTTTGGTTGTAGGAGAGAATAGTGGAAAGCCTAAAAAATTTAATAACGAGAAGTTTAAATCTAGGATGAAAAAAAGATTGAACTCGGATGAATAAACTTTTGATTACCCCACAAGCTGAGTTAGACCTAGAATCTATTTATGAATATACCTTTTTTATGTGGGGCGCAGCTCAAGCAGATAAATATCAAGATGATTTGTTTGATGGCATGCAACGAATTCTAACTAATAGAAATTTAGGGGAACGTTATGAATTTTCTAATTTGAACTATCGAAATTTATCAGTGAACAGACATCTAATTTTCTACAGAATAGAATCGAAAATGTACATCATTGTTAGAATTTTACATGAGCGAACGGACTTATACAAATTGTAGTCTATAATTACGGTTATCTTTGAGAAAAATTTCCCGATATCTTCGTTAGAAAGCCCTGTCTGCTTGGCGCAGTCAGGCAGGCTCGCCGTAACTAAGGCTATGTCTACGTTTTCTGCCTTGATCTC
>CALFWW010000120.1 GCA_937928575.1 uncultured Saprospiraceae bacterium | reverse complement strand
TGCGTATGGTATTGTAAGACATTGCAGACAAACAGGTGTCCTAAAAAGTCATCCCAACAATAGTAGCCGACAACAACGAAGCTAACGAACCAGCAATCACCGCCTTCAACCCAAACTCAGAAAGCGTCTTGCGTTGCCCAGGAGCTAATGATCCGATACCACCAATCTGGATACCGATACTTGCAAAGTTTGCAAACCCACATAACATATAAGTCGCCATAACAATAGACTTCTGATGAGTTAGGTGTATAGCATTGCTTGTATCTTTTAATTCTGCCAATTGGATATAGCCAACAAATTCACTAGCGGCTAATTTGACACCTAATAATTGCCCCATCAACATCATGTCTTCTTTCGCGATTCCTATCAACCACATCAACGGAGCGAAGATGGTACCTAAGATGGCTTCAAAAGATAATTTCGGGAACGGGGTGTTAGCTTTCATCCAATCATTTAAGTAATAATCTCTTCCTAGCGGTAGCCAGTCACCAATCAATTCAAGGATTCCATTACCCATGGCGATGAAAGCCAGAAAAACCAATAACATGGCAGCTACGTTTACCGCAAGTTTTAAACCTTCAGTGGTTCCATTGGCAATTGCATCCAGCACATTTGAACCGATCACTTCATTTGAAACAGAAGCATCCGTATTGACTTCTTCCTCTTGAGGATACATCATTTTAGAGATGACGATGACGCCAGGCGCAGCCATTACAGAAGCGGCTAACAAGTGTTTTGCGTAATACAGTTTGAGCGCTTCATCATTGCCTCCTAAAAATCCAACATAGGCAGCTAAAACACCACCCGCGACAGTGGCCATACCACCTGCCATCACCAATAGTATTTCTGACTTGGTCATTTTTTCGAGATAGGGTTTAATCATTAAAGGCGCTTCTGTCTGACCAAGAAATATATTTCCAGCAACAGATAAACTTTCAGCACCAGATATACCTAAAAGTCTGGTCAACAATATTGCTAGCCCTTTAACTACTTTCTGGATAATTCCCCAATAGAAAAGTAAGGAGGTGAGTGCCGAGAAAAATATAATAGTAGGAAGGATTTGAAAAGCGAAAATATAACCATTCTTCTCAATGTCCAAGAGACTTCCAATTAGAAACTTTGTACCAACTAAGGTATAATCTAAAATGGCAACAAACACTTTTCCGAGCGCATCAAATATCATTGGGATAAAACCAAGACTTATTCGATATTCTCCAACATTAAAACCAATCTCGCTCCCTTTCAAAATTGAAATTGCTAGAATTATCTGAATCGTTAATCCAATACCGACCATCTTCCAATTAATCGCTTTTCGATTATTACTCAGCAAATAGCAAATGCCCAATAAAACAACTATTCCAAGTAGTCCTCTTACAATATCCATATCCTTAGTTTTCGTTTTGTTTAGTGATCTTTATCATTCCCTACAATGTCACTAGGTAAATATAAGAATAGAATTTGAGAAAAATGGAAAACAATAAGGGGCAATGATGTTGGATAAAATAATTAAATTTGTTTTCGAACAATCTTAAAACTATGTCAAAGACGTTTATTGTCGGAATTTCAGGTGGAAGTGGCTCAGGAAAAACTTCTTTTATCAATCAATTGAAAAAATCATTTTCCGAAAAAGAGATTTGTTTTGTTTCTCAAGATGATTATTATCGACCTCAAGAAGAACAAGAAGTAGATGAAAAAGGGGTGACAAATTATGATCTACCCAAATCCATTAATAAAAAAGAATTTTGTCGCGATTTGCAAAAATTGATGGATGGAGAGATTGTCGAAAGACCCGAATACACATTCAATAATGACCATGCAGAAACGAAAATGCTGACCTTTCATCCAGCACCCATTATCATCGTCGAAGGACTATTTATTTATCATTACAAAAAAGTAAATAAATTGTTAGATTTGAAAATTTTCGTAAACGCTAAACCTAATCTGAAAATAATCCGCAGAATAAAAAGAGACAAAATCGAACGTAATTATCCTTTGGATGATGTGTTATACCGTTACGAAAATCATGTGCTCCCATCTTTTGAAAAATATATCCAACCTTACATCAGTCAGTGTGATTTGGTAATCAATAATAATGAAGATTTTGATATGGGATTGGAAGTTTTGAAAGGATATTTAAAAAGTAGATTGTGAGTGATGAATAGTTAAGGGAATATCGAACAAGCAATTCGAATATCAAATATCGAACAAGGAATTTCGAATTTCGAAGTGAGCACGTAAGGAGCACGCGAGCTCACGTACTCAACTTCGACATTAGACATTCTGCGGTTCGATATTCGATATTCAAGTTCTTAATTCGATATTCAATTCAATTTTGACTACTCCCTAAACTTCTCCTCATTCAAAAATTCCTCATCCGTCAAACTCTTTAAGAAATTTATCAAATCCGTTTTTTGTCCGTTGGTTAAATTGAGTGGTTGAATCAATTCGCTCTTATTAAAAAAGGAAGATCCACCGGAATTATAATGTTCGATTACTGCTTCTAGTGTGTTGATGGAACCATCGTGCATGTAAGGTGCAGTCACTTCAACATTTCTTAAGGAAGGAACTTTGAATAAAGCATTGTCAGCCATATTGTTGGTGAAACGCATTCTTCCGATATCATTATAAGTGTCATAGAGTCCATTATTTTGGAAAGCATAATTGGTGAAATTAAATCCACCGTGACAACTACTGCAATTGGTTTGATTGCTAAAAAATAATGTCATCCCACGAATCTGAGAATCCGTCAATGCATTGTTAATATTTTGAACTTGATATTTGTCATAAGGACTTTCTCCTGAAATCATACTGCGTTCAAAAGTGCTGATAGAGCGGGTGATGACAAATGGATCCGGCATTCGATTATAAGCACTCCTACTCATTTGTACATAGTCTTCATTTTGCTGTAATTTTTGTGCAATTAAAACAATATTGTGGTCAAATTCATTGTGTTCTTGAATAGGAATCAAGATTTGACCCTCCATCGTTCCAACAGCGCCCTCACGGGTGAAGTAGGGATGATATGCAATATTGGCCAGGGACGGCGAATTGCGAGTACCGAGTGCGCCTCCAACCCCTTCACTTACCGCTTTGATGTCACTAAATGCAAATTCGGGCAAATGACAACTGCTACATGAGATGGTACTGTCCCGAGACATAATGGGATCGAAAAATAATTTCTTTCCTAATTCCCATCTTTGTGGGGTAAATTCATTTCCGATCTCAAAATTGAGGGGAGGGAAACCCGGTGGGATATATAACAATGGATTTTCAACTTCTGGTGGCTCCGTATCTTTCTTACAAGCTTGTAAAAAAGTGATGCTTAGTAGAAGTATGAAAATCCATTGTTTCATTTAAGGATATTCTGGAATAATGAAAGTCAATAAATTATTTCTCGAAATAAATTTTTACTACTATCTAATTAAAATAAGTGAAGCCCAAATTTTCAAAATTTCAATTAATGAGTAACCACCAATTTCTTAGATACAATCAGTTTGTTAGCTTCAAATATTTGTACAAAATAAACGCCTTCATTAAATTGAGATAAATCTAAATATTGATTACGTGATTGAATGGTATTTGAAATCATTTGTTTTCCAGTAACATCAACAACTTGCAAGTAGAAGTCACCATCATAATTGCCAAGTTCAATTTGTGCAAACTGATTAGCTGGATTTGGTGAAATTGAAAGTGTATTGTTTGAAATGATATCTTCATTGGAAAGTGGAGTACCATCACCAGGACCAAATACATTTTCTCTGAAATTAACCAATAAATCAACTACTTCATCATTAAAACCATGGTTAATAACTGGTGTTGAAAGGTCAATACTATTTAATGCAGAACTATAGTCCGCATGAATGTCGATAACAATCGGTGCAAAAGATGTCTGTGATTGGTAATACCAATTGATTTCTGGATTGGTTTCAAAATAATTTTCATCACCCAACGCATGAATTTCGTAATCATGATCCAAACCAGTGGCTCCTGATCTTCCTTCAAATGCTACAAATTTATAACCAGATGCCCATCCCCAATGCATGTTAGGATTTTGTGGAGCCAATGGATGATCTGCATCATAGGTAGTTGGATCCAAGTGATTCAAACTCTCGTCGACACCAATAGAATATTTGATACCTTCCAAAATATTGATATTAGGATTGCCTAACTGTGCTACAAAATCATTAGAAGCATTTACCAGAAAATGATCCTCAATTAAAGTTTCCATTCCACCATCATGAATCAACTTGATGTTAGAGATGTAATACTCAACTCTTCTGGCATTAAATTGTTGTCCCAAATCGTTGGCAGTGCTTGTTGAATTTGTATAACTTTCACTCCCGATTTTATGTTTAATGCTCAAAATAATCGGACTTTGCGCAAAAATATTTGAAGCAAAAAATAGCGTAAAAGCAAATAGTAATATTTTTTTCATAATGTTCTGATTTTTAAGTTTGGTGTGAATGATAAGTAATTATTTTTCCACTTCAATAAAGATAAACATAAATTCGTAGACTTTATAAAGTCTAAACTTCGCAAATAAAGGATTGTTCAGATTTTTAACAATGGATGCTTGATTTGTAAGGTAGCTATCATTAGAGATTGTTGAATGCTGGCTTAGGTATTAAAATGAATATCAAATTACTTAACTTCGAAATTCATTATTTATCTTGTCAATACCTGCATGTCCCGTAGCTGTCCCGCAGCAAGGTTTGATAATTCCATTTTATCCCATTGCTTGTTCCAAATCATTGATCAAATCTGCGACATTTTCAATTCCAACAGATAAACGGATCAATCCGTCTGTAATGCCGTTTCTTTCTCTGATTTCTTTTGCGATGTTGACATGAGAACTGGAAGCCGGATGTAAAATCAATGTATCTACATCACCTAGCGTTGGAGCCAAAACGCATAACTTAATTTTATTCATAAAATCAATACCTGCTTGCATTCCTCCTTTTAATTCGAAGCTCAACATGCCACCAAAATCACTCATTTGTTTTTTTGCGATGTGGTGATCAGGATGGGTTTCAAGACCAGGATAATTGACAACTTCAACGCGTGGATGTGGATGCAAATATTCTGCGATGGCCATTGCGTTGGCGCAGTGACGATTCATCCGTAATTCTAATGTTTTTAAACCATTGTTCGTCAACCATGCTTCAAATGGACTGCAATTAGTGCCTAATAATTTCATGGCTTGCCAAACTTTTCCTTCCATTTTTTCTGAATCCTTGCCGATAATAACTCCTGCAATTGAGTTGCCATGACCATTCAGATATTTGGTGGTGGAATGAATGACAAAATCACAACCTAGTAGTAGTGGTTTTTGTAAATATGATGTTGGAAAAGTGTTGTCAACTACCGTTAAGCAATCATATTTTTCACTTAATTTTGCCAATGCTTCAATATCAATACAGGCTAATGTTGGATTGGCAGGCGTCTCAAAATAGAGCACTTTGATATCCGGATTTTCCTTCAAATGCGTTTCCACATTATCGAGGTATTGCAAATTGGTTAAAATGGTTTCTATTCCTTTGGGTTGAAGAATTTTCAATAGCAACTCGGTCGTTCCACCATATAAATTTCCTTGAGATAAAACCTTGTCACCTTTATTGAGCAAAGCCAGAAGTACTGTTGAAATAGCAGACATTCCCGAGCTCGTCATGATGGCACGCGCTTCCATGTCGCTACCATAAGTTTCCAACATGGCCAGTTTTTTCGCAACCGCATCGATCGTTGGATTGGCATATCGACCATAAACATGACCTTTCGCTTTTCCTGAAAAAATATCAATTCCTTGATCTATGTTTTCAAACTCAAATGAGGAGGTGGCATAAATAGGTAATTGATGCGGTTTGGTGGTGGTTTGATCTTCCATTTCGTGAACGCATAAGGAGCCGAAACCTAATTTTTTAGACATATTTTTTTCTTTAGTACAAGTAATAAGTAGGAAGTACAAAGTACAAAGTAAGCACTAAAAAGTATCCACTTTGAATTACTTTTTACTTCTTACTTTTTACTTCGTACTTTATACTATAAAAGCCGTAGATTCGCAGTCAAACTGAGCAGCTGGAATGGAAACTAATGGAAACGAAAATAAAAAGGAAGAACAAGCACTATACGAGCATCATCGAATCGTGGTAGATCCCGGGCAGACGCCTTTTAGGATTGATAAATTTTTGCAAACCAAATTGCTGAAGGTCTCTCGGAATCGTATTCAAACTGCGGTAAAAGATGGGGCTGTCCTGGTCAATGATAAGCCTGTAAAAGTCAATTACAAGGTCAATCCCAGAGATATTATTACCATTAATTTTCCGGAAGAACCTCGTGAACCGCATGTTGTGGTGGGGGAAGATATCCCACTGGATATTCGATATGAAGATGATGAAGTGATGGTCGTTTACAAACCTGCAGGGATGGTTGTGCATCCTGGAGTTGGGAATTATACGGGTACGTTGGTGAATGCGCTGAAATTTTATTTTGATAATGCTGAATTACCAGTCAAAGAAGGGAATTTACCCAATCGTGCAGGTATTGTTCATAGAATTGATAAAAATACAACGGGTTTGATGTTGGTGGCAAAAACACCAGAAGCGATGACGCATTTGGCAAAACAATTTTTCGACCATACGATTGATAGAAAATATGAAGCATTGATTTGGGGCGAATTGGATAATGATGAAGGGACGATTGAAGGACACATTGGTAGGCATCCTGGCAATCGACTCAAGCAAGCGATTTTTGAAGATGGAGAACAAGGAAAACATGCCATCACGCACTACAAAGTGCTGGAACGTATGTATTATGTTAGTTTGGTTGAATGTGTTTTGGAAACAGGTCGTACCCATCAAATACGTGTACATATGAAACATATGGGAAATCCAGTTTTCAATGATGATAAATATGGAGGGGATAAAATTGTAAAAGGTACGGTGTTTACAAAATACAAGCAGTTTGTTAATAACGCTTTTAAAATTGTGCCACACCATGTTTTACACGCCAAGATGATTGGATTTGAACATCCTAAAACGGGTGAGCGTATGGAGTTTAATTGTCCACGACCTGAGGGCTTTGAAAAATTATTGAAAAAGTGGAGAAGTTATTTGGAAGGAAGAAAAACATTAATGTAATCAATGACTTTAGCAGAAAGAATCGACTTATTGGTTTATCTCGGTGAATATTTGCAATCCGATGATGATGAGCTGGAGGTGTTACTTCGGAAAAGTTATCATCACAATCCGTGGTTTACCAAAGAAAATTATAAGCATGCATTAAATGAGATTGCTACTTCATTTTTGCAAAAAGATAAATTGCAAGATTGGGTCAATCATTATGATTTTGAGAAGACAAAAGGTGGTAAAAAAATAGGACTCATTCTGGCTGGAAATATTCCACTAGTCGGTTTTCATGATTTCGTCTCTGTATTTCTAGTGGGTCATTCTTCTAAAATCAAAATCTCGGATAAGGATAAATTTGTACTTCCGCATTTAGTCAAAAAAATGACGGAGAAAGATAGTCGAATGAAAGACTATGTGGAATTTATTGAGCGTTTAAGCAATTTTGACGGTGTGATTGCAACGGGTAGTAATAATTCAGCTAGGTATTTTGAAGCTTATTTTAGCAAATATCCCAATATTATTCGTAAAAACAGATCCGCAATTGCGGTGTTGGATGGAAGTGAGACAGCAGAAGAATTATTCGAACTGGGGAAGGATATCTTCAAATATTTTGGATTAGGTTGCCGCAATGTCTCCAAGCTTTTTGTGCCTAATGATTATAATTTTGATTTGTTTTTGGAGACAACGCATAAGTACAATGATCTGGTGCTTCACAATAAGTATAAAAACAATTTTGATTACAATTACACTTTATATATTCTCAATCAGCGCAAACATTTAAGTAACGGATGTGTATTGTTGGTTGAAGATGAGTCGATGCATTCCAGAATTGCTAGTTTGCACTATGAGTATTATCAAGATACCGAACAACTTCAAAAAAGATTGATTGAAAATCAAAATGAAATTCAATGTGTTGTTTCAAAAACCCAATTTAATCATGTTGCCAATGTTGGTTTCGGATATGCTCAAAAACCAGGATTGATGGATTATGCGGATGGAGTAGATACCATTGAATTTTTGTTGACGCTATAAACCTACCCAAATGACTAGACAAGAGCGAGCAGATAAAATTGCAAAAATACTCAAGAAGTTATATCCCGAAACTCCAATTCCATTAGACCATACAGATGAGTACACCTTGTTAATTGCAGTTTTGTTGTCAGCACAATGTACCGATAAAAGGGTAAACTTAACAACACCTGCACTATTTGCCAAAGCGAATACACCGCAAGAGATGATCAAGTTGACCATTGATGAAATTCGGGAAATCATTAAACCTTGTGGGCTTTCTCCTCAAAAATCAAAAGCTATTTGGAATTTATCAAATATATTGTTAGATAAACATGATGGGCAAGTGCCGAATACTTTTGAAGATTTGGAAGCATTGCCAGGAGTTGGTCATAAAACAGCATCCGTAGTCATGTCTCAAGCATTTGGTGTGCCCGCATTTCCTGTGGATACGCACATACATCGGTTAGCTTATCGGTGGATGTTGAGTACAGATAAGAGTGTTGAGAAAACAGAAAAAGATCTCAAAAAAGTTTTTCCAAGAGAAGAATGGAATCAACTACATCTCCAAATAATATTTTATGGTCGGGAATATTGTCCAGCACGCGGTCACATTGTTGAAAATTGTCCGATTTGTAAAGAATTTGGAAGAAAAAACATGAAACGTTAAGCCAGAATTAGCATCCTGCATTTCACAATATTCATAGTTTGCTAAACTGTCTTTTATTCCCTTTCAATTACGCTAATCGCTGCTTGTCTTCCACTATTTTTAAACTTTCTTTTATCGTAAGTCTTTTATACTAAGACAGTTAACTCCCATCTTATGCTGAATCTCAAAATATAACTTGTAGGTCTCATTTTTAAACGTATTTTTGCCGCTTCTTAAAATTAGAATAATGACGGAGTTTGTAAGAGATCGCGCAAAAAATGCCAAAAATGATATCCTAAGCGGACTAACAGTAGCATTGGCATTGGTACCAGAAGCAGTGGCATTTGCTTTTGTCGCAGGAGTGGATCCATTGGTGGGTTTGTATGCTGCATTTATGATTGGATTGATCACTTCAATTTTTGGTGGAAGACCAGGGATGATTAGTGGAGCAACAGGGGCCTTGGCGGTAGTGATGGTGAGTTTGGTTGCAGAAGGAAATGCAATGGGAGCTGCTGGAGAAAACCTTGGGGTCTTTTATCTTTTCTTGACCGTCATTCTGATGGGGTTTATCCAAATATTGGCTGGCCTGTTTAAACTCGGAAAATTTGTTCGACTGATTCCACATCCGGTCATGATGGGATTTGTCAACGGTTTAGCGATCGTTATCTTTTTATCTCAATTGGATATGTTCAAAATCATTGCGGGAGGAGAAAAAATGTGGATGCAAGGAACGGAGTTGATGACGATGTTGGGTTTGGTTGGTTTGACAATGGCGATCATGTTTGGTCTACCGAAATTGACAAAGAAAGTACCGGAAGCATTGGTTGCAATTATTGTTGTTTCAGCAATTGTCATTATTGGAAAATTGGATGTCGCGACGGTCGGTAGTTTTATTAAAGATGGTGGGGGAGAAGGATTGAAAGGAGGATTGCCGAAATTTCAATTTGATATTTTTACCAAGTTACCCTTTACGCTAGACACACTGATGTTCATTTTGCCATATGCATTGATACTTGCCGCGATTGGTTTGATCGAGTCCTTGATGACCTTGAATCTTGTGGATGAATTGACAGATACGCGTGGAAATTCAAATAGAGAATGCTTGGCTCAAGGTGGTGCAAATATTATTACTGGTTTGTTTGGAGGCATGGGAGGCTGTGCAATGATTGGACAATCCATCATCAATATAAAAGGTGGAGGAAGAGGAAGGTTGTCTGGTATTGTTGCCGCGTTGACCTTGTTAGGATTTATACTATTTGCTTCAGGATTAATTGAACAAGTGCCGATTGCTGCGTTGGTTGGTGTCATGTTTATGGTTGTGATTGGAACATTCGCTTGGAGTAGTTTCCGAATTATGAATAGGATTCCGGGTACAGATTTATTCGTTATTGTGCTCGTTTCTGCGCTTACGGTGATTTTTGATTTAGCACTTGCGGTGATTGCAGGAGTGGTTGTAAGTGCATTGGTGTTCTCATGGGAGAATGCAAAACGTATTCGTGCACGTAAACGGATGCGCGAAGATGGAACGAAAGTTTACGAAATTTGGGGCCCCCTTTTCTTTGGAAGTATCAGTGTTTTTATGGAAAAATTTGATGTGAAAAATGATCCTGATCATGTCTTGATAGATTTTGTGGAAGCTAGAGTTTGTGATCATTCTGCTTTGGAAGCGATTTATATGTTGGTTGGAAAATATGAAGCTGAAGGAAAAACAATCAAGCTAAAACATTTAAGTGAAGATTGTAAAGTTTTGTTGGACAAGGCAAGCCCAAAATTTAAAGACCTAATTATAGATGATATTGATGATCCTCGATATCACTTGGCAGCAAATCCTGAGGACTTTCCCAAATCGCTGAACGAATACGAGTTAATCTAAGTGGTATTGTCGCATTTAAAAAGGATACCCAATCGCTAAATTAAAATTAGTATTTTGGATCACTTGCCCGAAATTATTCCAGTCGCGCCACGTGTACATTTGCCAATGTTTTCCATTTTCATCGGGATAGGGCAGCCGCATTTTCATCCCCATATCAAAACGTAAGATAAAATACTGGACATTAAATCGGATACCGTAACCTCCACCTACTGCCATTTTGTTGATAAAATTCCCATCCAATTTTGAGCCGGGTCGATCACTGTCATCAAACGTAAAGATATTTCCAGCATCCAAAAACAAGGCTCCTTCAAAATACCAATAGATTGGAAATCGATATTCCATATTGAACTCCATTTTGAAATCACCGGTTTGATAAAAAGAATTAAAGATAGTGTCTGCTGGATTATTGTAACTACCAGGACCTAATTCTCGAATCTTCCAAGCTCTGATACTAGTGGGACCACCGACAAAAAATTGCTTTACATAAGGTACATCATTGGAAGGGGCAAACGGTTTCGCAATTCCAACATTCGCCCGCATCGAAAATTGTTGGTTTAAACCGACTTGATAAAAGCGTCTCGCCTCTAAATCCAAATTGATATAATGATAAAATAAAATGGAATCTAAGCCTCCTGTTTCATCGGTATATTGAAATTGAAACGGTCTGTCTAATCCGTTGACGGCCCAATTTATTAAAGCAACTTCTGCTCCTGATTGCTCAAAAGAGGCGCGGAAATAGAATGGAGAATTAATTCCTTCTGTTGGTTTCGTATAGGTGTAAGTAAAATCTTTCAGTAAGACTCCAGTAAAAAATTGCCGTCCAAAACTTTCCCTCAGAAAGGGATTTCGTTCCAAAATAGCGTCAAAATCAGGTTCCGTTTTCGGGCTAAAATAGTTGACACCAAGATGATTTAGGGTGAGCTGATGTCCGGTTCGGAGCTTTAAGGAATACCCCAAAAAATTGGCATTAAAAAGATTATGCGAACGTTGTGTTATTTGATCCAGATAATTATAACTGGCTGAAATTTTTGTCGTCGCATTTTCTCTCAATACTTTGTAAAATTTATCAGACACCAATTTTATTCGATTCATTCCTTTCCAAAATCTCAATGGATCCACAAATCTTGGAATTAAGAAATCGGTTTGTACAAGTATGTCAACTGTATTGAAAAATTGGGAACTATCAGAAGTGATGGCCAATGGGTTGACTTCCGTACCGATTTCAATATTATTAATCATCAAGCCGGCACTTCGACGTAGATTTTTATTTCTTAAATTGAAACTCACACTGGTGCCGATCAAAGTTTTGGTTCTTCGTTGTGGGTATTGTGAGTTATTTAAGTCAACATCATATCCAATCACATATTTCTTGGAGAGGGTCAACATTATCTTCACGTTCAGTTTATCTTCTTCTACTTCGTCTGGTTCAAAATCAATTTCCACAAATCTATATGCACCTAATTCTGTAAATCGTTTGATGGTCGCATCGAAATCATCTTCCCGATACAAATCATTCAACTTGATATAAATTGCTTCTTCCAATGCAGTGTATCGCACACCCGAATCAAATCCAGTATGGATATACTTAATTCCATTGATGATGGTGTCTGCAACTTCCAGGGTATCTTGATCTGGCGTGTAATTCGGGTAAACAGTGATATCTTTTATGCGGTAAATTTTCTTAGAGAGTTCCTCTTCGTTCTCAATTTTTAACAAAGCGCTTACTTGATAATTGGTACTATCACCTTCTAAAGCACTGATATGACTTCGGTTAAAATAAGCATACCCACTATTTAGCATTAATTCTGTGATTCGAGTAACCTCAGATTCATACAATTGGCCATCTACATTTTTGCCGGGTTTCAAAAAACTTTCTTTACGGGATTCATTTAACAAGGACAGGATGTTTGGATCATCTGCTTTGTATTGGATCGATTCAAATTTGTATAGATTTTTTAGCGCGACATTATAAGTGACTAAAGAGGTGTGTTTTCGATGTGCGACAGAATGACTAACTTCTGCATCATGATAGCCTTTGTTGCGCAAAAAATACTTCATATTCTCTGCGGTGGATTCGGTCAATTCTTCATTGTAAATTTGAGGCTTTTCGGCGAAGAATTTTCGGTAAAGTCTGTCTAGTTTGCTGGTATCTTGGGGCGCATCGGTTTGATAGTGAAACCAAAGTTTGGCTCTTGTTAATTTCAGCAACCTTTTGTTTGGACGTTGTTTGTAGAGGGTCGCCAACTCATCTTTTAAATTTCCTTTCCCTTTAATTCGTTCTTCTGCATTTAGAATAATATTGTTTTTATGGACATAGGTCTCCCCATCTTCCAAATATTTATTAGTATTACATGAAGGAAATAAGATTATTACTGAAAAAAAGATCAATAATAAAAAGAGACTGTTGAGATACGGTTTTCTACAATACATTTAAATTAAGAACGCTTTATTATCGGCTATGATATCCAAAAATACTATAAAATATGTTCGTTCCTTACATCAAAAAAAATTTAGACAGAAGTTTAATAGTTTCATAACAGAAGGTCATAAGATCACTTTAGAATTATTGAATTTTAAGCCTGAAATAGTAGACCAGATCTATGCTTTGGAGGAATGGACACAAACAAATCAACATCAATTAACCTCATTTGAAAGGAAAATTGAAATGGTGTCTGAGAAGGATATGGAAAGAATGACTGCGTTAAAGAATCCAAGTCCAGTGTTAGTGGTTGGGAAACAGTTTGAAAACAAAACAAATAATATAAGTGGATTTTCTCTTTATTTAGATCATATCAAAAACCCAGGAAATATGGGTACCATCATCAGAATTGCGGATTGGTTTGGGATGGATCGGGTTATTTGTTCTAAAGAATGTGTTGAAATATTTTCTCCTAAAGTCATACAATCCTCGATGGGATCCATTTTTCGAATTCCTTTTGAGACCAACTCGTTTGAAAATGTGAAGGATGTATATAAAGAAAAAGTCTATGGAACAGTTTTAGAAGGTACAAATGTGTTTAAAACGAACATTGCAAAGCCCGCTTTGATTGTGATTGGAAATGAGTCGAAAGGAATTGAGCCTTCCATTCAAAAGCAACTCAATCATAAAATTTCGATACCCGCCGCTTCGGATAGTCAGACCGAATCATTAAATGCTGCCATCGCAACCGGAATCATTTGCGCAGCTATCAATAATACAACTTGAAAATAAAAATGGACGATATCAAAAATGCACCGTTGGATGAGGATCAGATTATCAAGTCGATTGATGTAGAAGAAGAAACAGGAAGCAGTGTTCGATTTCTTTTGGAGTTGATTCCCATTCTTTTGATAGGTAGTGCAGTTGCATTGAGATATTTTGATAACAATAATTGGACGTATTTTTTGACAGCAGGTGGAACCATGGCAATCGCTATTTATCTTTTCTTTTCATGGTATGTTTTCAAAGTGAGTATCTTCACGAAATGGGAAGTAACGATGTCTATCATCAGTGGAATTTTCTTTTCTGTAAGTATCGGTCTTTTAATTTCAAAAACGCTTTTCTGGTATTATGTCGATGAATATATCCCCATTTTTATGTTTGTAGGAATGGGATTTTCTGCCGTGTGTATCTTGTTTATGCTGTTTAATATTCGGGATAATCGCAAGAGTTTGTTTTATCGTAATATCTTGGCGCGTTGTCTGGTGATTGTGGCTATTTTGTTGCGGATGTACATTGGGTAGGTAGGTAGGTAGGTAGACCGTTCACCTTGTTCACTTTAAGACCGCCTTCGGCTTTAGGACCGTACATCGCTTTGCTCTGTACTTTAAGACCGCTTTGCTATAAGACTGCTTCTCGTTTAAATTATACTTGTAAGTTCGATTTATACTAGAGGTAAACCAAGTTCAAAATGAAACTATATTGTTAAATTCTACGACAAGCAGTCTTAAAGTGTAACGGTCTTAAAGTGCTTCAGCACAGTCTTACAGCGCAGCGAGTCTTAAAGTGCCCCAGTACGGTCTCTCACCTGCAAGTAAACAAAAGCCAAAAAAGTAATCGCACCAGAAATAAAATAAGCCATTGGAAAATTAGCAGGATCATTCGCATAAAACCAAGCGGATAAAATCGCACCCATTCC
>CALFWW010000119.1 GCA_937928575.1 uncultured Saprospiraceae bacterium | reverse complement strand
TCTAATACAGATTGAACCCCAAAATAGCGGTTATCTATGAGAAAAAATTTTCGATATCTGCGTTGAAAATAAAGTCATGTACTTTTGCAATGCAAGCCAGCGCGGTAACTAAGGCTATGTTTACGTTTTTCGCCTTAATCTCAATAAATTTTTCATCCATATAATTTGCAAGCCCTTTTGTAGTACAAACCAGCTCGATTTTAGAATACAATCTGTATAAATTTCTAAACGATAAATCTTTAAGGCTGAGGCCACCCGCTACAAAATCCTGCGATTAGTTTCTTTATTGTTATTAATTTTACGATGCTATTTACCTTTCAGATTTGGCAACCAGGTAGTCCAATAGTAACGTTTATTGAATCAATAAATTTCTACGCCCCAACCGAAACCCGAGGATCCAAAAACGCATACAATACATCCACCAAAATATTAATCAAAACAAATATCGCAGCCGTAAATAAAACTGCACCTAAAACCAACGGAATATCAAAAGTCAACAATGCATTCACCGTCACCAATCCGAGTCCTTGATAATTGAAAACATTCTCAACAAAAAAAGCACCCGCTAATAAAGCAGCAAACCATCCTGATATCGCTGTCGCAACTGGATTCATTGCATTTCTTAATGCGTGTTTAAAAATAACTTTCTTTTCCGATAAGCCTTTTGCTTTGGCAGTCCGTATATAATCAGAGGATAAAACATCCAACATCGCAGAACGGGTAAGTTGTGTTATAATTGCAACTGGTCTGATTCCCAAAGCGATCGTCGGTAATAGTAAATTTTTCCAAACATATTTTTTATCTCCAAAATCATCTAATACAATCAGACTTCCCTGTACATTCAATCCCGTATAATTGTACAGAAAAAATCCAAACACCAACGCCAAAATCATTGCAGCTACATAACTCGGCAAGGAGAATCCCATCACTGAAACAACCATCGCAATATTGTCGAAAATTGAATGTTGTTTTAATGCGGCGATGACTCCAAGGGTAATGCCAATGAGCGTCGCCAACAAAATAGAACTCAATGCCAATATTAAGGTCAATGGAATTGCCTCCCGCAATACATCCGAAACTCGTCTTCCTGTCTGAAAGGATTCTCGGAGATACGGCCATTTTACAACTAGTACTTTTTGACCCAATGGAATTAATTTGAGATAACTATATTTAGCTAAGTTTTCGGGCGTATCTTTCAGTACTGCGATTGGAGAAACATCACGCAAATACATGCCCAGTTGCACATATAAAGGTTGATCCAAACCCAGATCCGCTTTCTTGGCCTCCATAGTTTCGATATCCGCTCTTTGTCCAAATGTCAATTGAGCAGGATCGACGGGGGCTAAAAATATGATGGAAGAAATGATCAGCACGACCAAAACTAACACGACAATACCGTATCCGATTCTGCGTATGATGAAGCTGATCATTTATTTGTCTTTTTTATTTCGCACAAAAAGCGCTGATTCTGCATAAAGATAAAGTGAGCATATTTTTTTCACGCAGAAAGCACAGAAGTCGCAGAAAGAAAAACACGCGTTCAGTTTTCTGCGGATGCTGCGCTTTCTGAGTGAGATTTTATCACGCTACATAAACCATTTTTTCCTTCTTATCTGTTATCCGACCAAATGATTCTAAAAATAAACCTTCTTGTTTCGCTAAGTTTTTGAAATCATCCAGATGGTTGGGGCAAACAGCGACTAGCAATCCACCACTTGTTTGAGGATCGCACAAAATACTTTTCTGATAATCCGTTATCTCTCCAATTTTATGTCCATAGGCTGCCCAATTCCGTTTGGTACCACCTGGCATTGAGCCTTTGTCGATATAGTAATCTATCACTACTCGATTCAAATAGGGTACTTTTTTGAAGTCTACCTGAGCGGTCAAATCACTTGCTTCACACATTTCAGACAAGTGACCTAACAATCCAAATCCGGTGACATCTGTCATGGCATGAATGTAATCTTGTTGGCCAAAACGCATCCCAATTTTATTAAGTTGACTCATGCTATTTCTGGCGATATCTGCATCCTCGACACGAAGGATGTCCTTTTTCTGAGCTGTTGAAAGAATGCCGACACCCAGTCCTTTTGTCAGGAATAAATGATCGCCTACTTTTGCTCCACCATTCTTTTTCAGGTTGTCAATTTTCATTTTTCCAGTGACAGCCAATCCAAAAATGGGTTCAGGACTGTCGATGCTATGTCCGCCAGCTAGTGCGATACCTGCATCTGCACATGCACGACGTGCACCTTCTATTACTTCATTTGCAATCTCTGCTGGAATCTCATTTATTGGCCAACCTAGGATAGCAATCGCTACAATCGGAGTTGCACCCATCGCATAAATATCACTGATGGCATTCACAGAAGCGATGCGTCCAAAGTCCTGTGCATCATCCACAATGGGCATAAAGAAATCAGTCGTACTGACAATAGCATCTCCGTTACCGATATCGACAACACAAGCATCATCGCGTTCTGAATTTCCGACCAAGAGGTTTGGAAATGAAGTCGCTACTCCATTTGTTTTTAAAATTTTATCTAAAACATTGGGTGCAATTTTACAACCACAACCTGCGCCATGACTATATTGTGTTAATTTATATTCCATTTTCGTCTGCATAGTTGATTAGTTTGGTTGCAATAGTTTTGTTATTTTTCTCTTCAAATATAATATTGTGTATATCAGGTGAGCAGTTGGTTGCTAGTCCGTGCAAGTAAGTTTTATCATAATACTTCAACGCAATCTCTGTGGCTTCTTCATAATCTTCCATTGCAATGGCATTTACTGCATTTTGAAAAGCCAAACCTCCAAGTCGCTTTTTTATTTTGCTAAATGAATTCGTTAGTTCTTTGTTAGAAAAAACGGAGTAGCCGCTGACTAGGTGTTTTACTCTATGCTTAAAAGTTCTTTCAATATTGATCAATGGTGCCGATTTAATTTGCGTCCAAAAATCTTTAGGAATATAGACCTTGCCGATGTGTTTCGACTCATTTTCCACCCACACTCTTTTGGTTGGATCTAATTTATTTAATTCATGATGTAGGCAATTTTCGAAATGTTCTGTGGAGGGTTGATCCGATGCTTCACCCAAAGCACCAAATGCAGATCCTTTATGTCTGGCGATTCCCTCTAAATCTAACAATTGTTCTCCGTTTTGTTGAATATGGTGTAGAATTTCAGTTTTGGCACAACCTGTTTTACCACCTAGCACCACAAACTTATATTGCTGTTCTTTGAAAGAGTTGAGCACAAATTTTCGATAAGATTTATAACCACCGATTAATGTCAATGCCTCGAATCCAAAATTTTGCAACAACCAGGACATGCTTTGACTCCTTTTCCCACCTCTCCAACAATGAACAATTACTTTGTTAGACTTTGCAAGATTTCGTGCTTCTCTGAGGAAATGACTCATTTTGGCACCTGCAAATTCAAGTCCAATAACATATGCTTTTTCTTTCCCTTCTTGCTTATAGGCAGTCCCAACAATGGCTCGTTCGTCATTTGAAAACAAAGGGAAGTTAATGGCACCAGGGATATGTGCTTTCTCAAATTCGATAGGTGAACGAACGTCAAATAGTTTTCTCCCCTTCCTGAATTTGTCTAGATCTTTTATGTCAATAGTTATGCTCAATTATTTATCCCAATTGATGGTTCGTTTGACTGCTTTTTGCCAGCCCTTATATAATGAGGCACTTTTCTTTTTATCCATTTTGGGGTTGAAGCTTTTGTCCTTATTCCAATTTTTTTCAATCTCTGAAATTTTCCAAAAACCAACCGCCAATCCAGCCAAATAAGCAGCTCCTAAAGCGGTGGTTTCAATCAACGTTGGTCGTTCTACGGTCACACCTAATATATCGGATTGAAATTGCATCAATAAATTATTGGCACTTGCACCTCCGTCGACTCTCAATTTCTTCAATGGTACGCTGGCGTCTTTTTGCATGGCATTTAAAACATCTTTGCTTTGATATGCCAATGAATTCAGTGTGGCTCTCACAAAATGTGCTTTGGTGGTTCCTCTTGTCAAACCAAAAATTGCTCCTCGTGCATACATATCCCAGTAAGGTGCACCCAATCCCGTAAATGCAGGTACTACGTACACGCCATTTGAATCGTCGACTTTCCTTGCATAAAATTCCGAATCTGGAGACTCATCAATAATTCCCAATCCATCCCGCAACCACTGAATCGCTGCTCCCGCAATAAATACACTTCCTTCTAATGCGTAATTCACCTTTCCATTTAATCCCCATGCGATTGTCGTCAACAAGCCTGATTTTGAATAAACCATTTTTTGACCGGTATTCATCAACATAAAACAGCCGGTTCCATATGTGTTTTTTGCCATACCTGGCTTCGTACATGCTTGCCCGAAAAGTGCAGCTTGCTGATCTCCTGCGATTCCTCCGATTTTAATTTCTCCTCCAAAAAGTTTCTTCACCGTTTTTCCATATACTTTACTGGAAGGCATCACTTCTGGCAAAATATTTTCTGGAATATTTAAGAGCTTCAACATAGTCGGATCCCATTTCAGATTTTTGATATTATAAATCATGGTCCGAGAGGCGTTGGAATAATCGGTTACATGTTGTTGGCCACCCGTTAATTTCCAGACGAGCCAAGTATCAATGGTCCCAAATAATAAGTCTCCTTTTTTCGCTTTGGCTCTTGCACCTTTTACATTGTCAAGTAACCATTTTATTTTTGTACCAGAGAAATAAGCGTCGATGACTAAACCTGTATTCTTACGTATATAATTTTCCTTTTTCTTCTTTTTTAATTGATCACAAATTGCTGCGGTTCTTCTATCTTGCCAAACGATGGCGTTGTAAATAGGTTTCCCAGTATTTTTATCCCAAACTACTGTTGTTTCTCTTTGATTGGTAATTCCAATTCCTGCAATTTGTTTAGCGGTAATTTTCGATTTCTTTAAGACATTTTTTGCAACGGTTAATTGTGAATTCCAAATCTCTTCTGCGTCATGCTCTACCCATCCTTGGTGTGGGAAATATTGCGTAAATTCCATTTGTTCCGTAGCTACAATGTTCCCTTTTTTATCAAATAAAATAGCACGAGAACTAGTCGTACCTTGGTCCAATGATAGAATATATTGTTTCATATTTTATTTAAAATTGAGTTGGCAAATATAAACAATTAAAGAAGGATTGACATTACCTTTAGGCCATACAAATTGTATTCTAAAAATGATGGTTATTTTAATAAAGAAATTTAGTGCTCAATTTGTATTAGTTCCAAACGATTTAAAAATCAGAAATGAAAGTTGAATATATATCTTTTGATGATGTACCCCAGTTCTCAGCACGAGACAAAGCTTATGTAAATGAGGATGAGCGATTGCATTCCTTTTTCAAGTATAAAGTATCACTTGAAGCATTTGATGAAGTGATTGCGGATCGGGAAAAGTATCCTGTCAATCGGAAATTATTAGTTGATATTTTAAACGACCAGTATAAAAAATTTGAGACTTCGACCGCTGTCTCCAAGAATATCGCTTCCCTTGCGGCACCCACTACTTTCACTATTATTACTGCGCATCAACCTTCCCTTTGTACTGGACCACTATATTATATCTACAAAATTATTTCCACCATTAATTTGACCGAGCAATTGAATGAACGCTACAAAGATATGCACTTTGTTCCTGTTTTTATTTCCGGTGGAGAAGATCATGATTTTGAGGAAGTAAATCATTTTAATTTGTTTGGTCAAACGATTCAATGGGAATCTGAAGAAAAGGGTTCTGTTGCGCGCATGTCAACTGCTAAATTGGAATCCTTGATCAATATCATCAAAGAAAAATTAGGGGACCATGAAAATGCGGATTACCTAAGAAATTTACTGGATAATTCTTACTTGAAATATGAAAAGTATGGAGATGCCACGATAAGCCTAGTTAATGAATTATTTAAAGCATATGGGTTGGTGGTGCTAAATATGGATCATGCTGAATTGAAAAATGAATTTATACCAATTTTAGAAAAAGAGTTGTTTGAACCCATTTCAGAAGAAACGGTCTTAGCGACTCAAAAGTTGTTGGAAGCAAAAGGTTTTAAAGCGCAAGCAACACCACGTGCGATTAATCTTTTTTACCTGGCTGATCAAGTTCGCGAAAGAATTGTTAGAAATGGTGATGAATTTCAGGTACTGAATACAGATTTGACTTTTTCTAGCTCTGAAATGAAAGAACTGCTCTATTCAAATCCTGAAAAATTTAGTCCAAACGTCATCATGAGACCTTTATATCAGGAAACCATTTTACCCAATCTTGCTTACATTGGTGGCGGTGGAGAATTGGCCTATTGGTTGGAGCGAAAAACGCAATTTGATCAGATGAATGTTTTCTTTCCGATGTTGATAAGAAGAGATTCCGTTTTGTGGGTCGATCAAGGTAATACTAAAAAAATGAAAAAATTAGGACTCTCCTATTCCAACTTTTTTTACGATACTAATCAAATGACCAAATCATTTGTGGTGGAAAATTCTGATCATGAATTAAACTTCAATGATGAAATCACAAAACTAGAAATTGTTTTTGAAGAAATTTCAGCTAAAATAAAAGCGATAGATACCACCCTTGAAAAAAGGAGTAATGCCGATCAAGCCAAGTTTTTGAAGGGATTGAAAGAACTTCAAAGCAAATTGGTCAAAGCGGAAAAAAATAAAAATGAAGTAGCTATCGGTCAAATTTCAAAATTGGCAGATAAGTTATTTCCTGCCAATAGTTTGCAGGAGCGAAAAGATAACTTCATAGGTTTTTATTTGAAATATGGAGAAGAGTTTTTTGTAGTGTTGTTCGAAGCTTTAGATCCTCTGCGAAAGAAAATGGTGATCGTTATCGATGAATGATTATATTCCCCCATGCAACGCTCTTTTTAAGAGTTGTACAAAAAAGTCCCAAAGGGCCCAAAGGGAAGATTAATGCCAAGTGGTAGGAAAATTCCGTCACAAATGCTTACAATCCCTAAGCAGCTGGCAACAAAGTCAGCAAATCACCTATCTTTTCTTTTAATCCTTCCCGATCAACAATAAAATCAAGGAAACCATGATCTAATAAAAATTCAGAAGTCTGAAAACCTTCTGGCAAATCCTTACCAATCGTTTCTTTAATTACTCGAGGACCCGCAAATCCGATTAAAGCTTTTGGTTCTGCAAAATTAATATCTCCAAGCATCGCAAAGGAAGCAGTAACTCCACCTGTTGTTGGGTCTGTCAAAAATGAGTAATAAGGAATTTGATTTTTTGCTAATTCAGAAAGTTTGACGGAAGTTTTAGCCATCTGCATTAATGAAAAAGCGGATTCCATCATTCGTGCACCTCCAGATTTTGAGATAATCATGAAAGGTACTCTATGTTTGATACAATAATCTACACTTCTTGAAATTTTCTCTCCAACTACTGAGCCCATCGACCCACCAATAAAGGAAAAGTCCATCGCAGCAATTACCAAAGGTTTTTTGTGAACTTTACCGATTGCAACCGACATGGCATCATCTAGTTCAGTTTTTGCCTGAGCTGCAATGATACGTTCGTCATATGATTTTAAATCTTGAAAATTGAGAAAATCTTCAGGTAACAAATCTGTGAACAGTTCCTCTGTTTTACCATCGAAAATTAGATCGAAATAATCATACGATCCAATCCTAACATGATAATTACATTTTGGACACTTGTGGAAATTTTCGGTAATTTCCTTGATGGTTGTCGCTTCTTTGCATTCTTTGCACTTGTACCAAAGTCCATCAGGTGCTTCTTTTTTATCACTTGTTTTAGTGACAATTCCGTCTTTTAATCTTTTGAACCAGCCCATTTAGTTTCTATAAGGTTTGTAGGTAGCATCAAAGTTAATAAAGAGAATTTAAATAGCGAATTTATGAATTACATATTCATATTTTGATTGCTATGTAAATTATTGATAATCAATTTCAACTAAAATTAAAATGAAATAGAGAATGGCATACAATGTTAATTATTCGGTGCAATAATCTTATAATCAATTAATTATTGTTGATGATTAAATTAATTTGTATCCCATTATTAATTAGTGGGATAAGTATAATTTTTAATCGTATTTACAAAGGTTTTCACCCCATCTAGTGGCGTATCTGGGTAAACCCCATGCCCTAAATTAACGATATGTTTCGATCCAAATTTTTCAACTAGTTCGATTGTGCTTTTTTCAATTTCTTTGTGTTTTGCGTATAATTGACATGGATCTAAATTTCCTTGCAGTATTTTTTTATCTCCAATAAAACCTTTTACGACTGCAGCATCAATTGTCCAGTCCAGTCCAATTGCATCCGTTTCGAATTCACTGATTTCGGGGATTGCATGGTGTGCACCTTTTGCAAATGTAATTACGGGAACTCGTTTTACAGAAGCTGCAATTTTTTCGATGTATGGGAGTGCAAACGTTTTATATTGTGCTGGAGATAAGAGACCTGCCCACGAATCAAATATCTGAACCACATCTACTCCAGCGGCAATTTTATTTTGCAAGTAGGCAATGATTGTATCAGTAATTTTTGATAAAAGCAGGTGAGACCATTCAGGTTCTTGATAAAGCATTTTTTTTGCCTTCGAGAATGTTTTACTGCCACCACCCTCCACCATGTAGGCGAGTAATGTCCATGGCGCTCCAGAGAATCCAATTAATGGCACCCTATTATTTAGTCCTTTCTTAGTTGCGCGGACTGCTTCGTATACATAATCCAATCTCTCTGCAGCGTTGTCGCCTGATTCTAATTTTTCAACTTGTGCAAGAGATTTAATCGTAGTAGGAAACGAAGGACCTACTTTTTCCACCATTTCGTAATCTAATCCCATTGCTTCAGGGATCACCAAAATATCTGAAAAGATGATTGCAGCATCAACATTCAGCTCGTCAACGGGTTGAATGGTCACTTCTGCTGCAAGTTGAGGAGTCGAAACTAATTCTTTGAAACCAGAGAGGGAACCGCGTAGTGCGCGATATTGAGGAAGGATTCTGCCAGCTTGACGCATGAGCCAAATAGGAGGCCTTTCAACCTGTTCGTGGTTTAGTGTTCTCAATAAAAGATTGTTGTCTAAATTCATTCCGCAATAATAACAAAATGCAATAGAAATCTCTATGTCGAACCCACAACAAAATTGAAAGGCCTTACTTACTATTTAAAAAAACATCCTGCTGTTCGAAAAATTACCTTCTTTTAGAAGTTGCCTTCTTTCTTGCAGGTGCTGTTTTCTTAGCTGTCGTTTTTTTCTTTGCCGTTTTCTTAGCAGCTGTCTTTTTCTTTGGTGCTGCTTTTTTCTTAGCTGTAGTCTTTTTCTTTACAGTCTTCTTAGCAGCTGTCTTTTTCTTTGGTGCTGCTTTTTTCTTAGCTGTCGTCTTTTTAGCGGTCGTTTTTTTCTTAGCCGTTGACTTTTTAGCTACTGCTTTTTTCTTAGGCTTTGCTTTAGTTGTACGCTTAGCTCTTGGCATCTTCTCCTTTTTAGGAGGCGTCATTAACTTAGCTTTAGGCTCTTTTTCAGCCTTCTTTTTGCCAAATTCGTTTAGCTTACCATCCTTGCCGTACAATTTCTTCGACATTTTGTTGTAAGCTTCAGCAGCTTCCTTTGCCGTTGGGAACATACCAATATGAACAGACTTTCTATTAATAGAAATTACTGCACGGTATCTGTTGTTCTCTTTGTAAACACCGGTGTAACCGATTTTGCTACTAGTCTTTCTTTGACGACTAGCAACAGAACGAGATCTCCAAGACAAGTTCGCGATACGACAATCAAGTTTGTTACCGTTTAAGGCACCAACCAATTTTTTCGATCTAGACTTTTGCTTGGAAAGGAATTTCTCAGCTACCAACTTGTGAAGATAAATTGTCTCAGTTTTGTAGCCACCGCCGGCTTTTTTCTGAGTTTTTTGGAAAACTGCGCAACCGCTTGAATGTTTTCTCAAATTGTTGACAAAGTCAACTTTGCTAAGGTAAGAGTCAGATAAAAGATAGTCGTAAACTTTCTTGTCTAACAAAACTGTGTCCTTAGCGTTCTTTAATTTAATTTTGTATAACACGCTCTCTAAAATTTAGTTACAAATTTGATGTGAGAAAAAATTTCTTTAATAATTTCTCATTTTCGGAACGTAAGTTATGTAATTCTTTTAATACAACAATACAATTATCAAAAAAAATAAAATTTATTTTTTACTTCATTTCTAATTTTATAAAAACGTAAGCATGTTGGCAGATAATCGACTATATATACACAGAACCTTTGATCTTTCTCGACTCGGTGTCCAGAATGTTAGGTCAAATCCCGCAGTTGGTAGTATTATTGTTAAGAACAATGTGATTTTGAGTGAAGGGTATCACAAAAAATTTGGGGAAAAACATGCTGAAGTAAATGCCTTCGATAATCTACATAATTCACAACTAACTGAAAATGATAAGCTTAAAGTAACACTTTACGTTTCATTAGAACCTTGTTGTATTGTTGGAAAAACAGCCGCATGCACTGAACTTATTAAGCAAAATAGTGTAACCAATGTGGTTATTAGTTCGATTGATAAGACGCCAAAGGTGGATGGAAATGGAGTAGCCATTTTGGAAAATGCGGGTATTAAAACTACAACAAATATTGAAAGTGTTGTCGGAGATCAAATCGCAAAAACAAGAAATATTTTTGCAATACAACAACGCCCCTACATAACGTTAAAATGGGCTGTATCTCAAGATGGATTCCTCTCTTCAATTGGAAAACAGACGACATTATCCAACCAATTTTCAAAGCGCTTGGTTCATAAGTGGAGAAGCGAGAATGACGCAATTTTGATAGGTACCAATACCGCATTAACGGATAATCCACAACTCAACACCAGACACTACTTTGGTCCTTCTCCTTTAAGGATTGTCTTAGATAGGACACTTAGATTGCCGTTCTCTCTGAAATTATTTACCGATGAATACCCTGTCTGGATTATCACTGAACAACCAACCAATACGATCCATCCTATCAACGATACTGTCACTTATCACAATATCAGATTCGATCATGCGCTGCTCAAAAATCTGATGGATTTGTTATATAAAGCAAATGTAGGGACGCTTTTAGTAGAGGGTGGAGCACAAGTATTAGGGTCATTTATTGATGAAAACTTATGTGATGAGATTCGAATAATTAAAAGTAATCATATTATTGGGCAAGGTGTCGTGGCTCCTAAAATTCAGCAGAAAGCCGATGAAACTATCCAAATGGACAGTGATACTGTCTCTTTCTATTATTTATCTTAAAATTTGCCCCGACCTGTTAAAAGGAAAGTTAAACTTATTATAAAGTAACAGTTACAGGTAGTTGAATGCTTGTTTAATTGGTTTTATAATCAGAGATTTACCTGAGGATGTTAACCTCACCCAATTAAATAACAATTCAGCTTTAATAGCCCAGACATGAGAAATATCATTTTATCCTTTTTCTGCCTTTTTATGCTAAGCAAGAGTACTTCAGTTTCTGCTCAAAATGTCACTTGGCATACTTGGGAAGAAGTAGTAGAACTACAAAAGAAAGAGCCGCGAAAAGTATTCGTAGATGTTTACACAGATTGGTGCGGATGGTGTAAAAAAATGGATAAAGCCACTTTTCAACAGCCTGATATTGCCAAATATGTCAACGACAATTATTACGCGATAAAATTCAACGCGGAACAAAAGGAAGCAATTGAAATGGGTGGGAAAAGCTACAAATTCATCGCAAGTGGTCGGAGAGGATATCATGAATTGGCTGCAGAAATTACACGCGGTAAATTAAGTTTTCCAACTATCGTTTTTATGAACTCAAAAATGGAGCTAATTCAACCAATTCCAGGTTTTAAAGATGTTCCAACTTTTGAAATGATTATGACTTACTTTGCAGAAGATAATCATAAGAAAACACCTTGGTCTGTTTATCAAAAAACCTACAAATCCTTCATCAATAAATAATCCCCATTTTAAACAACTAAAAAAGCCGTGCTGATCACTTCAGAACGGCTTTTTTAGTATACACTTTTTGTTTATACATTACGCTTATTGCCTTTTAGGCCTTTTGGAATGGATGCGATAAGTCGTTTTGTATATTCCTTTTGAGGATGCTGATAGATTTCTTCCGCATAGCCAATTTCTTCTACCTTCCCTTTATTCATCACAATCATTCGATCGCATATATGCTTAACCACAGAAAGGTCATGGGAAATAAATATGTAGGTAAAGTTAAATTTCGCTCTTAATTCTGTCAATAAATTTAAAACTTGTGCTTGAACGGAAACATCCAATGCCGAAACCGATTCATCACAAATCAGGAATCGCGGATTTAATGACAAGGCTCTTGCTATACAAATCCGTTGCCGTTGTCCGCCAGAAAACTCATGTGGATATCTGCCGAAATGGTCCGCACTTAAGTTTACCGTTTCCAACAATTCTATTACTTTTTCTTTTCGTTCTTTAGTAGAACTGTGGATTTTGTGCACTTCCATCGGTTCCATAATTGCATTTCCAATTGTCATTCGTGGATTCAATGAAGAATAAGGGTCTTGAAAGATAATTTGAATGTCTTTTCTCAATGCCCGCATTTCTTGATTGGATAATTGGAGCAAATCTTTTCCTTCAAATATCACTTTGCCTTTAAATGGTGTTGCCAATCTCAAAATAGATCGACCCAAGGTTGTCTTACCACATCCAGACTCTCCTACCAGCCCTAAGGTTTCACCCGGAAAAACTACAAAACTTACATCATCAACAGCATGCAAGTATTGTGTTGGTTTACCAAATAAATTTTTCTTCATTGGAAAACGAGTGGAAAGATTTTCAACTTTCAGCATCGGCGTTTGCTGATACAAGAAATCATATCTAGCTTTAATTTCCTCTTTTGTAAATTCATTTCCCGCATTTTCAATAAATGGAGTAGACTTAGCAGTTATATCAAATTCTCCATTTTTATTTTGAGTGAAATCCATAAAATCACTAACAGTTGGTAGATGTTTTACTTTACGCTCCAAATTAGGCCGACATGCTAGCAATCCTTTTGTATATGGATGTTTTGGCTTAGTGAAAATCTCATGAACCGTTCCAGATTCGACAATTTTACCTTTAAACATGACAATTACATGGTCTGCAATTTCAGCAACTACCCCTAAATCGTGGGTGATGAAAATTTGAGCCGCATCCATTTCTTCTTGCAATTCATTCAGTAAATCCAAAATTGTTTTTTGGACAGTTACATCCAGCGCAGTGGTAGGTTCATCTGCTATCAAGATGTCAGGGTTACATGAAAGCGCCATTGCGATCATGACTCTTTGTTTTTGACCACCGGATATTTGATGTGGGTAGGAATCAAAAACACGTCCTGGATTTGCCAGTTTCACTTTTTCAAACAGAGCAATCGTTTGTTCTTTTGCTTGCTTTTTATTTTTATGCTGGTGCAATAAAATAGCCTCTGCTACTTGGTCACCGCATTTGAAAACTGGATTTAAAGAAGTCATTGGTTCCTGAAAAATCATCGCAATATCATTTCCACGATATTTTTGCATGTCTTTTTCTGGGATTTTCAATAAATCAACGGGCGGTTTATCTTTTGGGTAATAAATAATTTCTCCGCTTACAATCTTACCGGGTGGATTGGCTATCAATCGAATAATAGACAAGGAAGTGACTGATTTTCCTGAACCCGACTCTCCAACGATTCCCAATGTCTCCCCTCTGTTCAATGAAAAACTGATGTCATTGACGGCAACCACGGTTCCATCTTCTGTTGCGAAAACCGTTTTTAAATTTTTTACCTCTAATAATTTCTCGCTCATCAAAATTGTTGCTTGTTTAAAAGAATCGTCTGACCAATGCCATAACCAATGAAAAAATAACACTAAGTAAAATCATTGTTGTAATTGGAAAATAAAAACCAGAATTTTCTTTTTCGACTTTAATATCACCAGGTAAATTTCCGATCCAACCTAATTTGTCCCCAAAAAAAATACCAGATAATTCCAAGACCGACAAGGATGACTCCTCCTAAAATGAGTAGCTTGCCAACTGATTGATTCATAGTTTCTTTTTTCTTTGGTGAAAATTAGGAAAATTTCAAATAGAAAATGGGAATATTAAACAATTAAAGTATTGCGTCGTTTATACGGCAACATTTAAACTATTCATTTGGAATCCATTAATACAAATTGTAGTCTAAAAGTGCGGATATATTTGGAAGGAAAATTTTTCGAGATCAAGGCAGAAAACGTAGACATAGCCTTAGTTACGGCGAGGCTGCCTGACTGCGCCAAGCAGACAGGGCTTTCTAACGAAGATATCGGGAAATTTTTCTCAAAGATAACCGTAATTATAGACTACAATTTGTATAATATATATCTGAAGCAGTTTCCGCAATATACACCCGAAGCTTTTGAAGCAACGAAACCATTTCTAAAAAAAAGGAACTTAAAATTGGAGACTATTTTTTTTTGATGGGAAAAATTTGCAACCAAATTGCATTTATAGAAAATGAAATGGGGATATCTTCTGTCTCGCCAGGTTGCAGCGAAAAAAATTAGTCAAATAACTCATTGAAAGAATTCTTAGTCTGAGTAAAATTTATTTATACTATTTTACAGATCAATAACTACCAACTCCATATTATTTGCAAGCCCTTTTGTAGTACAAGCCAGCGCGATTATATAATACAACCTGTATTATACAAATTG
The DNA here is from genome assembly GCA_937928575.1 of uncultured Saprospiraceae bacterium. GTDB lineage: Bacteria > Bacteroidota > Bacteroidia > Chitinophagales > Saprospiraceae > CALDGQ01. Next base: position 128 of record CALFWW010000119.1, on the reverse strand, counting down.
TACTCTATAAGTGCGGTTATTATATGGAGGAAAATTTTATTGAGATTAAGGCGGAAAACGCAGACATAGCCTTAGTTACGGCGAGCCTGCCTGACTGCGCCAAGCAGACAGGGCTTTCCAACGCAGAT
>CALFWW010000118.1 GCA_937928575.1 uncultured Saprospiraceae bacterium | reverse complement strand
TTTCGGTAAATTAAATCCTACTTTCGTTTCTACATTAAATGGATTTGGTTGGTTTTGGTACAACTCGTACGCACCTGCTAATACAGTTGTCGTATTTCCATTGTTGAAACCGATCACCACATCCATTAAGTCAGCAGTAGTTGCATTTGCTTTATATGCTTCCGCAACTGTTGCTCTTGATGAAATATTCAAGTAATCTGATAAACTTCCTGCAGCTTTTGCAACAAATTTCAAAGTAAATAATTCCGTATTTTTCTTCAAAGTAACACCACTTGTCGTATTCCAACTTGCAGTAATTATTCCTTGATCTAACATTGAATATCCGAAATTATCCGCTGTACAGTTCTGTAAATCTTTGGATTCAAAATCAGTAAATGAAAGTTTATCGGTATCAAATTCTAATGTAAATTGGTATCCTAACATTTCTTCAAATTCATCCGCAGAGAATGTAACTTCTACATTGTCACCTGCTTCAAATTTTTGGTCCGCTACATTTAATACCAAGTCGCCATCGAAACTTCTTACCAATGCACCTTGCATATTGCTTGTAGTAGCAGAACAGTTGACATCACCCACTTTTACTGCAATAAAATCAGTCAATACTTCATCAGGATCAAAACTGTTGAAAGAAATGACTTCTGGGAAATTAGTTGTAAATGGATTTGCTGGATTAGGGAATACAAAATCCTTATCAACAAATCTCCATGATGTATTACTTGGGAACTCATTGAATATTTGTAAGATCAAACTTCTCAATTCAACCAAATCCAATGTAGTTACGGTACCTGAATTGTTGGCATCCGCAGCAATTATTTTGTAAGGAGAAGGCAAAGTCTGTACTCCTAAAATGTGCTGTGAAATCAATACCAAATCATAAGTCGTTACTCCGTTGGTAAAGTCCGTATCTTTCTCTGGTGTTACTGTATAGTTACTTCCTGGTGTTAAATCTTCAAATATATACTCACCATTGTTATCAGTCATTAGTGGAATCATTCCTGTCAAATCAACTTCAACATTTTGAACTCTTCCACCCTCTTCATTCTGAATCATACCAGCAATTCTACCTGTACAATCGATACTAAATGCTTTTTCTGTCGTACATCCATTGGCATCAGTAGCTCTTACAACATAATCTGCACTTCCTGCAGGCAATACTGCGCAACTTGATCCATTGGTACAACCAGGTACTGCATTTCCAGCAGCATCCAACCATTGGTAAGAATATCCTGCAACACTTCCAGGAGAAATAAAAGTTACTTCTGCAAAAGCATTGTCCGTACAAAGTGGATTTGAATTAACGACCACTACGTTGAAGTTGAGTCCTTCACATGGATTGGCAACATTACATGTCATTGTAAATTCTCTTACTGTAGAACATCCTACTGCATCCGTTACAGTCACTTGATATACGCCTCCATTTGCCAGTCCACCACAAGTCGTGCTGTTTTCGCAAATTGAAAAAGTAAAGTTAGGATCTGATACGGACATTGGTGCCCATTGGTAACCATATGGTGCGGTACCTCCAGTTAAACCAGTAACAGATGCAGAACAACTGCCTGGATCTTGAGATACGGTAAAGGATGGGTTGTCACATGGAATACAAACACCTAAATTATCTTGAAGGATAATTTCTACTACTGTATAATCTGCATTTCCAGATGCATCAACTACCCATAATTGAACCAAGTTGGATCCAATGTTATTTTCGTCAAATTCTACTGATGTTGTACTTGGCAACACTGTGTTTACAATCTGTCCTCCATTTCCATCAGAAACGAAATAGTGAGAAACAAAGTATGACAATTCACCTGGACAGTTATCTGAGCTACTTCCATTGTGTAAATCAGAAGCCCAAATTTGTCCCATACATCCATCACCATTTGGCATCAAAGTCGTTACGAACAAACCAAGTGCAATTGGTGTAGGTGCTTTGTTATCTTGTATTGTAATGGTAATTGGTAAATCAGTTTGATTTCCGCATCCATCAGTTGCAGCATACGTTACTGTGTGAACTCCAGCAGGAGCACTATAAGAACCATCAGCGTTTAAAATAAATGAAGCAGGAACGGATCTCGTAATTGTAATGTCATCACTGCAAATATCACTTGCAGCAGCAGGATCTAAGAAGAAAGTCGCCATACAGTTGTCACCTAAATCGACAAACTTATCTCCAGGAGTTGTTGTATAAACTGGTCCTTGAGAATCGGTAACTGTAATCTTTTGGTTGTATGACCAGTAGCCAGGTCCTGTTGTATTATATCCAGGATTTTGACATAAATCATAAATCTTCCAAGTTCTGATAATGATGAAACAAGCACCTGGTTGGTTCTCCAAAATCTTATCTGTATGTCCAATCACTAAATCTTCACAAACATCATCTGAAGCAGCTGGAAAAGTTGGGAATGCTGATTCAGTAGGTAATGATTCTGGATCTGTTCCATTTGCAGTACTACAATCGACGGTATGATCTAATGGCCATATCGGATCCATTGTCCAAGGTGTTGCATTAATCGTAATTGTTTGCTTACAAATTGGTCCTACCCAAGCTGCATCACTTGGATCTGTCAACTGCCATTGTCTTACAATAACATTGTCTCCACATGCAGTCGGTGCTCCATCATCTGCTAAGGTAACGAAGTCCCAAGCGCAATTATCGGTAGCATTAGGAGTTGAAACGAAATCTGGACTTGTTGTAAAATCTTCTCCACAACTAACCACGATTTCTGGTAATACCCCACAAGTAGGTCTCAATTTATCCTGTACTGTGATCGTTGTCATACATTCTGAGAATCTACCCATTACTTCTGGTAGGTCATCATTTGGTGTCAACATTCCAGTGGTATCGTAAACTCTGAAACGAATATTTACAGTTCCATTAACTGCATCGTCACAAGTTAAGCCAACACAATCTGTGAATAATCCGTCAGCAGGTGCATCCATTCTCTTGACTTTCATCGCAACGATTTGACAATTGTCGTATGATCCATCGTCCAATGTATTGGCACACAACCATACTTCACCATCCGTACCCAATGCAACTGTCTTGTTATCACAGACTGCAACTGGTGCTAAATTATCTTCTAATACGATATTTTCAATTGTAATTTCTCCAGTATTGTTACACTGATCGGTACCTCCATACACTAAATTGTAAGTGCCTAAAGGAATATTTGACAATACGCCACCGTTTCCAGGGATTGAATAAACAGTTCCTGTTCCCGTAGCTGTCACTTGTATTAAATTTGTTGTATATCCAGCAAGGTCCATTCCTGAACAGCCATCTTCCCAAGTTGCAGGAGTTACTGTAACAGTACCAATACAACTATGTGCTTCCGACGTGTATGTGAAAGTCCCTGGAGTTCCTACAGGAGCAGTTACATCTTTTACTTTTATAATCTGCGTACAAACAACTTCATTCGTTGCATCACACCAATCTCTTATTTTCCATACTCTCAAAATATCGTATGCACCACCACAAGTAGGGATGATCTCATCTGTTTTTGAAATTAAAAAGTTACAAAACATTCCTTCTTGTAGTACAACGTCATCATCTGTAGTCGTATCATCTGTTGACAAAGTGAAACCACCAGTAACACTAATCCCAGGAGGAGAAGTGATTGGGTAATCATCGCAAGAAAGCATCTGCTCTCCATCTAATGGGTTTGTGTCATTATCAACGTCAATGTAATTTGGTGGGCAAACTATATCATCTAAATCAGGTCTTACAAAAGTAATAACTTGTGTACAAGTTGTTACATTTCCAAGAATATCTGAAGCGGTCCAAGTTCTTTCAATCACCTGGTCTCCATCACAAAGATCTCCAGTTGGTCCAACATCTGAAACAGTAGTCGATCCTACATCTGTACAATCTGTTACTACTGCATCTCCGAGTGTTGCAATACTAAAATCTGCACCACATGCTAACGTGACATCATCCGGGCAAGCAATCTTAGGTCCTAATTTATCTTCAAGAATTATTTGAGACCAACATGAATTACCATGAGGGTCCGTCACTGTTGCGATTATGTTTGCACCAATATGAGATTGATTTAAAACATCTACTGTTGCTCCATTTACAGTTAGTCCTACCACGTAAGCATTTCCAGCTTCCGGGCATGAGTAATTTGTAAAAGTGGCCGCAGAAATGATTGCTTCACAATTATGATCTAATGAAACTTGTACACTTGGGTAACAAGCAATCGCTTTTGTAATCGTTACTTGTTGCGTGCAAACGATGTCAACTCCATCAATCGTAATAGTGTGTGTAATAAAGTTCACACCAATTGGCAAAGATACCGTGAAAGGAGCAACAGGATCTACTTGTGAAATAACACCACCATCGCAATCGGTTCCTTCAATTGTGTATGAATCAATATCACATGCATAGTTTGTAAAATTAGGTAACGGTAATTCACCCGTATAACAACATAATGTTGGATCTGTAATAGAAAGTTTGATTGCAGCAGGACAAGTAAATATGGATTCTACGCAAGTAGTTGTCATTGACCAAGTATACCAATCATTGGCACACATATCTGTACCATGTACTGAAAATACATTTAGGAAAACTTCTGACGCTGCATCACAGTTTATATATTCTAAAACAGCACAGCCTGCATTATCCGTACTTGCTGCAATAAATACACCTGCATCTGTCCATAATTCTGCGTAAGGAGATGCTGCTCCTCCAGCAGGATTACAAATAGTAAACGTGTAAGTGTGGTTATCTTCTACATCTATTTTGTAAGTTCCCCCTGATTGTGGGGCTAGGGTTTGTGAGCAATCAGTCGTCAAGTCATACGCTCCATCTGGATTTGTAAAGTCTCCAGCAGTTGGAGGTGCACATACTTGTGCATAGGTTATGTTTGTTACAAAAAGTAACAGCAGTGTTAGAACTCCTAAGAGTAATTTGCTTGTCGATAAGTATCGACTGAAATCGGTGGGGGATTTTTTAATCATGGAAATTAATTTTTTTTGTTAACAAATTTTTCATGTAAAATATTTAGTGATAATTCTAAATGCACAATAGCACCATCACCTCTTACTAAGAGATGTGGCGATACGCAACTATGCCACGATCTTCTCATCGAAGATGTAGTTATGCGCAATTCGCGAACTTGAAAGTATCGCATTACATACACGTATTTGTTTTAAACACTAAGTTGGAGTTGTAATCCAAGAATGAAATATTTCTTCGAATAAAGAAATAAAAAGGAGTGTGTACTAAATCCTTTAGTACAAGGTTGTAATATCCCTTAGCGGAAACCGTCGTGTATTAATATGAAATTTACCTATAGCTTGGAACAGAAGAACCTGTTCTCTTATGGGACACAATATGAGGATAGAACATTCAATTAAAGATTAGATTTTACCAATATATGTGACATGGAAAATATTATTGAAAATCATCATACCCAAATGGAATTAATTACATTACTGTTTATCATCATACAAAAAAGGTGACGAGATTCCGTTGCATAAAAAAAGCCCCCCTCCAAAACTGTCCGGAGAGAGGCCATCCCAAAAACCGATTTTGAATTGACTGATTGTCAATTCAGGATCAGTTGGGATCAATAAAATATTTTAAACAATTATGAAGAAATCATGAATACAGTACCGTACTCACGAAAGAAGTGTGATATGTTCACGGGACATAATTGTGTTTAATCGTTTCAATTCTTATTAACTAAAACTGAGACATAGGTCTTTAGTTAAAGTCAAAGAAACTTTTTACGGAAATTGGGAAATATGGTATAAGGCAGGTTAGTGGGAATAATAATTTGCCTCTAAGTAAATGGGACTGTATCGTTTAAATACAAAGGCTAAATTACTAAGTTTTTATAATATATTCTAAATATTCGAAAAAAAAGTCATTCTTCATCCCTACTAAAAAGCCCCCCTCCACTTTCGTGGAGAGAGGCCATCCCAAAAACCGGATTTTGAGTTAAATCATTGATAATTAACTCTTTATAGTCTAGTCAATTAGTATCATTTTCTTAGTAGCACTATCATTTGGAGTATCTAAACGGTAGTAAAGAATTCCAGAAACGTTTAAATCTCCTTTTTCGATTGAAATTTCATTGTAACCTTGAGCAAAATCTTGGTTGATTACCTTCAAAGTACGACCTGAAATATCAGAGATTGTAAGTGTTGCATTTGCTGCTGTAGGTAAGTTGAATGCGATTGTGGTAGCGTTTACAACTGGGTTTGGTTGATTCTGATATAAATCAAATGCTCCCCCAACAGTTGTCGTACCTTCTTCAGAATTAAATACAAGTGAAACATCTAACTGGTTGTTGCCAGCATAAGCTTCCGCTCTTGTAACTTTTGAAGTAATTTCCAACAATTCACTTAACTGACCATTTGCAAGTGCTGTAAATTCAATGCTAAATAACACTTCGTTGTCGTCAACTGAAGTCAGGTCAAAATCATTCCATGATGAAGTGATGATTCCTTCATTCAACATCGTTAACCCGAAGTTTCCTTCCGTAATGTTTTTCAATGAACCAGCTTTTACATCATTTACTTCTAATACATTTGCATCAAATCCTAACGTGAATTGGTATCCTAGTACTTCTTTGAAATCCTTTGCTTTGAAATCAACAGTAAAAGTTTCATCCGCCGTAAATTTTTTATCTTCTAATGAGAATAATAAAGTCCCATCTGCATTACGAGTTAAACTTCCCAACATATTGTTTGGAATTGCTGAACAGTTTACATCTCCAACCTTAACTGCCACGAAATCAGCGATTTCATTCTGAGTCAAGTTATTGATTGCAATCACTTCAGGGAATGCAGTTGCAAACGGATTTTCAGAGTTAGGGAATACGAAATTTTTATCAACAAATCTCCAAGAAGTATTGTTAGCAAAACTTTGATCGATATTCAAAATTAAGCGACGTAGCTGAACCAAGTCAAGTGTTGTTATCGTACCTGAATTGTTAGCATCTGCTGCAATCATCTTATATGGAGAACCTAAGTCCTGCATTCCTAAGATATGTTGTGAAATCAATACCAAGTCAAAAGTAGAAACACCGTTTAATGGATTTACATCTTTTTCAGGTGCTACATTGTAGTTTGAACCTAATGCTAAATTGTTGAATAAGTATTCTCCATCATTTCCTGTCATGTAAGGAATTGCATTTGATCCTGCAATTTCTACTTCCACATCTTCCACATCTTGACCCGTTTCATCTTCGATATTTCCTTCGATATAAGCATTCAATGGATTGTTTGAACAAGCACCCATGTTATCTTGAACGATTACATAAGTCTCGCAATAATCTTGATTTCCAGCTTCATCTGTCAACCAGATTTGAACAATATTTGTTCCTAATTCTAAACAAGTGAATTGCTTGTACTTATTTGATACATCACTTGAGAATGAAACTTCCAAGTCATTGTAAGCAGTACAGTTGTCATAGCTACTGCCAGATTCGAAATCAGAAGCCCACAAAGTTACCATTCCTGAATTTGGCATTAAATCTACTGACAATCCATTTAAACAAACCGGAGTTGGCTTTTTACCATCTACAACTTTAACATCAAATGAATAAGTAGATGCATTCCCACAGTGATCCATCGCAGTGAATGTAACAGTAGTCGTACCATTTGGATAACTTCCACTAGCATCTGCACCTCCTGCATCCGCATAAGGAGAATCATTGGTAATTGTAACATTATTTGCACAATCGGTGGCAGTTGCAACAACAATATCAACATACTGAGCTCCACAATTTGAAGTAAAATTATCTACCAAAACATCGGCAGGTCCGGCAATTACTGGTGCTTCTTCATCGACCACTCTAATTACTTGATTATACTCCCAGTATCCTACTGTAGAATTACTGTTAGGATCAAATTGACACCAATCAATTACCTTCCAAGTTCTGATAATTTTGAAACATGCAGGCGCATTTAGATCTAATAACTTATCGTGATGAGAGACACCGATCATTGAGCAGTTGCTTTCAAATACATGTGGCTCATTGTAAGTCACAGGTAAGTTTTCTGGATCAAGGGTGTTAATATCTGAAACACAATTGGTTGTCGTATAATCCTTTGGCCAAACAATGCCGTCATTTGGATTTGCATTGGTTGCATCTGTATCTGTAATGAAGAATGGGTTTCCATTTACTAAAGTTATTTTCTGAACACAAGAAACGGTTTGTCCTTGATTGTCAGTAGCTGTGAATGTACGGAACACAATTCCTTCTCCACAATCATTGATATTTGCATTATCAGTATAGTCGATTGATGCAATTCCACAGTTATCATTTGCGGTAGCAGTTCCTGTCAACGCAGTGTTAGTATAATCATCTGTACAGTCTAATACTTTATCAGTAGGACAAATAATGATTGGATCAATTTTGTCTTCTACTTCTAAATTCACCATACAAGTGTTAGCATTACCGGACCCATCAACAACTTTTAAAATCACTTGAACAGGTCCTGCAAGATCACTACAAAATACGCCAATACAATCAGTAAAAGGAGCAGCAGGTGAATCCATTCTTCTGATACTTAAATCAATGTCACCACAGTTGTCATAACTTCCATCATCGAAAGTAGCATAACAAACTTCTGCCGTACCATCAAATCCTAATGAAACAGTTGTATTTAAATCACAAACAGCGATTGGTGCAACATTATCTTCAACCGTAACATCCAACGTGCATTCACTTACATTTCCACACGCATCCGTAGCTACGTATGTAATAGTACTCGTGCCATAAGGTAGGTTGTAAGCTGCACCACCATTTCCATTGATTGTACCATTTGGCGTAATCGTCTGAACTGTAAAATCAGAACAGTTGTCAGAAATGGTAGCCGGTGGCAAAATAGTAGAAGCCGTGCAAGAAGAATTGGATGTACTCAAAGTGATATCAGCTGCACAGGAAATAAAAGGCGCAACCTCGTCTAAATATTTTAAAATTTGAGTATGAATAAGTACTCCTTCTCCATTACCATAAAGATTACCAGGATAGTTTACTGGTGCAGTACCACACCAATCAATAATGGTCCACTTACGTAAAACTTTAAAGCTCCCTCCACATTGTGGAATCACTTGATCTTCATAAGTTGCAGACATTTCACAACTTCCCTTGTATAAAATATCAACACCATTTAGGGTTGGGTAACCAGTAGCTGCTACATTATCAGGATTGTCAGTACAATTTAATACTGGCTGATCATACCCATCAAAATTCGGTGGAAAAGCAACATCATAAAGTGTCGCTCTTTGCAAGTAAACTTTTTGAGTGCAGAAAGAACTATTTCCATGGTCATCAGTCACTGTCCATGTTCTTTCAATCGCACCTGTAATATAAATACCATTTAAGTAAGTATCACAGTCCAAGTCAACGACAACATCATTGTAATCATAGTCTAAACTTGGATCACAATTGTCAAATGCAGTAGGATAACCTGGTAAGCCAGCATTGCTTAAATCATTAGGTGAAGTTCCTTCGTTACAAAAAACGGTTACATCTGTACAAACAATTGTTGGATCTAATTTATCTTCAACAAGAAGATATCCCCAACATTGATTAGACGTACCATCTACGTAGTTTTTGATCAAATTGTATTCAACATTTTGACCAACCAATGAACAATCTACAATCGCACTTGATGTAGCAATTGTAGTTCCCATTGAATTTAATAATGGTGTTCCAAAAGAATCGTTAAAGGTTCCTGCGAAACTGGAAGTTTGTCCTGCAACTGTTACCGTAACAGACATTAAGTTTGGGTAACATTGAGAACTAGCTCCTGATTGCCAAACTAGTAAAGGATCGATCAGCGCTTGTCCGTTCGCATCCAGAGAAATATTTACTTGGCCACTGCAAGGTAAGGCACAAGCTCCTGGCTGAGCCAAGGCGATTCCATTCATGCTAAATAATAGCATTAGTGACATGACCATCTTGGTCAGCCAATTTGAACAATCGAAATGTGTAATCGATTTTTTCATGGGATGAATAGTTTAGGTTAAAAAAAGTTATTAATAGTATCAAGCAAGCTACTTGATAAGTTTCATTTTAAAATTGCACATAACATGTTATGCACATTAATTTGTTAACCGGGAAAAGTAAAGGAGGATGCGGGGAATGAGGGAATCGGTTATTGAGAAGCGCAGGAAAGTGAGGGATATGAAATCGTGTGAAAAGTATGGTCCTTGCTTCGGAAAAAATAGGGGAAATTTATTCTTGGTAACTATCTGGAGAATCTTTACGAATCTCAACAAACAGCATTACGATAAATAAAAAGATTAAAGTTTTAAAGATCATTTGTCGGTATTTTCAATCAATTTAAACTATAACTGCTTTGTTTAAAATACCCGCATGCACGTAATTATCAGATGGGTGTTATTTGAAATAGGTAAGAATGTGAGGAAGTGGGTGGTGTGTATTTTTTTTTGTTGAGATGTGTATTGAAGTTTTAAGAAAAATGAGCATTGATGTACAACATTAATTTTTATTGAGTTTGTGTGTCTCTCTGTCGAATCAATTTTATACTAATATCTATGATCGGAGTTCTCAGATTTCTCCGCAGCTCACTCACTTAAGCCAATACACGGTCGAAATTTAAAATCCTACCAACCTCTGATTCTTCGATTCCATAATCTGGACGAGTACGACGCCTATACTCAGAATGACAAGAGGTTAATTTAATATTATTTCTGATAAAATTGGATTACTCTAAATTTTATTAGTCGAAAATCCTTATTTCTTTGACATTGCCCCAATGGGGATTCCTGCGTTTTCCACATTGACCTTTGAAAATTCTTCCTACATATTTTAACCGCTATTATATAATACAACCTTCATGAGAAAGCTCTCAGTGAGAGGCACCTATAAAAAAAGTCTTCTCCAAATAAATGAAAAAGACTTTTAAACAAAACCAATGTTTATTACAATTTGTATTGCCTTGATTAATTATCTGATCTGAATTTTTTGCTACGGTCAAATTTACCTTCCTTTCTCTCAAATCTATAACTCACTGTAAATTCGTGCGATCCATTATTGTAAGTTTGGAAATCATCGAAGTAGACATCGTATGTATAATATGCTTGTAAGTTTTTGTAGTTGGTACCAATTAGGATGGCTAAGTCACCACCAGTTCCAGTACGGTAAGTCAAACCAGTCATTAAACGGTCATCTAAAAATCCTGCTTTCAAAGTGAAGTCAATTTGAAAAGGAACCGTTCTTACTTTTCTTACTGCAAATGATGGCTCCAAACTAAAACTAGTCGTCGCTGGATCAAATCGATGTCCTGCAAAAACGATGTAGTACAAACCGGTTTCATCACCGTTGATATCATCTAATTTGTTTCTTACCAAGTTTGGAATAGTCAATCCACCATAGGTATTTTCTTTGTAAGAACCATATACCCCTACGGATACATCAAACACTCTAATTCCGTCAATCGCTTCATCAATGATATCATCCCCAGCTTCATACAACTGATTGTTGACGACATTTGAAGTGATACGTGTTCTGTGAAATTCTGTTGAGAATCCGAATGCTGCTTTGAAATCTTCAGTAAAATTGTATCTACCTGAGTAAGACAGTTGCAATCTATTTCTAGACAATGCCGCTAAATTCTCTGTAAATAAAAGTGCACCAATTCCAAAATTATTGGTCAATGGTCCGTTGAAACTCAACGAGTAGGTTCTTGGAGTTTCAGGGAAAGCTACCCATGAACTACGTGCATTTAAAAACAAGTGATAATACTCCTCATCAAAACCGGCAGTTGCTGGATTAATAAGCAACGGATTTAGATGATAATGAGAATAGATCGCTTCTTCCTGTGCATTGATGCAGTTGTAGAAACCTGCAAAGAATGCGAATATGATTATTATTTTTTTCATTTCTCTTTTATTTAATATTCCGGGATAATAATTTTATTAACGCAACAACGTGATTGCACCTTTAATTTGTCTTCTTTCTGAAGTATTGAAATCATCGTATCTGAATACAAAGAAGTAACCTCCTTGTGGCAATAAATTACCATTCATATCAGTTCCTTCCCAAGTATTGTTGTAATCAGTAGTTATCCATTTCAATTCACCCCAACGAGAGTAAATTTCCAATTCATTGTTAGGATATTGACTTAAACAACTCATTTCGAAGTTGTCATTGAAGCCATCATCATTAGGAGTAATCACTTGACGATAATCCAAACATTCATCCTCATTTGGAATAAAAATATCTGGGAATGGGAAGGTACATCCGTTGGCATCCATGACGATTGCAGAATACGTACCTGTCGAAGGCGCTACCCCATTCGGTCCATCACTATCAATTGGATTACCCCATATGTAAGTATATGGTTCAACTCCACCAGCCATATCTAATGCGATATTAAAAGTACCGTCTCCTAAATCAGCATAAGTATAAACACCAGTAAGTACCTCAGGGAAATTAGAAACAATACCCATTCCTACTACTCCATTCGCATCTGTAGCAGTTACTGTATAAGTAATAGAATCACAAAGTCCCGTTGCTGTTTGTGTAGTTTGACCATCGCTCCATAAGAACGTGTACGGAGGTGTTGTGTTGATGCTTTGACTAATATCAGCCGTCGCAACTGCCTCACATGCCGAAGTACAAGAAGTTGCATCGATGTTGATGTTGACAAGAATAATCGGTTCATTTTCAAAATCATTAATGGTAATCGTTTCTTCTTGTGTACAATTATTACCATCTGTTATGGTAACTGTGTAAGTACCCGCTGCAACATTCGTCAATGTTTGTGTGGTTTGACCATTGCTCCAGATATAGGTATAAGCTCCATTACCTCCTACTGGGTTGACAGTTGCACTAGCATCTGAAGCACCCACTGCTGTCGGTTCGTTCACATCAAACGTTGCAGAAATATTAGATCCAGCATTAATTGTCCAAGAGCTAGTCGCAGTTGTACCATTACCATCTGTAATTACAACAGTATATACACCAGGTTCTAATCCAGTTAGATCTTCTGTTGTTTCCATAATGCTTGGTCCTGTCCACTGGAAAGTCAAAGGTGGAATTAATGAACCTGCTGGTGTTATATCGATTGCACCATTCATGTTTCCGAAACAATCTTCGCTGGTAACATCTGCAGAGATGAGTGTAGATCCTACATTAAATTCTGCTGTAGCTGTACATCCTACTGCGTCTGTCACTGTTAAAAAATAATCACCAGGAATCAATCCTGAAATATCTTCCATCGATGAACTAAAACCATCTGGTCCTGTCCAAGAATAAGTATATGGTGCAGTTCCTTGTGTAACACTGACATCAATGGCCCCATCATTTCCTGAGGAAGGCGTTACGGTTCCAGATATTACCGGACCATCACTTAAAGCAATTACCGAGTAGTTATGGGTGTTGGTAAAGCCAGCATTATCGGTAATGGTTAGGCTATATCCACCTTCGCAAAGACCAAAAATATCTTCAGAGGTTGCTCCATTACTCCACAAAAAGGTGTAAGGCGCGGTACCACCGACTACATTTATATCGATAGAACCGTTGCAATCATTTGAGCAATTGATATTTTCAACAACTTCCTCGACAGCACATGGAGGATCATCGGTCACTTCAACATCAGGTCCGACAAGGAAACAACCATTTGCATCTATTACTGTTGGTTGATGGAATCCTACGGAAGCCGGATTTAAATCTTGCGTTGTTGCTCCACTACTCCATGAATACTCATAAGGGAATGTTCCACCTTCAACTGAAATAAACACAGCACCTGGTCCAGGCGGACATCCTTGGTGTTGTACATCATCTACAGTAATTACAATTGCATCTGGTTCTTCCAAAACAAATGTTTCGGTATAAACTTCCGCATTATTGTTATTATCATCTGTAATGGTAACAGTGTAACTTCCAGCAATCAAGTCAGTAAGCGATGAACCCGTTGAACCATCACTCCAAATGAATGAATAATCACCTGGTGTATTTATTGTTAGGAAAATACTACCATCGTCACCTCCATTACAAAGTGGATCTGTGGTAACATCTGTTACATCTAAATTACCTCCATTAAAACAAACGGTGTAATCTTCTGAAACGAAAATACAACCACAATCATCCGTAATAGTTACTCTATAGTCAAATGCTTCCAATCCAGTAATATCTTCAGTAGTTGCTCCATTACTCCATAAGAAAGTATATGGCAGACATCCACCGACTGGTGTAATGTTTACTTGTCCGTCATTTAAATCACCTGATTCACATTCAATGGTTACTCCGGTTGAAGGAATACTAGTTGAATTCATATCTGCAGTGACTTCGAGACCCGTTAAAATATCTTGTAAGCCTAAAGCATCTGTCACGGTTACATTATACAAACCAGACATCAATCCTGTGATGGTTGGTGAACTAGGAGCACCATTTGACCAAGCGTAAGTGTAAGGTGGATTTCCTGGAGTTACTGTAACAGTAAGTGCACCATTTTCATTATTACAATCTGCAGGTATCATGTTAGCTATTGCTACCGTCGGTGCAGCATTTGATGATTGCATCACTGTGTAGATACCAACTGCAGTACATCCATTACTATCTTGAATATTGACAATGTATTGACCTGCAACCAATCCTGAAATATCTTGTGTACTTGCTGTGAAGCCACCTAGACCTGTCCAAGAATAGGTATAGCCTATTCCACTTCCGCCTGTTACGTCGATATCAATTGCACCATCACTACCAGCCATTTCTGGAGTCAACATACCTGTAGTGTTGATTGCTGATGGTTCCGATAGTGTTATTGTAGCCGTTGCAGAATCATTATTCTGATCTGTAACAACAACTGTGTAAGTCCCAGCTGCAAGTCCACTAATATCTTGAGTTGTCAAGCCACTCGGTGACCATAAGTATTCTAAATCTCCAACTCCACCAGATACTGTCAAATCAATTGCTCCAGTGTTGTCTCCATTACAAGTCAAGTTGGTACCCACTAAACCATTGTTGTTTGGTCCACCCGTTAGTATTGGAGGATTTGAAGTTGTACCAACATTATAACAAGCATTTGCCGTACATCCATTGGCATCCATTGTTTCTACACAATACTGACCAGGTGCTAAATTTGAAATATCTTCTGTGGTTGCGGTGAAATTATTTGGCCCTGTCCAAGAAGTCGAGTATGCTGGATTACCACCTGTTATTGTTAAATCTATAGATCCATCGTTGCCACCCGAACTCATAGCAATTCCATTTAGTACAATTGCTGATGGTGCTGTAAGTGTAGCATTCCCAAACGCTTGTACTCCATTCGCATCTTCTACTGTAACGGAATATGTTCCTGCTGGTGCACTTACATTTGGCCCAGGGAAAAGTCCATCACTCCACGTATAGGTGTACATCGGTGTACCACCTGTAACCGTCACTCCAATTCCACCAGTCCCACCATCACATGCAGGATCAGATATTGTAAAATCCAAAACCATTGGATTCGGAACTACGGTGTTAACCGTTTGACAAATATCCGCATTACATACACCTGTTGCATCTGTAACCGTGACACAATACGTACCTCCTGTTAATCCACTGATAACCGGAGTGGTTGCACCATTACTCCATACATAAGTATGTGGTGATGTACCACCTGCAGCACTTGCTGTAATACTTCCATCATTTGCACCTGGAGCAGATTCATCATTAAATGATACAATAGCAACTGAAACAGCCGTAGTTGGTTCACCCACTGTGAAAGTTGCTTGATCCGTATCTCCACAATCATCTGTTACCGTCAGTATGTAATCTCCAGCATTTAGAGCTGCAATATTTTGAGTGGACATTCCATTACTCCAAGCGTATATATATGGTGTGCAACCACCGGTTACAACCACATTTATGGAACCACTGTTTATCCCTGCACAAGCTGCATCCGTAACTGTAGATTGAGTTTCATCAATCTCTAATGGATCCGTCGCTTGGTTAACCGTATGAGAGCAGAACTGTTGACAACCATTATCATCTGTGACGGTAACATTGTAAAGTCCCGCTGCAAGTGATGAAATGTCCTCTGTTGTTTGATTATTACTCCACATGAAAGTATATGGAGCCGTTCCTCCTGATGGTACTAAGTCGACTGCACCGTTGTTGCCTCCCATAGCATCGGTGATAATTGCAACTGAACAGTCCAATGCTGCAGTTGCTATTTCATTTATAACAAAAGAGCTAGAAGCACTCTGTTGTGGTGTGCTACTATCTGTTATTGTAACATTATAAGTACCAGCTCCTAAATTCAATATTGGATTGGCAGTTGTACCATTTTGACCATTACTCCAAGCATATGTATATGGTTCTGTTCCTCCAGAAACTGCAACTGTAATTGAACCAGTTGCTTCTCCAAAACAAACTACATCAACCACACTTGAAGCGTTATCTGTAATCGTTAAAGGTGCCATGAAAGCTGCAACTGTAAATGGTCCCACCGTCATGGTACACATATTAGCATCTGTTATTGTAACATTGTAATCACCAGGTACTAATCCTGAAATATCTTCTGTTGTTGAACCAGCCGGATCGTCCCAAAGGAATGTGTATCCAGGTGTTCCTCCTGATGGTGTCAAATCAATGGCTCCATCATTTGCTCCAGCAGCTGTTTCATCTGTCACCATATTGGTTGCAGTAATTGCACTTGGTGCGGCATTAATGGTAATGGCATTTGTTGAAGCCGTAGCTCCATTTGCATCCATTGCTGTCAAGGTATAAGTTCCAGGACCTAAGTTGGTCAAATCTTCTGTTGTTGAACCAGCTGGATCATCCCATGAGTAAGTAATGGGTGCAACTCCACCTTGCGTCGATACATCGATTGCTCCATTAGTATTTCCGTTACAATCAATTTGTGTAACTACTGGTGCAATTGAAGTGACATCTAATGGTTGCGCACCCGTTGTACAAGTAACACTACCATCTAGGAAATCCTTCAATGTAACTTCTCCATTGACATCTGAAATTTCATTGACTGCATTCATATTGTAGCTGATTACGCTACTTGAGCCAGTCGTACCCAATTTGTCAAAACATAATTCAAATATAGCTGTACCGTTAGGTAATGTTTCCCCTGCAGCGATATTAGGTGTTACCCATGATAGTCTAATATTCCCGTCATTTGTTTCATTAAAATTATTGGTCTGTAATCCGGTTAAAGTTAAATTTCCTGGTCCCGTAAAATCCAAGTGGGTTGCATCATAGGTAATATCAAATTGCATACTTACAATTTGAGAAAAATTTAAAACAGTTACTGGAACACATACGTTTGTTGCGCCATCACTATTTACTTCATCTGCATCTATTGTAAAGTTCGCTCCAGGAGCTCCAACAACACTTACATTTCCTGGTAATGTTGTTAATGGAACTGTGTTGGTTGAACCATTTTGATTTTGTGAAGCTTCTATCAATCCAGAATAACTAAGGGTACTTGATTGTCCGAGAGAACCGATAATATCATAGCAAACTTCATATATGACGGTTCCATCAGGTACCGTAACTCCCATAATAGTGTTGTCGAACCAACTAAAATTGATGGTACCAGGAGTCGCACTATTGAAAGAACTTGAAGAAAGCCCATTGATACTAGGATTGATATTAGAAATTGAATTGAATGATAAAACAGTATTGTCATAGTTCATAACATACTGCATACTTACAATGTCATTAAAATTAGTCACTGTATAAGGTACACAGACTAAAGATCCTGGTTGACCTGTAACAGAACCAGCTTGGACGGATAATGCACTTCCGCCAGTACCAGAGGTAGTGAAGGTACAAGGTGTACCATTTAATCCAATATTGGTTCCTGGAGAACCTGCATTGTAGGCTTCCGCAGCTGTTGGCGAACTCGTCACACTGATAGAACTACTTGTTCCTCCTGCTCCAACAACATTGAAGCAAATTTGAAAAATAACAGTTCCATCAGCAACTGTAACACCAGATCCGGAAGAGACATCATTCCAGGATACGGTCAAAACTCCAGGACTTACATCACCAAAGTTTCCAGTAGATAGATCGACCAAATTAAAACCAGATGCTCCCGTAAACTGTAAAACAGAAGGATCGTAGGATATCGTGTATTGAAATCCTTGAATTAAATCGAAATCGGATACTGCTACATCGACACAAATGTTGTCGCCAGTTGCGCCGGAAGGACAATTGAATGCAGTACTCAGTGGGCCATTATTATTTCCACCTGTACCTACTGGAACGTTTCCATCGATGAGTGTAAAATCACCAGGAGGTAATGTTTGGAAATTGTTGTCACTAAATTCAATTGGTGTTGGTGAGTTTCCAAAAGTAATAGCAGAGCTAGAACCATTGCTACCTATAGCAACAAAGTCTATTGAAAACATCAATGTGCCATCCGCAACGGTAACTCCCGACAAAGAATTATCAAACCAAGAAAACGTAATCGTCCCTGGTGAAGTATTCGGGGGTGCCCCAAAAGCGGCAGCATTCAATCCATTAAAAGCTGGATTGGTGTAACTGATTGAACTGTACTGCAAAACTGCAGGATCATAATTGAGCGTAAACTGCGAACTTACAATATCTGTAAATCCAGTCACTGTAAAGTCGACGGTTGCAGTGGCTCCGGGTGCTGGGTTGGGAAACGATGTTGATATGGTCAGTTGTCCAAACATCGTTGTCGCTGCAAAGCAACCCAAAAACATAAGTGTTATTAGCTTTTTCATTTGTCCATGGAATGTGGGATGTGAAAAAATATTATTTACCATTATAAAATAACTTTTTAGCTACTTTCTTTTCTCCAATCAATACAGAACATAGATAGGTTCCATTGGCTGGAAAAATATCTCCGGGAATATTGATTTTATGTAGTCCGGGATGAATAAATTCCGTATGCTCATAAATTTGAGCACCGGTAAGATTTATAATTTCTATTTTTAAATCATTGCTTTCTGTTACTTCAACAGGGATGAAAGTATCTTCGCAAAAAGGATTGGGAATATTTTGGCCGATTGTAATTGGCGCTTTATCGAGATTGGTCAAATTATTAGGATCTAACACCGTGATTACACCATTTACTGGAATCATTCCGATGTCCATAAAAGAAGTATCTGCCACTTCAATTGCAACAGGTGCGCCTGAAAATGAAACGGCGGTACTTGCTTGAACAATTTGTTCGTTGGCTCTAAACTCGACTTTGAAAAGATCAGTTGAAGTATGTGTGATACCGACGGAAGAAGAATTGTCAAACCAATTCATGCCTAGTCTTCCTTGATCTGCTTCTTGCGCTCCAAAATTTCCTGAACCGAGATCTGGAATCGCAAAATCTTTCACTTCTTGGAAAGAGACCACATCTGGATCCCAGTCAAGTGAAAATTGCATGGATACAATATTTACCAAATTTTCGGCTGAAACTTGAATGGTAAACACTTCTCCTGGAGCAGCATCAACTGATGAGGTCGTAAAAGTCGGTTGTGCTACCACAGTACCACAAGCGATTAGATAACAAAATATACACTGTAAGTATTTAATCATACTATTCATTTTAATCAAATGATTAATCAGTCTGAAAACCAGACATACTAATTTCTTTAAGAATTTGTAAATAACCCTTTTGAACTGACCTGAACGTAAAATTTTTCCTATGGGAATACTAGATAGGATAATTAATCTCGGCGGTTAATTTTGATATAAAGTGTAGCTAGGTAAGTTATAATTTGATACTTAGTAAGACGTATCAGTAGCAATACACGAGATTAAGTTTACTGAGTGTTCAGGATTACGTAAAAAAATACACAGCTGATAAGATAAAGTAAAAAAAATCCAGATCATGGAAATTGTGGGAGACAAGATGCAATCTTTAGGGATCGCGTTGATAATGCTCACGGGATTTTTTCTATCTCAAATTAAAAGCAATTGGGATTAAGTTTTGTTCTGAGTTTCCGCTAAAATTCGGGAACTTCGGTTATAATTTAAAACAAATATACGCTAATTAATTATGCCATGTATACCAAATATGAGGTAATATTAGCATGACAAACTTGATTGATTTCACTCTTTAGGAAACATAATCCAGCATAATTAGGGTAGAAACGATATTTTCATATTAATATTAGTCAATACAAATATACGAAAATATTATTTCAACTCAATACCATTCTAATCCTTCAAAAGGGCAAATTCTACAATAGAATTACCTTCTATCCATTTTTTCAAATAGTATATATCCTCTTTTAAAAACCGTTTGATGTGGTAAGCTATAGTCGTGTGGATTTTAAATAGAACTGACCGACTAAATCAGATCATTTTCATATGCGATTTTAATGAGGGCAGCAGCATTGCTTACTCCTAATTTACGCATGATATTTTTTCTATGGACACTTACTGTCTGGTCGCTAATGTATAATTCACTTGCGATTTCCTTGTTACTCAAAGCTTGTGCGATAAGTGACAGAATCTCCATTTCTCTTTTTGTTAAATTGTACTTTTTCAAGAATTTATCTTGATAAGCTTTCATTTCCGGTGTCAATGGCTTGATCCCATTATTGACTAATTCTACACCTTCTCCAACATAAGTTCTACCATCCATCACCACATCTATTGCGTTGTGAAGATCGTGAATACCAATATTTTTGAGGATGTACCCGTCAACTCCAGATTTGAATGCTGACTTGACTAATTTGACTTCGTCGTAATTTGTCAAAGCGAGTATCTTAAGGTCTTTGTATTTTCCTTTGATATCCGCCAATACGTTTAAGCCATCTTTATCAGGCATGTTTAAGTCAAGAAGCAATAATTCTGCATCTGTCGTTTTCAACATTTCCTCCAATTGAGGACCTGTATTTGCAATATTCGTAATATCGAAATCAAATTTCTCCGATTGCTTTAGTACGGATTTTAGCCCTTCTATAAAAAGCAAATGATCCTCAGCGATGATGACCTTTACGATTTGTAGCGCGCTATCATTTGTAATAGCTTGGCTTTCAATTGTTGAATTGCTTAACGTATTCAATCTGTCTTTATTTATATTGTTGTTATCCTGAAACATATTAGTATTTTATACAAATCCAATGCCACAATACAAAAATAAAGTACACACCAACGATGTAGAGTGATTTAAAACCACCTTACCAAGCAGTGCTTCGTCTAACTAATGAAATCGGTTCAGGAAAATTGAAGAGTGGAAACAGATCAATGCGAGGGAAATGCATGTGACCTATGCACCAAACTTGTTAATGGGAAGTCTTTGTAAACATATGTGTACTGTTCATGGAATTTGTTGATCAAATATAAGAAAATATATTGATTTTGTATATGCAAATACTACATTTTCTAGGGTAGTTATTTTCTAAAGAATTGTCCATCAATAAGTTGTGTCTCTTCATTTTGAGTAATCACATAATTAAAACCTTTCTGGATGGAAAAAGCACCATGTTCTCCTTTTTTGTTAATCGCAACATACCCCACCTGAATATCTTCAAACTGTTGTTTATTAATGATTCGCATTACTGCTTCTTTACATGCTTCAAAGGGAGTTCTGCCTTGTCTCATTAATTCGACTACTAAAAAAGAACCTAACGATTTCAAAACGGCTTCTCCCATTCCCGTAGCAGCTGCACCACCTACTTCATTGTCAACAAACATTCCTGCTCCGATAATTGGCGAGTCCCCTACTCTTCCATGCATTTTGTACGCCAATCCACTTGTAGTGCAGGCTCCTGCGATATCCCCCTTCCGATCAATGGCAATCATTCCAATCGTATCGTGTTGCTCAATATTGATGACTGGTTTATACTTGGATGTTTTCTTCCACTCCTCAAATTCTTGTTTTGATTTTTCGGTTAATAAATTCGTTTGTTCAAAACCGTTGTCAATTGCAAATTGAGTAGCACCAGCTCCCGTAAGCATGACATGTGGCGTATCTTCCATTACTTTTCTGGCGACTGAAATAGGATGCTTAATCCCTTGTAGAAAACTTACAGAACCCGCGTTTCCATTTGAATCCATAATGCAAGCATCTAATGTAACAATACCTTTACGATCTGGTCGGCCACCATACCCCACCGATTGATCTTCCGGATCCGCCTCTGGTACGCGGACACCTTGCTCTACTGCATCCAATGCACTTCCACCAGTAGTTATAAATTTCCAAGCAGCTTCATTCGCCTTTCGATTATTCCACGTCGAAATAACGGAAGGAAATATTTTGTCCAACCCTACCTCTGATTGCATACATCCATTTTTATTCAATCCTATCAGCGGTAAACCAAAAGTAGTAATAGTGCTTTTTTTGATAAATTTTCTTCTTGAATTCATATTTCAAGTTAACATTTTTATAGAATAATTGAAATCCTAGGGGAATTGCGCTTCGGTTAATTTAGGTTGCCAACTGAACTCGACCTGTACGATATCATTGTATTAGATGGCAATTATAGGTACAATTTGAATTCTAATTAAGTACTTATAAAAATATCATTTAGAATTTCAAATAACTAAATTTGTCGGGAACGAACGATTGGAATGAATTTTATCGCATACCTTTTTCTGAGATTTTTTGCCTTCCTGTTTTCATTGATCCCGATGAAAATCATTTATCTGATTTCAGATGGGATTGCGTTTTTGCTACATGACATTATTAAGTACAGAGGAAAGGTTGTCCAATCAAATCTTAAAAACGCATTTCCTGAAAAAAGTGAAGTTGAGATTCAGCGTATTCAAAAGAAGTTTTACAAAAATTTATCTGACATCATTTTAGAAGGCATCAAAGGCCTATCCATGTCAAAGTCTAATCTTGAAAAAAGATTTAAGTATCTAAATGTGGACATCGTGAATCAGGAATTTGAAAAAGGTAAAAGCGCAATTGTTGTTGCCAGCCATCTCGCTAATTGGGAATGGGGCGTATTGTCATTTAATTTTTGGACTAAAGCACAAGTGATTGGTGTCTATAAACCTCTGAATAATAAATTTGTTGACACCTATTATAATAATAAACGAAAAAAGTTCGGGTTAGAATTGACGAGTATGGCACAGACTGGTCGCATCATCATTAAAAGAAAAAACGATCCAACTGTTTTTGTTTTCATTGCAGATCAAACTCCTTCTGATGTTCAAAATGCGCATTGGTTTGAATTTCTTAATCAGGATACACCGTTTTTACATGGTGTGGATAAGATTGCCAAAAAAACGGGTTATCCAATTTTTAATACTGATATCAAAAGAGTCGGCCGGGGTCAGTATGAAATTACTTTTAAAAAATTGGTGGATGATCCTGGCAATTTAAATGAGCAAGAGGTGACTCGATTATATGCTAGTGAATTGGAAAGGATTATAAAGGAGCGGCCTGAGAGTTGGCTTTGGTCACATCGGAGATGGAAGCGTAAACGTGGTGTTTGAAGTTAAATTTTCCTGCTAGTTGTTTAAATCTGAATAAGTGTTTTGTCACGATTTTTGACACAAAAATACGCGCCAAAACACACGGAGCGATATCAAACAACCTAGCGCTATCGCACTAGGTTGTTTGATATCGCTCCTTTGGAGCTTGGACGAATTATTTAAGAACGATAGCTTTCCAATAAAAAAGGACCACTCAAAATGAATTGAATGGTCCTTTGCTTATAATTACAATACTATTATGGAATAGTCTTATCAATAAGGATCATTTTACGAGTGGTTGTTCCAAATTCTGAACTTAGTGTATAATACAACAATCCACTTGCGTTGAAGTCTTTTCTATCTAGTAGTACTTCATGATAGCCTTCTGTATAGTTATCGTTTATTGCTTTAATCACTTTCCCATTGACATCATATATAGAAAGGCTTGCTTGCCCTGGTTCTGGAAGTACAAACCCTATTGTTGTTTGGTTGATGAAAGGATTAGGTGTATTCTGATTCAATTGGATATTATCATAAGTCAACGCTGTAGTTTCAGCCTCAAATGATAGTTGAACATCCAATTGGTCGTATTTATTATTGTACGCAGCAGCTGTTGTGATATCAGATGAAATTTGCAACAACTCACTTACATTTCCTGCTTCATTGGCATCAAAAATTAGTGTAAATAAAACCTGCTCTTTTTCCTTAGCAATATCTCCATACCAAGTCGAAGTAATAATTCTAGCGTTATCAAAATGTGCAAAATTATTGGCAGTAAGTCCATCGATCTCTCCAGGTATAATCTGATTTAAAGTCAACGCAGTTCCGTAATTCAATGAAAACTGATATCCAATCAACTCATTTAAATTAGCTGCCGTAATTGGCACTTCAACTGTTGCACCTTTCTCAAATTTTTGATCTTGAGTTGACAATACAATCTGCTGATCACTTCTGGTGACGCTTCCTACTCCCATTCCTTCACCATTTACACTTCCATTGACATCACCAATCTTAATTCCAGTATAGTTGACATTGGTGTTGTTGGTCAGAAAATCAATCTCCATTAAGTTATCATAATTATCTAAAAATGGATTCGTTGGATTATTGAAAGTATAGTCTGATTCAACAAATTTCCAAGAAGTATTGTTTTGATATTCAGAATTGATACCCAAAATCAATTGCTGAATTTCAACTAAATCGATGGTAGTAATCGTCCCCGAATTATTCGCATCCGCAGCAATTATTTTATAGGGAGAATTTAAAGGCACGATTTGAAGAATATGTCTTTGGATCAATGCTAAATCTAATGCAGTCACTCCGTTGACATGATTATCATTCTTTGCGGCGGCAATTTCATAAGACAGACAAGTTTCCAAATTATCGAAAGTTGAAAGCCCGTTTGTTAGTGTTGAAATAGAATTAAGATCAGTGCCATTGTTACTCACGGTAACTAGAGCACCATTAATGTTTTCACCATCTTCTGTATTAATTTGAACTAACAAATCAGCATAAGGTGCAGGGGCAGGACAAATCTGATCATGAGGCATTGCTTCAAAAACATTGTCTTGCATCAAAGCAATGTCTGTATTCCTTTTGATGATATCACCAAGAGAGGTGTTTTTAATCTCTGCTATATCTTGAGTTGTAAACAATGGATCATCTTCAAAGTAAAAACGATCTCCATCTCTCAAAGATTGAAATTGTCTTGTTATAATTTCCATGATCGTTTCACCGACCAATGCACCAGGCATATGCTCCTCGACCAACATACCAACCCATGGGTCAATATCATCTACTGTTGCATATAAATCTTGAAGGGCATACAGTACATTTGGATCTGAGTTTACATCAGAAAAACTATTGTAGCGCGCTAAGAAAAAATCTTCTCTAATGGTATTAAAATCAGATAATCCTCGCTCTCTTCCTCTTTGGATATTTATGGCTGCTAAATCTAAACCACCAGCTCCCGGAGGTCCAAATAAAAAGTTTCTTACATCATCTACAATTTTACCATCTAAGTTTTGTTCTACTTGAACTCCCATTCCTTTAAATAATGGTGAGATGCCACCTTCCTGAATTAGTGAAGGTCTGAAAAAAGCTTCTTGCAGTGTAACATTGCCTTCCGGAATTACATTACCATCATTTCCAACACGCATGATATTACTATTCAACAGGGTGTGCCCCATACGAAAAGCTGCTGCAGAAAAAACATTGGTGATAGAAGGATCTACCGTTGGATCATACCCAGAGTAATAAGGTAAATGAATCCCCATCGCAGGCAACCACTCATTAAAGACAATTGATTGTAGAATAGCTCCTACTTTCTTACGGGCCGTTTGATAAACAATTTCGTCTGGTAGTCCTGGCGTAAGTGAGTTTATTTCATCGCAAATACGATTGTGCTCTCTAACGAACAAGGTGTGCATTGCAATCAACAATATATTTTCATTTGCTCTTGCATCTCCTGCAACAAATAAATATTGTTCAATTCCTACTGCGTTATCCATCGCTGGTGCATTAGGATCAATAGGATCATTTATCTCTCCTGTGATTGTATTGTAAGGCAGTAAATTTCCTGCAGATGTTTTCATTTTCCCATCACTCAATGTACGAAGCCAGTATCCACGTTGGCTATCAGAACCATAAACATTTGAACCATCAATCCAATGCGTAATTTCATTACTATAAAGTCTTGGATTACTTTGAGAGGATCCCGATCCTGGATGAGTTGCAGATCTAAACAATGGGATAATTGCAGTTCCTTGAAAAAACGGATCAAACCATTGATCTCCACTTGGAACATTTATAAACAATGGTTCCCCATGATTATCTCCTACCAATGTGATATCATGATCTAGAAACTGACCAAAAACCCAAGTGAAATCACTCAACTGCAATGGATCGTTGACCAATCCACTTTGAGCAAAGATGTTATTACTTATTGTTCTTGGATTAGGATTGTTTGGAAGACTAGGATCAGAAATGCCGTCCATGAATCCTGACGTTGTAAATTGTCGCAATGGAGAATGAGTTGCTCCTAATTGAGGAACACTCACATTATTATAAGTCCCATCAATTGACCTATACGAACTTTGAGCATTCATAACGAAAGGCAATATCAAAAGACCTAATACAACAATAAATAAATTTGTTTTTGTTTTCGCGTTCATGGGAGCGACATTAAACTTGTGTTTATAATTTGTTCAAAACTAAAGCTCTGTTGTCAATTAAAAATTTAATTGAAAAGCAACAAATAAACGATCTTCTAGGGGATGGATATGTTCAGGTCAAACTCACTTAAAAAGGCTCATGGGGAATATATAGTAAATATAACGGATTGGACCTGTAAAAGCACTTTTTCAATCAATAAATACTAGAATATACCCTAAAGTTAAACCCTTTACTTTTTCTCGTTTCCAATTAACGAAATGAAAAAAGGCCATTAAAGTATCGTTAAACCTGAACACAAAGGTATTACTTTTTAACATATTAGTAAATACTTTAACTTATTAATGAACAATCTTTTATTATAATATTTAAAATTCATATTAAATTGACAATCAATAATTTATATTATATAATTTTAACACTTATTAAATTATACATTTTCATAATTCGACCTTAGTAATTGTATTTTATCCCTTAACATATTGAAAATCATATAGTTTGCATTGGTCTAATTTGTGGTTACATTGATGAAAACAATTCGTTTTAGTAGTAATAGCGCTATAAAATAAATTGCAACGAAAAATTCAAAAAGTATCGAGCACCTTTTTGGAATCAATTTTTAAACAAAAAAAAGAGTTTGCTATGAAAAAGATAATCAGAAATTTATGGATCCTTTCAGTGGTGCTTTTTTCGACTTCGAATTTAATCGCACAGGAAATCAGATCAACAAGTGAGCGGAAACAAGGCTATTATACACTAGGACTCAATACGGGTTTTTCGTACCTATCAAGTGATGTAAAAAATGTCTACGACGGATGGGGAGTTGGAATGACACTGGCAAAAAATCTTTACTACCAACCAGGTGCTCCTTTTGCTTTTGATGTAAGAGGTAGACTTTTATATGATGAAAGTTATGGGCTCGATTTCGAAAGATCTTATGGTATCGACAATAATGATGCTTTAAATGGAACAGGCAAATTAGATTATACGACAGAAAGTGGGGAGTCTGGTTTTGTCTTCGCCAATCATCACACCAGAATGGCTGAACTTGGCGCTGAGGGGGTACTCCATTTCAATCGACTTCGCGAACGTACTCGTTTTGACTTATCGCTGTATGGTGGAATTGGTTTGGATTGGTATAAAGTGAAAACAGATCAACAAAACAGTGCTGGAAATTATCCATATACTGAAATTGATACAGAGGCTAAAAAATCAACAATACGTACCCAACTTAAGAATAATATTCTGGATGGTGTCTATGAGACCAATGCGCACGATTTTAAAAATAGGGGCAAACTTGGTCTTATGCCAGGTGTAGGTTTTGATTTAGAATATAATTTGACGAAAAGATTTTCTATCGGTGTTGGGCATAAAGTTACCATTCCCAGAAATGATAATTTAGACGGTCAACTTTGGAACAATGATAATACTGTTTCTGAAAACAATGACCTACATCATTATACCAATCTGGATTTGAGATGGATCTTGACCCCACGTCAAAAGAAAATCCAAGAACCAATTATTGATGTCACTAAACCAAATAGATCACCATATACTTCGATTAATTGTGATGGCGACGTACATGCGACAATCAAGTATGTAAGAAATGCAGCCGACATCGATTTTAAAGTAAATGGAAGACCAACTGCTTATGATTTTAGAGGTGAAAGTTTTTCAGCCGATTTCCCGTTAAGACCAGGTAAAAATGTGGTAGATATTTTTGCCAGAAATGAAGCTGGAACTGATCGTGAGACTGTTGTTATTTTCTGTGATGAAATAACGGCACCACCGCCTCCACCAGTAGTTACTTACAGACCTGATGTAAAAATCACACGCCCGAGCTATGATGACTATCAAACAAGTGACCCTACTTTTGATGTAAAAGCTACAATAGAACATATTGAGCGTAAATCGGATATCGAATTTTTCGTCAATGGTTACCAAAAGCGTTTTGATTACAATACAAGAACGGGTCGGTTGGACGCGCAAATTAATTTGACAAAAGGTAGAAATACAGTCAAAATTATCGCAAGAAATTCAGCAGGACAAGATCAAGATGATCGGACGATTATTTTAGGATACCAAGATATCAACAACCCTACTGTCAACATTAAATCGCCAAGTGCCAATCCTTACGAGACGTCTGGTAGCAGAGTAAATGTCAGTGCGATCACCACCTATGTCGACAGCAAATCTGATATTGACTTCATCGTCAATGGACGTGCAACCAATGACTTTAGTTTTAATACTTCAAGAGAAAAAGTAGAAGCAACCGTTTATTTGAAAGAAGGAAGCAATACCATTGAAATTAAAGTAAAGAATGATCGAGGAAAAGCAGCTGATCAAACGACGGTAATTTATATAACGGAAGAAATTGAAGAAGAGCAAGAACCTGATAATTCAGGATTAAAACCTGAAGTTGAAATTACAAGACCCAATTCTTCAAGTTCAACGACCTCTGAAACTACTGCAACGATAAAAGCATTTGTAAGAAAAGTAGCTAGCAAAAGTGATATTGGATTCACTTTAAATGGAACTCCTTTCAGTTTTACTTATAATACTTCAAGCCAGATTGTAATGGCGACGGTACCATTGAATGCAGGTAGAAATACAGTAAAGATAACTGGACAAAACAGATACGGTACTACGTCGGATAATGTTAGAATTCGTCGCATAAGTGATGTAGGTAACATTACCAAAAAACCAGATGTAGATATTACAACTCCTAACAACAATACTACAACCTCTGATAAGAATGCAACTGTAAAGGCGAAAGTAAAAGAAGTAGCAGGAAAAGAGGAGATCAAGTTGACTTTGAATGGAAATAATATTTCAAATTTCAGTTACAATAGATTGACCAGAGAATTGTCTGCAAATATCACCTTAAAATCTGGCAGCAACACCATTAAGGTAGTTGCTACAAATGATGGTGGCTCAGATTCGGATCAAGTAAAAGTCACACTAAATACGGTAAGTAAACCTGATGTTATAATTACAGCTCCAAAAACCAATTCTACAACTGACAAACAGATAGTCAACTTAAAATCTATTGTCAAAAATATTACTAAAAAAAGTGATGTGAGGGTGATGCTGAATGGGAAAAATGTTTCTTCTTTCAACTTTAGTCGCGGAAATGTAACTGCAACATTAACACTAAAGTCAGGTAAAAATACGATTAAAGTGAAAGGTACTAATACTGCTGGTTCGGATGAAGCAACTTCTATTGTAACATACCGTGCACTAAAACCAATCATTACCATTATTTCCCCAAAAATAAGTACTGTCAAAAAATCGAAGATTAGTTTACAAGCAAAAGTGGAACATGTAAAATCCAAGAGCAATATCAGGTTGATGATAAACGGAAAAAGTTTTAGCGCATTTAGTTATGCTCCTTCAACCAAAATGTTGACAGCAAGTATGACCCTAAAAGAAGGGAATAATAACATCACTATTGTTGCTACTAATGAAGTAGGTAAAGCTGAAAAAAGCTTGAACATAAAATATGCTTCGACTAGCATTCCAAATATCAAAAAGCCAGTTGTTACTATCAACTCGATTGGACAACCAACATCGGATCCGTTTAATCCAGGTCCTTTGCAAAGTACATTGCTCGCTACCATAAAATTAGTCAATAAGAAGAGTCAAATAAAGTTGAGAATTAATGGTCAAAATGTGAGTAATTTCTCTTTCGATTCTTCAAAAGGTACTTTGACCCATAAATTTGATATTATTGACGGGACAAATTCCATAAGAATTGAAGCGACTAATTCCTCAGGAACTACGTTGGTAACCAAGAACCATAACTTCTAATGGTCCATATGAAACGAAGCGGGAGTGACAAGTGTCGCTCCCGCTTTTTTTCGTTTCTACATGCAGGTCCACACAATAAATCAAAGAACTAGCGGTAAAGTCCGCGGAACGTTACCAGAAATGTACCCAAAGCCACCTTTTTTCCGTTATAATTGCTGTTGTTATTCAAATTTCAATGTATAAGCAGTTATTTACCATATTATTGCTGTTCTTTTCCTGTCATCAACTAATCGCCCAAATAGATCAGTTGAGTAATTTGCGCAGCACAAAAGTGAAAATTGGTGCCACTCAAATTTTCTTGGATTCACTGACCATCCTTCCTAGCTCTATTGAAATTTATGATCAAGAAAATAAACAGCTAGATAAGAGTCAATTTACTTTTTCCAACAACTATCTCTATTTCCTCAATCCCGAAAGTTTATTATCTAACAATGATTCTGCAACGATCCAATATCGGGTCATGCCATACGATCTCTCAGCTTCCCGTAGTCATCTGGATGCTACCAAAATAAAAAAAGCGGATGATGGTACTTACATTGGTTACGATTACAATCCATACGCCGAACCAGGTAGCCTCGGAGATCTGAAAGGACTGGACTATAATGGAAGTTTTGCGCGCGGCATATCTTTTGGAAATAACCAAAATCTGGTTTTGAACTCTAGTTTCAATTTACAGATGGCTGGAAATTTAGGAGATGATGTAGAAGTATTGGCTGCAATCACAGACAATAATATTCCATTGCAACCAGAAGGAAATACACAACAACTTCAAGAATTTGACAAGATATTTATTCAACTCAAAAGAAAAAATAGTAAGCTAATTGCGGGTGATTATGAAATCAAAAAACCTACTGGTTATTTCCTCAATTATTATAAAAAACTACAAGGTGCCACTTTTGAAAATACCAGTGAATTATTCGATAAAGGAACGCTAAATTCTAAAGCAAGTGTAGCCATTGCAAGAGGTCGTTTTTCGAGAAATATTTTGACAACTATTGAAGGAAATCAAGGTCCTTATAAATTGGTCGGAACGGATGGCGAACAGTTCATTATTGTACTGGCTGGTACTGAAAAAGTTTACATCGATGGTGTCAAAATGACGCGTGGAATCGAGCAGGATTACATTGTTGATTACAACCGTGGAGACATTACTTTTACAGCCCGTCGGTTGATCTCAAAAGACAGTCGGATTGTTGTCGAATTTGAATATGCCGATCAAAATTATTTGCGTTCGATGTATGCGGTGAATACGCATTATCAGCAAGAAAAAAGCAGTTTCTATTTCAATGTATATGCTGAACAAGACAGTAAAAATTCGGGTGGTGCACAAGAGCTTTCTGTAGAGGAAAAACAACTGCTCGCTGACATCGGAGACGACATCGATCAGGCCTTTATTTCTGGAATTGACACCTTGGATGAATTTAGTGAATTTCGGGTCAAATATAAATTAATAGATACGACTTCGTTTGGATTGATCTACCCTATCTTGGTCTTTTCCACCAATCCGGATAGTGCACTTTATACTGCTACTTTTTTGCAAGTTGATCAAGGGCAAGGCAATTACATTCGAGTGCCTTCTGAAGCAAATGGACCGGTTTACCAATGGATCGGACCCGATGTAAATGGTATGTTACAAGGAAACTTCGAACCCATTAAAAAGTTAATTGCCCCCAATAAGAAGCAATTGATTACAGTAGGTGGAACTTATGATTTGACCAAAAAAACAACGGTGGGCGCGGAGTTCGCCTACAGCAATAATGACCCGAATCGATTTTCAGATGTCAATTCTCAAAATAACAAAGGGATCGCAATGTATACCAATTTGGTGAATAAAAAATCTTTTGGAGCTGTCAGAGATACCACTGGTAAAACGAGTCACAAATGGCTGTTTGAAACCAAATTAAACTATGAATATGTCGATGAAAATTTTAGCAGAGTCAACCCCTATCGACCTACTGAATTTACCCGTGACTGGAATTTATCGAAAGTGCAAAATGGCGTTACTTCAGACAAAGAAATAGAAAGAGCCGCTGAGCAATTGGGAAGTGTAAGTCTGAAACTGCAAAAACTAAAATTTGGGGACTTACAATATGCTTTTGGTACTTTTTTGAGGGCAAATAATTATGAAGGCTTCAAGCATAGTGTAATATCAAGAATCAATAAAAATGGATATAAACTAGACCTCCATGGAAGCCTTCTTACCACAAAAACCAACATTGAAAGCACGTCTTTCTTCAGACCCAAAATTGACATATCCAAATCGTTTAAAAAATTAAATGGGTGGACACTTGGCGTCCTTGGTGAGCAGGAAGTAAATACGAGAACAGACATCGCCACCGATACTTTAAATTTCACGAGTTTCAACTACGATTTGTATAGAGTGTATCTGGAAAGTCCGGTGACTAAACAGTTTTCTTTTGGTGCCAATTATACGCATCGAAATGATTACGGTCCATTGGTGGATAAATTTTCTGCAAGCACTTCTTCTGATGATATCAATATCTTTGGTACTTGGAATACGAAAAAAGCTTCAAGATTAAGATGGAATTTCACTGTTAGACAGTTAGAAATAATCAATGATAATTTGACAGAACAAAAGCCCGAAGAAACTTATTTAGGAAGATTAGAACACCATTTGAAATTGTTGAAAGGAGTGGTCCGATCGAGTACTGTTTACGAAATCGGCTCTGGTCAAGAACCTAAAATTGAGTACCAATATGTACCCGTACCAGATGGTGAAGGTATTTATTTTTGGAATGATCGCAATGAAGACGGTGCTGTTCAATTAGATGAGGTAGAAGTTGCAGTCTTTCAAGATCAGGCAAATTTATCTCGCTTCACGATTTTCACCAATGAATTTATCCGCACCAACAATATTCAATTCAATCAAAGTTTGCGATTAGACCCAAGATCGGTATGGTATAAAGAAAAGGGAATTAAAAAATCATTGAGCAAATTTTCCTCCCAATCCACTTTGCAAATCAATAGAAGAACATTAGAATCAGATGAAGTCTTGGCATGGAATCCGTTTCAATTGAGTATCGCGGATACTTCTTTGGTGACTACTTCTTCTGTCATTAGAAATACATTATTTTTCAATCGAGCGGATCCAAAATATGATTTTCAACTGGGAATGTTTGATAGTAGAAATCGCAGGATTTTGACAACAGGATTTGAAAGTATCAACAATGAAGAGCAATTTGTAAAAGGTAGATTGAATTTGAACAAGAAATTGAGTGCGGAATGTAAAGTCAGTACTGGAACAAGAATCGCTGA
Source organism: uncultured Saprospiraceae bacterium (assembly GCA_937928575.1). Taxonomy (GTDB): domain Bacteria; phylum Bacteroidota; class Bacteroidia; order Chitinophagales; family Saprospiraceae; genus CALDGQ01. Next base: position 44,876 of record CALFWW010000118.1, on the reverse strand, counting down.
CTCTGAATTTTTTGACAATCGAGATTATAAAATTCAATTTCAAAAGTTGGAACCTAGAATCACTTACTTTTTCTCCAAAAAAATTCGAAGCATTTTGAATTACAAATACCAGAAAAGTTCAAATGAGCTGATGGAGGATGGTGAAACTGCAACCATCAATGATATCAATATTGAGACCACTTATAATCAAAAGTCGAATACTTCTTTTCGATTTAAAATTTCCTATGTCGACATTCAATTTGTTGGTCAAAAAAATACACCTGTAGAATATGCGATGCTGGAAGGTCTTCAGAATGGTCGAAATTATCTTTGGAATTTAACCTTCGACAAAAAAATTGCAAAAAATATTCAGCTCAGCATCAGTTATGAAGGACGCAAAACTGGAGCTACGGATGTCATTCACGTCGGTCGCGCTCAAGTGAGAGCTACATTTTAAATCGTGATATTTGAAAGCTGACCTTCATAAAAATGCGCCATATGCCCACATTGAATGGTTGAAAATGTGAATGAAATGTAAATGCTGACTTATTTTTCGCCATAAAGCGGCAAATTAACGACAAACTTAGCGCTCCTTACTTTTTTGATGTATGGCAAGTGTGTATCTTTAGTCTATCAATGCGTTTTTTTTAAAATAGGACAAAACACTTAATATTATGCACAGAGTATTACCCCTTTTATTATTCCTCTTTTCAATTCAATTAAGTTATTCTCAATCTAGTTTTTGGCAAGATGTAAATGAAAATGATATCAATCTTGCGCCGGAAGCACGTAGAGATATTGTACCGACTAAATATCGTACGCTTCAATTTGATAAAGAGAATATGGAAAACTTTCTAGCGAATGCACCACACTCCAATTCATTGGAAGCAGGTGAAGCACTTCAGTTAGAAATTCCAATGCCAGATGGAACCAATGAAATTTTTGATGTGATCTATGATCCGGTGATGCCTCCTGTTCTTGCTGCGAAATATCCGTCAATAAGATGTTACATGGGTAGAAGTGCTGACAGAACAAAGTTCATTCGATTCGATGTTTCTGTAAATGGATTCCATGCTTCTGTGAGAACAAATGAAGGAACTGTTTTTATTTCTCCTTATGCATTCAAACATCCGGGTCACGTCATTTCTTATTGGACGGGAGATCACCCGAGCGAAACTACTTTCTCATGTGGAACACATAGTAGTGTGTTTCCGGAGAGCACCATTGCTTCTATGCCAATGGATAAAGCAGACAAACCTGCCATTGAAATGCGAAGCGGCTCTATCGGTATCGTACAAAGAAGAGAATATGTCGCAGCAATTGCTTGCTCTGGAGAATGGGCACAATCTTATGGTCAAACTTTCGATGCAGTGTTTGCAAATATTGTTACTGCTGCAAATCTTTTGAATTCTTATTTTGAGCCAGAGCACGCTGTGAAGTTTACACTGGCAGAAGATAACGACCTATTAATTTTCTTAGATCCAAATGATGATCCTTACTTTAATATTGACGATTCTTCCTTAATGTTGGGATTGAATGTCGATGCACTTAACTCAAATATTGGTGCTTCTAATTATGACATTGGACACTTATTTACACGTAGTCCTTGCGTTATTTACAACAATCCAAATGATCCTAGTGATGATTTTCCAATTGGTGGAGTTGCAGGTGGTGCGGTATGTTCCAATAATAAAGGAGCTGGTCTAACTTGTTTTGGTAGTGGTGGTTCTGTTACAAATGCGGTAGTCAACATCTTAACGCACGAGATTGCTCACCAATTCTCTGCTTCTCATACATGGGACAATTGCCCTGGAGCGTTACAACAACGTGCTTCCGAGAGTGCTTTTGAACCAGGAAGTGGAACGACTATTTTGTCCTACTCAGGTGCTTGTGGAAATCAAAATATATCCAGTGGTAGTACTCAATACTATCACGTACAATCCTTGGATCAAGTACAGTCATTTGTAACGGTGGCTGGCGGAGCTACCTGTGGAGAAATTATTACCAATGGAAATAATTATCCAGAGATTGACTGGAATTATACAGATGGATTTTTTATTCCTATCAGCACACCATTTGAGTTAGCTGCTGAAGCGATAGATCCTGATGGAGATGCGCTGACATATTGTTGGGAGCAATACAATACTGGTCCACTTAGTGATTTAGGATCACCAACTGGGAACGCTCCTATTTTTAGATCTTTCCCTCCTACTGAAGAATTCAACAGAGTATTTCCCCGACTTCAAAAAATTGTTACCAACAATTATGATAATACAGAGGTACTTCCTACCTACACGAGAGATTTGAACTTTAGAATGACTGCCAGAGATAACCGAATAGATGGCGGAGGTTCTATATGGGAAGAAGTTGCCTTTCATGCGACTGCAAATGCTGGTCCTTTCTTGGTGTCACATCCGAACACAGATACAACGTGGACAGCTGGAGAATACACGGAAGTAGTGTGGGATATTGCCAACACCGATGCTGCACCTGTCAATTGTAAATTTGTCAATATAAAATTATCTACTGATGGAGGTTATACCTATCCTTTCACATTAGTTGAAAATACACCAAATGACGGGAACGCATTTGTTACGGTACCTAATGTTTCAACAGGAACTGCACGTATCAGAGTTGAAGCTGCGGACAATATCTTTTTTGATATCTCCAACTCGAATTTTGATATCGTACCGACAACAGATACTACTTTCGCAGCAAATGTAAGTCCTGTTTATCAGCAACTTTGTTTACCGACGACTACGGATATTACCTTCAGCACCTTTGCACTTAATGGTTATGATGATATATTAACGGTGGAAATTGTAGATGGTTTACCAGCTGCAGCAGTTCCAACATTCGTCAACAATGGAGTTACACCAGGTACAGATATCGACTTGAGTTTGGATTTAACAAATGTTGTAAGCGCAGGAAGTTTTGATATCAATTTCATCATTACGGGGAATGGAGCAGATACTGCTTACAGAACCATTTCATTGGAGACCATCTCAAATGATTTTAGCAATTTAGCATTAACTGGTCCTGCTACAGGTACATCTGGTGTTGCTGGTACACCTACTTTTGAGTGGGTGGATGTACCCGATGCACAGTTTTATGATATTCAAATTGCGACCAATCCAGCTTTTGGTCCAAACGATATAGTAGATGAAAATTACGGTTTCACAAATTCTTTTTATGATGTGACTGTATTGTTAGATATTAACACCATCCATTACTGGAGAGTTCGTCCTAGCAATATTTGCGGAGAAGGTGAATGGACGGCAATCGGTGCATTCCATACCGAGTCCTTAAGCTGCAATAATATAGAAAGTGACAATGTGCCAATCAATATTCCGTTTCAAGGTACGCCGACTATAGAATCTACAATTACTGTTTTGACAGACGGGGAGATTAATGATTTAAACGTTGCTTCTTTTATTGGAAACCACAACTTGGTGAAACACCTTGATGTTTCCTTGACAAGTCCGGCTGGAACAGAAGTATTGTTGTTTTCTGACTTATGTGGAAATACTACTACCTTTAATTTTGGGATGGATGATGAAGCACCTTTTGACATACCATGTCCTCCGATTACACAACAAGCTCACAAACCTCAAAACCCATTGTCTGCTTTCAATGGTGAATCGACGATGGGTACTTGGACTTTAAAAATGGCTGTCGTGGATACAGATGGAGAAGGTGGGAATTTGACCGATTGGTCTTTGGATTTTTGTTCGAATGTAGCATTGAGTCCTCCATTTTTGGTAAACAATGATCCTCTAGTTACACCTCCTTCAGCGACTTCCTCGATTGTTAAAAACTTGTTGCTTTGTGAAGATAACAACAACACTGCAAATGATTTGTTATACACCATTATTGATGTACCACTCTACGGAACTTTATTGTTTGATGGAAATCCTGTTGTACCTGGAACACAGTTTACACAAGGAGCGATCAATGACTTTAGAGTAGCATACCTGCAAGATGGATCTGCAGTGACAGAAGACAACTTCACTTTCAATGTATCTGATCAAGAAGGTGGATGGTTAGGAATTTTGACGTTTGATATTGAGATTGATCCAAATGCACCAGTGAATACCTATGATCTGGAAGACAACAATAATATTACTTTATTCCCGAATCCAACTACCAACGACTTCAATATCCTATTTGACAAAGCCATCAATGGTAAGTTGAATGTGAAAGTATTGAATGTACAAGGTCAGGAAGTGATTTCTCAGAATTTTACGCAAGCTAACGAAACCATCAAGATTGGTGGAAAAGAATTGCCTTCTGGAATTTACTTTGTGAAAGTAACGACGGATGAAGGAATTTTTAGTGGTAAGATTACCGTGCAATAGCACTCATTTATAAATTAAAAAATCCCCATTTCGTTGATTCGAGATGGGGATTTTTTTATGCTGCGAATTTTAGTGTTCTATCTCGTTTGAAGAACAAATAACCAGCAACTCCTAACATTAAAAACCCACTTATACCCATAAATCCAAATTGAGCAACAATAGATTTATCCGCTATCTCAATTGCGCTCATATCACCAACAGGAATAAACGCGGACCAATAAAATGGGTGTGCAAATTCGTTCATACTTTTTTCGAGATAGGCTTCTTTTGCATTTCTTAGTGCTTCGTCTTTAGGAATTCCTTGTTTCAATTCATCATAAAAATTTTGCATTAAGATACTTGCTGCTTCATCATTGACTTGCCACAGTGTTGTTAGACTACTACGTGCTCCGGCGTAGGTGAATGCTCTAGCCAAACTTATGATCCCCTCTCCTAGTTGGATTTCTCCAATTGCTGTTTCACATGCACTTAGCACGACCATATCTGCGTCGAGTTTTAAATTATAAATATCCCTGGCATATAACAAACTGTTTTCATTTCCTGGAAGCGATTCTGAAAATGCTAAATAACTATTTTCTCCCTTATCCGCATTAGAAACGCCATGAGTAGCTAAATGAAGAATTTTGTAATCTTTACATACCTCCACAAATTTTTCTCTTGATGCTTCTTCGTCCACAAATACATCCCCTCCTATTATTTCATTGATACTTTTAACCTCCGATTCATTATGCGCTAATGAAACCAACTCCGATCTATTGGATGCAATTTTTGTCGAGTTAAATTCCGGAGCAAATCCAACAAAATCTATAGTCGCATTTGTATGATTTCTTTTCGCAGCATCATATAAAAGTGTGGAACTGTACCCATAGCTGATTGCATGATCTCTGAGCAAAAATTGATAATCATAAAATTCTGAGAGCTTTTCAGGCTTACTTTTCAATAACACATCAAATGGAATGTACGATAATTCTCCCATTGGAATAACTATCAGTTTCTCATTCAATGGAATCTTGATTGGTTTGATTAGGGAGTTGTAAAGTTGATGGCTAGCTGTTGTCAAGGATTCAAGACCCGTAGCAGAATTTCTATCCGTATGAGCTTTTAAAATTCCCGCTCTGAAAGTTTCAATATTATCAATTACAGATTTTGTATTTGGAACATGAAAAAAGTCAACTTCATTTTTATTAATAGCGATACAATGAACTTCATCTTCAGACATGTAATAATGTATCAAGGTTTGGTCTGACTTCAAAAAGCTATTTTGTAATTTATCGATATCAACGACTTCTTCTCCATAATTCAATTTAAAATAATTGGAATAGTTTACTTTCAAAGTATCTAAAAAAGCATGATAATTCGATTTGAACTTCAGTACTAATGCTTCTGCTGCTTTAATTTTTGTGGTATCTTTTGAATACTTAGTTTCTACATCATACAATGTTGATTCCGCTTCTGCCAATTTTGATTTCAGATTTATTTCTTGATCCAATAATTCTTGTGGCAAGCCTAGCTGATTCGCGACTTCATCTTTCAAAACAGCTTCTAACAATATAAAGTTGTTGGTCTTTTCAAATAGTTCAAAAGCATCACTTAAATATTTTTTATCACTTGTTTCCTTATACAACAATTCCAGTATTTTTATTTTCACTTGAAAAACTGCGCTTGCTGACCACATTAAACCTCGTTTTGAATCAGCATTTGAAAGAGAAGATCGTGCACTATTTATGATGGTAAGATTTATATCAGAAAGAAAGTTGCCTTGCTTTAATGCGGATAGATCTTTCGTGCGCTCATACAATTCCATATACGCTTTTGATTGGTGTGACAAAACATTGTGTAGTTGAGGGATGTATCCAATGTTCTCGTAAGTACTTTTATCGTGGGGATCAATAGCAAGATTTTTATTGGCTTTTGCAAAGAGTTTTTCGGCCTCTACAATTTCTCCGCGCATCATTAAAATTCTTCCTTTTTCTGAGAGAATTTCGTTGGTTAATTCAAATTCGGGTCCATAATTTTCCATGGCACTTTTTAGCGCAATGTTTATGTACCAGAAAGCTTTATCGTATTCTTTATTTTGAAAATAAATGGTACAAAGATTTTTCGCTGCATACGCATAAATTCCTTTGTCCGCAGTTTTATCACCGTCGATAATTTTTATGACTTTTTTGAAATAATACTCTGCCTTTTCAAAATCTTTTTTGGTGACGTAGTATAAGCCACCTAGGTTGTTGGTGGATAAAGTCAGTTTTAAATTATTATCTCTATTTAATATCTCACAATTTTCCCACTTTTCAATAGCCTTTTCAAACTCACCTAATTCATCATAACAATAACCTAGGTTCGAAAGTGTAATATATTTTGTCCGTACATATTTTTTTTTAGGAAATAAAGGTAATGTGCATTCATATATATCGATAGCTCTGACAATCCTACCCATTCTCAAGTGGCAAGTACCAACTTCAATCTTATTCTTCAAATAAAGCGCTTCGATATCCTCATCACCTTTATAGACTTCCTGCACCTCATCACAATATTTCAAATAAAATTCTCCAGCTTGCTCCCACTCCCTCTTTGCTGTATACAATTTAGCATACTCATTCCACAAATCAGCCTTATCTCGTATTTCCATTGTTGGATTAACTTCCAAAATAGCATTCGCTTTCTCTATATTGATCGCAGATTTTTCCACGTCTTTTAATTCCAAATAACAACTACTGTATGTTATAAATATTGGAAATAAATCTTGTTCAGAAAAATTGGCTGATTGCTTGGTAACCCGTTCCGCTTTTTTGATATAAAACAATGCTTTGTTAGGTTTATTTCCCTCTAGATAGGATGCTGCTCGATCCAATAATTTTTCAACTTCCCCATTATATGCATGGACATCAATAGACAGGACTAAAAGTAAAAGTAGTACTAGAAGAATTCTCATATTAGATTTAATTTGTATGTTAGTCCCCTAAATATACAAAACGTAATCATAAAGTTGGGAGAATCTTAAAATTTTAGTGGGGGGGGGATTTGGAACCTACAGTCACTATCAGTGGATAGGAGTCAATTATACGGTTCCGAATTCAATAGGCGACATCATTCGCTCTTTTGTTTTAATTAAAAAAGCCTTACACAAAAATGTACAAGGCTTTTGTAGTAGCGGAGGCAGGACTTGAAAGGCTGTGATAATCAACACTTTATGGTCACAAATGAATGACTCTAACTCCCTAAATAAGATTTTAGTTACTCCAAACATCTATAATTCCACCCAATATAATCTAAGTTTTGACCAGTTGCGGAACCTTCACTAAGTACTATTTCGTGAATAGATTCTATTCCTTGAAATGTTACAACTTTCATATACCTTTTATTATTTGAAGGATTTAGATAAATATCTTTAACATGCCTTACGTTGGAATAATCAATATTTGGAACTATTAGATTTACTTGGAAAGCCCGTTTCCTATATTCTTTAATATCTGAAGGACTAATTTTAACTTCAACTTTTGAGTTATTACTAGTAACCTCTTTTGTAAATGCCACTCTTTTTGCAGATTTATTTTTACCAGAAATAGCTTGAAAATGTATTAGATGTTTTCTTGAATACTTGTCAAGAACAGCTGAATGCGAAAAATCCGGGGTAGTTTTTACAATGATACCACCGTTGGAAGCTGTCGACAATGGAGCTTTTATCAAATAGGTAATAAATTTACGAACGTAGTTTTCATAATTAATACATTCTTTATTTTGTTGTAATTCTAATGTTGGATTCGACAAAATTTGATTCGATTCTGAATTTGATTTGAAGGCTGTCAAAAATGAAACAGCTACAATTAAAAAGAAAATATTTTTCATGATTGATATTTTTTTATTATTAAATTTTAAACGATACTTTCAGGAAAAGAAGTGTAATTTTATTGAATCAAATAACTATCACCATTTAAACATCCCGTAATTGATTGAATAGCTAATTCACTTTGGATATGATCATTTACCGAAATACCTGATTCTAATCTGAAAGTGACAATCTCTGAATTACGATTTGGGTTCGGTTGAATTGTGTATGATGCCTCGGAATCTACGATATCGATTTGATAGCTACTATATTGTGCTGGAATTATAGAACCAGTTCCATCTTGGACAATTATCTCTTTTTCCACTGTTGCATATTCAGCAGGAATAATTGTCACTTCAATATCCATAGCATCAAGAAATGATCTACAAGTGACATCCGAAGTAGCTCCACTTTCCATGTTGGTAATAATGCTGAAAACATGATCGCTAGAAATGGAATATTCCATACTCTGTTCTTTGACTAAGACCTGCTCTGTCGTAGTTTCAAAGGTAGCTCCATCTTTATGTTCAGGTTTTGAAAGTCTTTGATATGTTACTGTTTCATACACTGGAGGTGCAATTACCACACTTTGATGATCAATGAAGAATGCGACTTCATGGTTGACATAAGTTGGGGTTGGATCCTCATTATCTTTGCCACATGAAAAGGCAAATGCCAGAAGCAGTATAATAGCGAAAAGGTTGGGTATTAATTTTGAAGTATACATATTTCTTAAACTTAAATTTGACTCTTAATTCGTTTTATTTGCTTAAAATAAAATTTGGTGGATTATCAATTATAATATCGAACCACTACAAATTCTGCACCTGGGTCCATTTCTACTGTAGTCCATCCCCAATTATTGTCATCTGCATTATCAAAACAATTTCTCGTATAAGCATAGAATTGAGAAATGTTATTAGATTGAGTTGAAGTGAGTAGAGTTGTTCCATTATCTGGACAACCAAAGATTTCATTGACATATGGCATAGCCAATTGCAATTCCTCTGAAGATGGCAAATGCCAATCATCAAAACCATTTTGCTCATGATTTACAGAGATAGTTACTGCTTCATTTGCTAGTTCACCACAGGTTAAAAGGATATCTAAACAATTTGCAGCACCATATCCCAGCTGACCTGAAATATCAAAGAAACCACCCTGTGGACATGCAACACTTGCAGCCGAAAATGGGACTCTCGAAACTTCAATATACCTGAATGGTCCAGTGTTATCCCCTCGATCATAAATTTGTATTCCTCCTGCTGGTCCTAATTTACCAGAACAATCTTCACCAATAAAACCTGTTGCACAAATACAGTGACCATAAAGACATTCAACAGTATTCACACATGAATTATTAGCACATAAATCTTCTGTAACTTTTTGTAACAATGCGACAGTCTCAAAAGCATTGTTTCCTGTTAATGTGACCGTCATGTAATTATTTGAAAACTCACAGTTATAAAAATCACTACCGGCGGAATTGGCGATTTCAATATCAGCATTGGCTCCAGGTTGATAAGTTGAAGGATTTAGATCTGAATCCCCATTTTTATTGATAATAAAACTCTCATACGACATATCTGCTCTAAAATTGAAGTACAATTTCCTTACACCGAATTCGCTGAAGTAATCATTTCCGTTGAGTGATAATTCCGTAACTTCCCAAATACCAATAATTGCTTCTGCTTTTGTTGGTGGACAATCCGGACAATCGCCTCCACAATCAATTCCAGTTTCATTTCCATTTTGGATGCCGTCTATACAACTAACACAAGCTTCGCAATCACCTCCACAATCAACTCCTGTCTCATTTCCATTTTGAATGCCATCAGTGCAAGTTGTATTGTTATCTGGATTTGGAGGAGGACTGTTATCATCATCTTTACTGCATGAATATACAGTCATCATAAAAACAGAAAGGGAAAAAAGAATAATTATAAATTTTAAATTTTTCATTTTAAGATTGTTTGTAATGGTTTTTGTATAGAAATTTTCTTCCTTTTATTCTCTTCAAGGACTTATACTGAATTGATCTCTAAATTTGAATATTTGAAGTTGTTGAAAACCTTTCGCAATTTGTAAGATTAAAAAAGCCTTCTTCTAATGTGACCGAACCCGAAATAATTTTATAAGGCACTTGGCCAGAGGAATTTATTAGCTTTTTGAATATCGCATTCTGAAACGAACTACTTGCCAATGTTAAATCCGTAATTTTATTGTTATTAATATATAAATCACAAAACAATTCACTTACAACATTAGAGCAATTTGTGCACTTTACCGTCCACTCTATGTAAGTCCAGTTATTAGTTTCGCATTCACAATTTCCATCGATACAGATATTGTCACCAGTACCATCAATATTCTCACAACTAGGAACACATTGTAATTCAGGTTCTTCTTTAGGTTCTTCCTTTTTGCAACTAAAAAATGCAAGTGTTGTTAAAATAATTACGAATAAGAGTAAAAAATTTTGATTTTTCATTTTGTTGTTTTATTTAAATATTTAAACTTTGATAGATAATTTCATGTCGCCAATCATGAGGTGTATTTGATGTTTGAATTCTATCAATACAAGGTAGGTCTACCATTTAGAGCATCAGCTTTCCCATAGCAAAAGATTGTCAATGCAATAATTGATGATAAATACTGTTTGTATAATTCCATTTTAACACGGTTTAATGATACAATCCTATTCGGATCTCAATAGCTTTTTTAACTTCTCGAGGTTGTTCCACAATGAATACATTTCGTTTTTCATTGTCAGAAATAATTTCAAGTCCCACATTTGATACTTTGTAAAGTTTGTAATACTGGACTTCCTTGATTTCTTGATAAGCTAAATCAAAATCCAAATCAGTTTCAGAAAAATCAGATAATTTAAATTTTAACCGCTTTTTATCGATAATAAGTTCGCCTTTAATTTGTTTCTGTCCGTCCCACAATATTGCTTTCATATTCAGCTTACTTTAAATGGTTTTGGCGGTGATTTTATCGCAGGTCATTTAAGGCACTTGTACTTCTTTTAGATTATTTATAAGGAAATTTCCTTGCTCCTTTTCGCATTAAGGCGTTGACAATATCCTGGGTAGTACTTCCAACTCCCATTTCAATTTCTTCTGAATAAGACCAAAGTCTATCCCCATTTTTTCCTTCAAATATGCTAACTCTGCATGTACCTCTATTGGTGCTTGTTTTCACGCCTGCTCCAAAAGCAGTTCCTAACAATGCACCTTCTACTTTTTTGGCCACATTTAGGCCCATAGCTAACTTTTCATCCATCGGCTTTTCTGTTTCAATATATCCAGCCACGATTGCATCAACACCTAACAGCTTGCACAATGCGGTATAATCTTTTTCGTGGACAGTACTGAGATCATATCCGGCATTTCTCAATTTCGAATTGGTCATATTACCTGACTGCACTTTAACTCTTAAGTTTTTGCCAGCGAGATAGGACTCAACGGCATTTTGCACATCAATTCCTTGGGCAAGTTCAACTTCTTTGACTTTGTAATCTGAGACAGACTCTTTTTGCTTTGTAGTCAATTTTAATTTTGATTGAAAAGGGAGAACTGCAATCCTCTGATGCATTGATGTGTCATCGTCAAATGTTTTTGACTTTGTAGAGCTACATGATGATATAAGCAAACATATTGTTGCGATTAAAATAAAACTTAACAGGTTTTTCATAATAATATCAATTGAATTTTGTTAATAGATTTTTCTTTTTTCAAACATGTTTTAATTGACGATTAAATCATTTAACTTACAAGGATCACCGCATTCAGAACAATCAATAATTTCAACATCCCCAAGATGCCCTTTTGGTCCAGTTCCGTCCAATCCATCAAAATCAATAAAAAGGTCTGTATCCTGATTTGCTGATGGGGGATTTGAATCCACTGAATTATTACCAGCCAACGATGTCATGGTAATTCCATACAGGCGATCTAATGTTGAATTTCTTGCAAACATATAGTTAGACGAAATCCAAAAGTGTTCATTACATATTTCACTTTGGCTTTCATTTGAACTTTTGTAACCAAAATCTACGCCACCAGCAACATTTTCCCCTGAGAATCCTCCGATGTAATATTTCGTTTGATCTACATTCCAAGAATTACCATCAGATTCTAATTTAATGACTGTGCTTGAATGCGGTCCACCTCTTTGTGCAACCAACATTTTAGTACCATCATCTGATATCGAAATGTCCGTTACTTTAGTTATTTGATTGGATGTTTGAAGGTCTACATTCAAGTTTTCTAAAGATTCACTCCCATCGAAAGATCCATTTGAGAGAGAAACAGAATACAATTCTACAGTAGTCGTAGGAGATACATTTGGTTTTGTAAAGTATATTTTCACTGGATTACTTTCTTTAGAAACTGCCAATCCCCATACGAGCTCTTGTTCTTTATCGATGCCAGCAGCCCCAGAATCAGGTTGCCATGGATCAAAAGATTCTAAAATTGAAGCACTTGCAATATCAATTCTATAAATTTTTCCATCGTCTAAATTGCTTGCAAATAGCTGATTATTGGATTTGTCATATGCAATATTTCCAACCCCTAAATATGACTCACATCCCGATGGAAGAGTAACAAAAGGAATTGCATCCCAAGTTGGAGGAGCGCACTTGAAAATTTGACCACATGGAAAAGGACGATTTACATTTGAAGAAGCTGGAATACCGAAGCCGTCATAAAAATAAATGTCAGATGAACCTAAATAGATATTTTCATCATCATCGATTGCGATTCCAAATATTTGCCCAATATCTCTATAGTTCCAATTCGTTGGGTGTATGGTTTGGATTGTTGCCCCCCAGTCATCTCCTATAGGCGCTGAACTATTTTGAGATGTATTGTAAATTACACCCACATCCGCAGCTCCGTCCTCGCCATAACAGGTTGCAACCGCCCAACCACAATATTCCGAATTAGGAATAACATCATCGCATGGAGAAACTAAAACTTTATCACATTTTTCACAGGATTGAGTAAGTAAAATTACCAGTGCAAATGTTATCAACTTTATGAATTTCATTTTTTTTAATTTTATTAGTTACAAATTAATTTTGCTTCCGTTCTACGATTTGTACGATGTTCATCTTCTGAACAATCAATACCATCTGCACAATGATTTTTCAATTTAGTTTCTCCATAGCCGAGCGCTGTGATTCTTGATCGATTGATTCCTTTTGACATAATATAGTTTACAGCTGATTGAGCTCGTCGTTGAGAAAGATCCATGTTATAGGAATTGCTACCTCGACTATCTGTATGAGAAGATAGTTCTACTTTAGATCGTTTGTGAGCTTGAAGATATCTAACCAGTTTGTCGAGATCAAACATGGATTCGGACAGCAAATTGTCTTTATCAAATTCGTATTTTATATCAAGTACCATTCCTCTGTTACATTCAAAGTCTTCAACACCCAAAATCAAATTGACAAATAACGTTGCACTTCTATTTAGCCCAATTGTTGATGTCCTGCCCACATCTGACAATCTATTTTCTTTAATACCCACTAATTCATAACTTGAATTTTTATCAAGACGGAAGTTGAATTGTCCTTTCTCATTTGACGTGTTCTGGACGACTGCTCCAGTACTGGTATTCGTTAAGCTAACAACGACATTTGATTCTGATAATCCTGTTGATTTATTAACTACGGATCCTTTTAATATAAAGCGAAGATCATTGTAGATGACTACTTTTTGTAAGATTGCGTTTGGCAAAAATTCTTCTTCAGTCATTCTGGTTATCGGAGTTTCCATACCATAAACATTTCCAACAATCGTGTAATTACCGTGTGGTATTTCTCCAAAATCTACGACACCAAATGTGTTGGTCCTTCCGGTCGCAATGATGTTGTTTTTACTATCTCTAATAGCAACGTCAGCATCTGGAATTACTTTGTTGGATTGTTCATCTCTTACAGTTACGACGACCTTGTGCCCATCATTTGGACACTTACAATCTTTACAAGTTTCTATTGGTTCGATAGGTTTTTCCTTTTTGGTTTTTTTACCGAATTTGTATAATAATCCAATAGTTGCTCCGATAGAACTATAAGTAGCACAAGGAATTTCCTCGACATTTGCCTTTACCATATAGGCATTTTCCTGGCCTAACGCTTTGATTTGCCCATCTCTTTCCTGTGTAATTGATGAGTGACCATAAATCATTGTGGGATCAGTGACATTTACAAGACTGAATGATTGATCTGGATGTAGATTTGAATGGCGTAGATAATAAACACCCAATCCCAAATTTAGATTTTTAGCAATTGAAAAGCTTAAATCCACACTTCCTTTATAACTTAATACCGTTTCATCGAATCCAGAGAAAAGTAGATGATAATCTTTAGATCCATTTGATTCAGTAAAAGATGCTAGTTCACCACCTTTGATTTTTGTCATCCCGACTCTTGCCGCAAAGGATAATTGAAACTTGTCCATCGGAATACGAAAGGATGGCCCTAATCCAACAAATATTCGATTAATATTCTGAACATCTGTTTGTAAATCTGCAGCTACAAATGAATTGTTAGCACTAACATAATAATCACCATCAAGAAGAGAGATAGGTTTATTGATTAAAAAATCAGCATCTAAACCGACACCAATAATCTTCCCAAAATAATAATCTGCACCTAGTCCGAATTTTGGACCTCCTTTGACATCATAATAAGTGAACTCACTCGTGTAGGAGGGTATAAAATCGTAACCACTATTAAGTCTCAATTGAAAATTAGATGGCGCTTGATTGATCGTGTTTTGCTCAACAACTTCGGTTTGCGAGAAAGAAGTTTGAAATAGTAAACCACAAAAAATGAAAGGCAGAAAGAATTTAAAATTGAGTGCGTCGGCTGCTAATTGTTTTTTCATAATTCTACTTTTTTATATAGGAAGTTGGTCAACAATTCCATTTAGATTTGAGAATGAAATTTCACAATATTGTTTATCCCTTCCTTACGATTGAATCCCATAAATTGGTTAGCTCATATTCTCATAATCAAATGTACTTAGTTGTCTAGGTCTAAGAATGACCTAACTTCCCAGCGGTCAGGTATTCCCACAAAATGGTAGGTGTAATCTTCCTGTTGGTAATGGAGTATTGAAGTAAATAAAGATGGTAGGAAAGCACTACAATTGAATAACAATATCAATCTCAGTCCCAGATGAGGTATGCTCTGGAGTAATGGAATAGGAGCCATCTATCACATTATTATTATGTGCAATTCGCTTACTCGTAATAGACATCCCAAGAGACTTATGGCCATTCAACTTATTGGACTTTGCCAGACCATTACCATTATCACGTATAATTGCACGGATACTGGTTTCATCATTTTTAATAAACAACACTTCGATCAAACCATCTTTTTGAATGTCTTTGAGACCGTGGATGATTGCATTTTCTACAAAAGGTTGTATGAGTAGTGTTGGGATTTTAATTTCTTCCGGCGTGAGTTCACTAGAAACGACAATGTGGTAATTGAATTTATTTTTGAAACGTAGTTGTTCCAAATCGATGTAATTGGATAACATGGAAATTTCCTGATCCAAGGGAATTTTGGAAGTGGTGGAAAAATTAAGAGATTGACGAATGAGCTTTGCAAATTTGACGAGATATTCCATGGCATTTTCTTTGTCATTGGCCATGATGAAGTTTTGAATAGAATTTAGACAATTAAAGATAAAGTGTGGATTCATTTGCGCTTGGAGTGCAGCACGTTCGAGTTCTCTCATTTCATTTTCGATGGCGACTTCTTTTTTTAACTGATCGGTTCGAAACTTTGAATAATAGCCTGCACAGAAAAACATTAATAACCCACACAATACCCAAAACCAAGAGGTACGCCACCAAGGAAGTCGTATTTCAAAATCCAAGGTAATTGGTGTAGACCATGCATCATCAATGTTTTTGGACTGCAATCGGAAAGTATAGTTGCCAGGAGGAAGCGATGGATAATTTATTTCAGTCGCAGAGGTGTTTTGCCAATCATTATCGTTGAGTAGATATCGATAGGGAATTGCTCCTTGCATTTTGAAGTCAATTGTTTTGAATGCAATTCGAATATTATTTTCTTTATAATGAAGTGAACTTGGAATGCTGTCAGCTTGATAAATCGTCTCATTGATTTGAATGTTTGTAAAAAAAGGTTGATGCAAACTTGAAGGAGCCGGATCTTCTACTAATGTCGCAATACCTTTGCCTGTTGCTATATAAATCGTATCTCCTAATTGATCCACATCATTGACTTCATTAGAGGGAAGACCGTGGAAGGTGGTGTAATTTTTAACACGGACTTGTTGTTGCTCATCAAACCATACTTTAGATAGGCCAGATTTAGTTGATAAATATAATTGCTCTTCATCACTTTTAAAAATTGACTCTATATTGTTAGAAATTAGACCATCTTGCTGCTGAATAGTGAATACCGAATCCTGCAAATCCCAAAACACCAATCCATTTCCTTGAGTACCGAAAGCATACCATTCATTTATTTTTTTGATGGAATTGATTCTTAGTTGTAGCTCTGTGGGATAATCTTCGATATCTGTAATTGTTTTGTTACCATATTTTTTCAAGCCTTTAGTAGTACCAAGCAAAAAGTCATCTTTCGCCACTTTTTCAACAGCTATTACACGAATACGCATGTTTTGATCGTCATAAGAATGATAAACTTGTGCAGAATCAAGGTGTGTTTTTGCAATCAGAGCGCTTGAAGTAGAAAAGAAAATTTCGTCAGGATCAAATTCAAAGAATGAATTAGAATATAAACTGATCTCATTATCATAAGCTATCAATTTAAGTTCATAAGAATCATGATTAGGTCCAGATAAAAGTTCAGTAGAATTAGAGGAAACAATTATACCATTATATGAATAAGAATATTTTATTGACTTGAGTTCCTTTTGTTTTTCATTCAATACAAGAACAATCTCATTATTTGAAATCTTGTATAATTTTTGCTTTTCTTCCAGACAATAAAGTTCATTTTCTCCTGTCTCTATATTTTTGATATTAGATGTTGATAATTCTGGAAATGAATTAGTCGTTATCTCTTCATTCTTTAAATAATAGATTCCTTTTTCCAAACTTGTACACCATAGATCACCATTATTATCTTTTAAAATTCTGCTAATAGAAACATTTTCAATAATTGACGAAGCATGATCCAATTGAAAATCTTTTAAGGTTAGATAATATTTTAACCCACCTCGGTTATGCATCCCTGCAAAAAAACTACCTTCTGAATATGATAAAAGATCTAAATAATATTGATTATCCGCTCTATAAGAAACCAATTGATCTTCTGAGAAAAAATAGCTCGTGCCACTTGTATAGATATACATTATGTCAGGTGCAATTTTAAATGCTAGTCTGTCAGAGCTAAGTGAATTAGAAACATCGCTAAAGATTCCTTGATAGCGTTTACTATTGTGATCAATGTAATACTGACAGTACCAATTGTTAATCGAATGGGAATAGACCTTTTCCAAACATTCAAGATATTCCAAATGCTGACCTCTGGTATCATTTGAAATTAATTGCCTTTCATCTATTGTAAGTGTAAATTCAATTGAACCTTCCTTGTCTTCCGCTCTTTTCAAGATAAAATCTCCAGACTTATTATCGATTATTAGAAATCCAATACTCAGCATTACAAGTGCCAATTTATTGTCCTTTGAGACTGCCAAATCTTTAAGTCGACTACAAACCAAAAAAGAATCAATGATTGCTTGATGTTCATACAAATGAATCCGATCCATTTTCTGATCATAAATAAAAATCCGACCACTTAAAGTATTGATCCAAATATTTTGTTCCTGATCAAACTCAATATCCAAACAAGATATATCCGTCAATCCTTCAGGAACCCCATAGGTTTTAAATTCATAGCCATCATATCGAACAAGTCCGCGGTCGGTGGCAATCCAAATATAGCCAGTACTATCTTGAAGAATATCATGACATTCGTTACTTGGCAGTCCATCTTCAATTGTGAAATTCACTTGATTAAATTGAGGAGCCTGACTAAAAATTGTTGTATTAATAGTCAAAATAAAAAAAAGACTGAAAAGAAAGTAACGCATTAGGACGGCGTTGTAAGCTGCTTGTTGAGTATGTTAAATTTTGTATATTCGTTGTTAGGTCTTATACAAATTTTAATCTATAATAGCGGTATTCAATAAGAAAAAATTTCCGATATCTTCGTTAGAAAGCCTCACCGTAGCTAAGGCTATGTTTACGTTTTCCGCCTTGATCTCAAAATTTTTTTCTTCTATATAATATCCGCGATTATAGTTTACAATTTGTATTAAAAACCAGTCCCACTTTTAATTAATTCCATAAATTCATTTTTCCTTCTTCTCGCAATTGGGACTCGTTTTTTATCAGACATGATGACAGCACCACCATCTTCATTACTGTATCGTTCAATTTTATTTAAATTGATCAAATAGGAAGTGTGGATTCGGAAAAAATCACTTTTTGGCAATAGCTCCTGGAGATCTTTTAATGACTTGCTAATAACTTGTTTTGTATTGTTTTCCAGATACACGTTGCTGTAAGAACGGTCCGCTTCAATATGAAGAATGTCATTGATATTGATTAAAAGTATTCCTTCTGAGGTTGGCAGACTGATTTTTTTGGATGTCTTTTTATTGTTAAGTAAACTATCCAATCGACGATAGACGGCAGAATCGTGATAAGCTTTTGTCACCCTTCCAATTGCGGCAATGATTGATTTTGGACTATACGGTTTCAAAATGTAATCAATTGCCTCATACTTAAATGCTTTTAAAGCAAATTCCTCATAAGCAGTGGTTATGATTAATTTGAAAGATTTTTTCTCCAATCGATCCATCAATTGAAAACCAGTCTGGTCTCCTAATTGAATGTCCATAAAAACTAAATCGGGTTCTAATTCATTAATTAGTTGTTCACCTTTGTTGAGATTTGAGGCAGTACCAATTAATTTTACGGTTGGGCAATAGTCTGAAAGGATGCGGCTGAGCAATTGCTTTGCATCCATCTCATCTTCGATGATGATGGCCTTTGTCATTATGAGTGTATTTATGATTCTGAAAGGTGTGACCAGAACCAGTTAGCTATTCTACTTTATTATAAGTCTTAACAATTGTTAAATTGTTACGTCATTAAAAAACAAATTTTAAATCAATTGTCGCACTTAATCAAAAAGGGAAATTTGGGAAGTAGCTCCTACAGGTGGATCATAATAAAATTAATAAAAAAGAATGATTTTTTTATTCATTTGCATTTAAAATAAGACAATTCCAATTCATTTATCGAATAAGGTAAAATGGTATTCAAAATGTAGCTCTGATTAACTTTGGTAACAACAATATATCGTGGGTAAAATGAAAAGAAACTGTAGTAAATTCTGCTTGGCGGTGGAGAATGGAGATAGGTCGCTATCTGAAACAACAAAACCCTTACCAATTACACATTGATAAGGGTTGCTTGCTTAGTAGCGGAGGCAGGACTTGAACCTACGACCTTCGGGTTATGCGTACCAACTACAGCTTTCGCTGCTTACACCCATTTGGTGTAATTTGTGGTCTGGACTTTCTCTTCATCATACTCATCAAAAATGAGGTTAGATGTCTGCCGTCAAGTCTCTACACCTTTTCTGATTTAATTTCAGAACTTGGCTCGGGATTACCATACTAAAGGCTTCCCCGAATTTGACAGAATTCACTCCGATGTTTCCATCAAAGCAGCCCTTTGCAAGATTAAATTCCAAGCATCTCTATATTCCCATGACTTGGGTTTTCGTTGACGCTTGTCGGTTACGACTAAGTGTATTTCGGAACCGTAACTGAGGAAAACATCACATGGCATAATGTAACTGACATCTAAATCTTCAATGTAAAGAATAGCAAAATCGAAATCCGAAGATTCGTAAGTATAATGTTTTACATTACGACGATTTGTTTTAGTTTTCCGATTATCAACAACGTAATTATTTTTCTTGGCATCAAGCCAAGCACTTTTTACTTGTATTTTAATCAAAAAACCATTGACATCAAAAACAATATCATAAGGAAGTCTGTCACCAATTGGTTTTAAAACTTCCCATCCATGTTTTAGTGCTTTTAGAGTAATTGCTGTTCGGCAATATCCCCTTTGAGCTTTGTATTTTCCATAAGTCAATAATCTTAGCAGCTTTTGAATATGCTGAGCCCGACGAGCTACCAACTGCTCCACTCCGCGATATATTTTTAAAGTCTAAGACTTTGTTTTGCTACTTTTTTGACTGGACTTATCATCATAAGTCGTCAATTGGTGTGCAAAAATAGTATTTCCTTGATATTCTCACAACTTTTCAAGTTTTATTATTGCACATGAATTGAGGAAATAGCTGTAATTTAGAACTATTGTTCTGTTTGATGGACAGCTTTATATAGTTTACAGTTCCTATTTGATGAAAAAAATTCCTTTCTCCCCTCCTCGCATGGATCAAAAAATTGTTGATGAGGTCGCTGCCACCTTGTGGTCGGGATGGATAACGACGGGTCCGAAAACCAAAAAACTGGAAAAGAAGGTAGAGGAAATGGTGCAAGTCCCTCGGGTACTTTGTGTCAATTCTGCGACGAGCGGGATGGAGTTGGTGTTGAGATGGTTGGGCATACAGGAAGGTGATGAGGTGATCGTGCCTGCGTATACGTATTGTGCGACCGCGAATGTGGTGGTGCATTGTGGAGCGAAGCCAGTGATGGTGGATATGATTCGGGAGGACTTTACGATTGATATGGATGCGATTGAAAAAGCGATAACTCCTAAGACGAAAGTGATTATGCCCGTGGATATCGGTGGCATGCCAGTGGATTATAAAGCCCTTCAAAAATTAGTAAATAAAAATGAGGTGATGACTTCATTTGTTCCTAACAATGATCGGCAACAACAATTAGGACGAATTGCTATTGTTGCTGACGCGGCACATTCTATTGGCGCTTTTTACAACAATAAACCTGCAGCTACTTTTACTGATTTCGCAGTGTTCTCTTTTCATGCGGTTAAGAATTTGACAACTGCCGAAGGTGGCGCTATTTGTATCAATTTGCCAAGAGGTTTTGATGCGGATGAAATCTACAAAACACTCAACACTAAATCCCTTCATGGTCAGAATAAAGATGCGATGGCGAAGTTCAAGGATAATTCCTGGGAATATGATATTGTGGAAGCAGGTTGGAAATGCAATATGCCTGATATTTTGGCTTCTATTGGTTTGGTTGAAATTGAGCGGTATCGAGAAACCTTAGAAAGAAGAAAGGAAATTTTCGATTTATATAACAATTTACTTGCTAAATTTGATTGGGCAGAACTTCCGGTTTATGAAGATGAAAATCGGATCTCCTCTTACCACCTTTATTTGTTGAGAATTAAAAATGTAAATTACGAGCTACGCAATCAAATCATAAATGAGATTTTTGCAAAAGGAGTTTCTGTCAACGTACATTACAAACCACTTCCGTTGTTGAGTGTCTATAAAAATAGGGGGTATCAAATGGAGGACTACCCTACTGCTCAAGATGCATTTAATCGAGTTATTACTTTACCTGTTTATTACGACTTAACTGATGAAGATGTGGAATATGTGGTCAACGTAGTTGCTGAATCTGTCCAACAAGTTTTATCAAACAATAAACAGCCTACACACTAAATGAAAAGGGTTTTTGATATCTGCACTTCTCTTTTGGTATTGGTATTTTTCTTTCCAATCTTCTTGTTGATAGGAATTCTCATTTCAATTGATTCTCGTGGTGGTATTTTTTATTGGCAAAATCGAATTGGTAGAAACAGTATTCCTTTTAAGATGTGTAAGTTTAGAACGATGGCAACAGGTTCTGATAAAAAAGGATTGTTGACGATTGGAAATGAAGATAGTCGGGTTACTAAAATTGGTCGCTTTCTACGTAAATATAAGTTGGATGAGTTTCCACAACTTTGGAATGTCTTAAAAGGTGAAATGAGTATTGTTGGACCACGTCCGGAAGTTGCAAAATATGTTCGCTTATATAATGATCAGCAAAAAAAAGTTTTGGATGTCAAACCAGGCATCACTGATTATGCTTCATTCGATTTTATTGATGAAGGAGCATTGTTATCTAAAAGCAATAATCCTGAAAAGACTTACATCGAAGAAATTCTTCCTCAGAAATTAAAGCTAAGCTTAGCGTATATTCAAGAGCAAAGTTTTATGACGGATTTGAAAATAATTTTTCGAACTTGTATGAAGATTTTGGTGGGAAAGTAAATAAACATTGATTTTACCCAAAATAGCATTGGCAATAAATGTGCATCTCATAAAATTACTACTGCAATTGAACTTAATAAATATTATCTGGTACTTGGAGCTACCATATTCCCATCCTAGCAAAAGAAGGGAAAATCATTATTGAAAAATTTGGCAAGCGAATCTTACTAAAAATTAATGGAGAACAAATCCATTGCGCTATTCAAAACAGTATTAGTAAAGCATCCCGAAAAAAATTCAAGATCAACTTCGACCAAAAAATTAAATTCGAAATCCTAAAAGACGATTCAAAATACCAAATCGAAATGTCCAAAGAATTGGAAGAAGTGTTGAAAACCGATATCATTGCGGAAGAAAGATTCCATCAAATATCACTTGGAAAACAACGTTCGCTCATCCATTATATCAACACAGCAAAAAACATCGACACCCGTATCAACCGCGCTATGAAATTTCTAAAAATCTAAAAATGGGTAAATAAGATTTGAAAGAATTACTTTCTAGTTAGCTTCAAATTTGATTGATACCTTTACGACATCTAGTAATAAATAAGGTCACCAACAGGACATAATTATCCAAAATTGCATAAGCCAATACCATATTCGAAAGAAAATTAAGTTCTTAAATTCAGTATGGAATTGTTCCTAAAAAATATAATCAGCTTCGTTTTCTTGTTTTTGATGACTACAGCCTTGTGCGCACAAACATGTTGCACCGCAGGAGCTCCAGTAGGCTCTTACTTAGCTATCCAAAATACAGATAAAAAAATGTGGTCGTTTCAAATTGGGTATGAGTACAACAGTATCAATTTACTTGTGGACAACAACGAAAGAATAAAAAATGATCCTCGTTCAAGATTTGGACAAAGTACTTCATTTAAAATGGATTATTCGCTCAATAGAAAATTGGCTTTTTCTGCTATTTTACCTTTTGTTCAACAAGCTAGAAGTACATTTTCAGAAAAGCAAACGAGTTTAGGATTGGGCGACTTGATTTTTATAACACAATACAGCCTAGTTAATGATGCTTTTATTAATCTCAATATTTCCGCTGGTGTGAAAATTCCGATTGGCCAAACCAATCATCGTGGTAACTCAGGTATATTGCTTTCACCTGATATGCAAAGTGGTTCGGGGACATATGATTTTTTATTTAGAATTGCACATACAAAATCAAATTTCTGGACGCCATTTTTATCCGCATATATAAGTAGTACTTTTAGAATAAATGGAACCAATGACAGCTTTGGTGCGACTCCAACATTTGCCGGAAGAAGATTTTCCTTTGGCAATGAATCCACTTCTCAAGCGGGTCTTCGCTATCTAATCACCCTAAAAAATGGATTTCTCAATCCTGATCTTGGATTAAAATTTAGGTGGGCGGATAGTAATACAGAACAAAATGTCGAAGCGCCTAATAGCGGTGGGTATTGGATGAGTGTACCTCTAGGCATTTCTTTTACACCTGACAATAAAAAATCAATTGCGTTAACTGCAGAATTTCCGATTTATCAAAACCTCGATGGATTGCAAATATCCACCAACTATAAATTCGGAATTCAACTTAACTATATTTTTCAAAACATAAAAGAATCATTATTAAATTAAATGAGAATGAAAAATTTATTATTTCTAGTAATGCTTGCACTTTTGGGTTGCAGTAAAGATGATAACAACGGCAGCTCTGCTGATTGGCTGATTCCTTCAGATGAAGTAGTCGATGGCGGACCCGGAAAAGATGGGATCCCTTCCATTGAAAATCCACAATTTGATATCGCCACTGACAATACTTACTTAAACGATCAGGATTTGGTAGTCGGTATCGTTCACGATGGTGCAGCCAAAGCTTATCCTCACCGTATTTTGGATTGGCATGAGATTGTTAATGACAATTTATCTGGTGTGAATTATGCCTTGACCTATTGCCCATTGACAGGAACGGGGATTGCCTGGAATCGAGAAGTGAATGGTACAACAACTACATTTGGTGTGAGTGGCAAATTGTACAATACCAATTTATTACCGTATGATCGTGCGACAGATAGTTATTGGTCACAAATCAGATTGGATTGTGTCAATGGAGAAAATATTAAT
Source organism: uncultured Saprospiraceae bacterium (assembly GCA_937928575.1). GTDB lineage: Bacteria > Bacteroidota > Bacteroidia > Chitinophagales > Saprospiraceae > CALDGQ01. The sequence goes on along the minus strand of CALFWW010000118.1, from coordinate 20,312 downwards.
ACCGTCATAGAGACGGTACCAGTCATTGAAACTACTTGGGCAACTTGGAAAGCGGCTTATCCGAATTCTTCTGTTATGAATTTATCGACAGGATTTAATCGAAATTACAGCGCTTATCCTTATGGTGATTATCGAACGAATCATAACAATTTTCTATTTTCAGTATCACCAATGGACGATAGATTACCTGCAAAAGAGCGTGCATTAATTGTCATTTCGGATCAAACGCAAAGAGTTTATAGTATCGAACTTTTTGATGATCGCCGTGTTATTGAAGATAATATAGATGGTGTGGATATCATTGTTATGGGTTCAAAACAAGACAACTACATCGTTGCATATGAGAAAGGAAGTCTGTCCCAAGTTACTACTGCAACGAGTCAAGGACTTCCAATCGTTGCTACTGCTCAAAATGGGAATACGATTGCTCTTGATGGAACGGTGGTGAATGGCCCATTGCAAGGAACGCAATTGAAGGCGATGAATTCATTTATTGGTTATTACTTTTCCTTGGCTGCTTTTTATGATGTGGAGATTTATGAGTAGTTAGTTAGACCACAACTTGCTTTGCTTGTTGTTTTAAGACCGCTGACGCTTTAAGACCGCCCCTGGCTTTTTAGACCACTTTGCCTTTAAGACTGCTTCTCATGATAACTAAACTTGTAGTTCAATCTATTACTTCCCGTTGTGCAAGTTTTATATGAAATTCAGGTTAATCCTCACGAGAAGCAGTCTTAAAGCGATAGCGGTCTGAAAACGCAGTGGTCTGAAAGCGCGCTAGCGGTCTTAAAGCCGAAGGCGGTCTAATTTCATCTAACAACCTCCATACGCATCGTCTTAGTCACTTCTTCACCAGCCTCTACTCTATAAAAATAAACACCTGTACTCCAGATACTGGTATTCAAATTCACAGTTTGTAGATGGGACGCAACGGGTGCATTATACACTTGTTGACCAACCGCATTATGGATAATCAAATTGGCGTTTTGCAAATTCGAAATGTTGTCTAGTTCAATTAAAGTATAATCGGAAGCAGGATTAGGGCGATTTTGATAAATGACAAAATCATCCGCATCAATCTCAATGGTTTCAACTATATCTCCTTCCGCACGAATTACAAAATCATCGATGTAAAAACCATCTTGTCTCAATCCACCATCTGAAATCAATTGAAACTGAACATATATTTCACCTCCAAGATAATCTTCTAAATCAACTGATTCTTCTACCCAATCATTTTGGACACCTTCCCAGATAGGTTCATCGAAATTTTGAAAGCCTTGTCCTAGTACCGAGTAAGTACCACAACCAGGAGTCCAGTTATTTCCATCAGATGATAACATTATTTGCACATAGTCATATCCTTGTTCCACTTCCCATTTTGACCAGAAATTTAAGCTAGCAGATGTAGCGTCGGCTAAATCAATAACAGTAGCTAACTCCATGATGTTATATGCGTTGTTTTGATAGTTCCCATTTGGTGAGTCTGTAAGACTCGAAGGAATAGAAACGTATTCATCATAGGTAAGATTCCAAGAATTCCCTTGAATATTAGTCCAATTATCAAAATTATCTCCTTCATCTGTAAACAATGGTATACCGGAAGCGCCTCCTTCTCCATAAATCGCCGTCAGTGTTTGTCTACGGATAAATGAACCATTGTCAACCAACAACTCCATTATTATTTCATCGCCATCTGCAATATTAGCATTCAAAGTATAACCGATCACATCCGTCACATCTTCTCCCATTGTAAGGTCATGCGTATTTACTGCACCAACTGCGTTTATATTGTTAGAAATAGCAGCAAGTGACACCGTAATCGGTCCATCTTGTAGTCCATATTTTTTCAAATTATAGGAAATTTCACCAATTGTTGTGGCTGTATTAATTCCATTTTGCACTTCTGCCAATCCCATATTTAAAACAAGATGTGCTGTCGTCAAATTTTGCTGAACGGTCGTTTGAATAATATCCAAGATTTGACCTTCATTCGGCCAAAATCCCTGTGAGCCTGGTCCAACTTCTGGTGTCATCGAATAGCTCAATGGTTTTGTAATTGTCTCACCATACATCCAATCATCTGCATCTCCATTGACGGTATATCCAACTGTTTGACTACCGGTTCCTGCAAAATAATTATTCTCTCGAGTCATCGCTTCTGTCATGTTATCAAAGATGTCAGCATCCACTGTTGGCGTATCTGAATATCCCCATGGATAAATCAACAGGTTTCCATAGGTGTGATAATTCATACAAATTTGAAATTCATGCGCGTTACAAAAATCACGTACGTTTTGTGTTTCTGGTTCTGAAAATGGAGCAGTACCTCTATAAGTTTGAGATTCTGTATTGGGTGAAGAACCATTGTTATCAAATCCCCATTCGTATCCATAATTTCTATTCAAATCAACTCCAAATGTTCCATCACCATTATCGCGACGATTTTTTCTCCAGAAAACATCTCCACTTGCGTAATTTTCTTCATTGTAAATATATCCGTCTGGATTAATCATTGGTACGAAATACATTTCTGTATTATTAATTAGATATTGCATCTCAGGGTTGTCTTCATAATTCTCCAACAAATACCACATGTAATAAATCATTTGTATCAAACCGCCTGGTTCACGTGCATGTGTTATTGCATTATAAAAAACTTCAGGTTCCGTTTCATCTTGAGTTGGATTGTCAGAAATTTTCACCCAATAAATTGGACGACCTTCATGTGTTAATATTGGACCAATCGGTTCTCTGACAGTTATCAAATCTGGATATTGATCAGCCATTGCATCTAGATTGTCCAACATTTCTTGATAAGTCAGAAAACCACCCAAACTACCTAACTCAAAATTTTCTGGAATTGGATATTCGAATTCCGAACTAGAACCATCACAAGCATCTCTAAAACTTATTGGAGTATTTGCATTTTGTTGATTATACAAAGCCAAGTTTTCAATCAACATTTCATAAGTCCATTCATTTTCATCCAATAATTGTAATTCAGAAGCAGAATAAACACCTTCCAAAAATTGACCATGCGCATGTCTGACACCACAATCGCATGCAACTCCTAGCGCCACCAAATCTTGAATATTTTTCCCTACCAATGAAATTTGAACTTTAGAATACACCTCATTGGCATTTTGTCCTGACAACAACGAAAAGCTAAATAGAAAAATGAATAGTAGAACATTCCTGACCATATCGTTAATTTTATTTTTTTGTTAAATTCTCTACCCTAAAATTAATAAATATTTGCGGTAATTTTTGTCGTTAAACAAGCATGATAAACGTATACTTTGCAAACAATAAACTTTTAAAAGCATGAATTTGAATACACTATTTGTTACAACAATTTTGATACTTCTAAGTTTAACTTGCAATCAAAAAAGTAAACTACAAATGAATGAGAAACCAAAGGAATTGAAAAAGTTAGGGATAAAAGAAAATCCGAATTATGAGTTAGGAGGATTGAGTGCCGGGACTACTGCTCCTTTATTTGATAAACCAACTCATCTTGGGTCCAATTTTAACCTTCAAAATGAGTTGCAAAAAAGTCCGGTCGTTGTTATTTTTTATCGAGGATATTGGTGTCCTGTATGCCATAAACATCTAAGTCAATTTCAGGAAGATTTGACAGAAGCGAAAAAAGAAAAACAATTTTCTGTGGTAGCAATTACTCCAGAGCAATTTGAGTTTGTGGAAAAAACGGTAGAGAAAGATGAGCTTACTATTCCAGTCATTTATGATGAAGATGAATCTATTATGAAAAATTACAAAGTAGCATTTGAAGTAACGGATGAATATCAGAAAAAAATCAAAACATTTTTGCGCCACGATATCTCCAGCAATAATGGTAAAACAGATGCGACCCTTCCTGTCCCAGCAACTTATATCATCGACCAAAATGGAAAAATTGCCAAAACATTTTATGATCCGAATTATAAAAACAGAGCTAGTGTCGCAGAAATATTGGAGCATTTATAAGATGACATATGCAAAGGATATTACACAAATCACATAGGACTTTACTCTCGTTAGTCGTATATTTGATGAAACTAAAAATTAGAAATGAAAAATCTATTACTACTTTTTGCATTTTGTTTTGGGTGTATACAATATACAAACGCGCAAGATGTCACTATTGGCAATACCACATTGACTCAAAGCAATTTAGTTACTGGCATCCAAATTCCATGGGAAATTTTATGGGGAGCAGATGATCATATCTGGATAACAGAAAGAAGAGGACGTGTTTTAAGAGTTGATCCTAACAATGGAAATACAGAAACTATTCTTAATATTCAATCGCAAGTTGAAAGTGGTGGCGAACCTGGACTTCTAGGGATGGCTTTACATCCTGATTTTGCAAATAGTCCTTTGGTTTATTTAGCGTACACGTATGCAGAAGGTTGGAATGTGAAAATTAGAATTTCAAGTTTTGAATGGAATGGAACAGAACTAATTAATGAAAACACCATACTGGAAGATATCATTGGTGGAGGAATTCATAATGGAACCCGACTACTAATACTACCTGATAACACGATGATGGCAACGACCGGTGATGGTGGAGATAGTTCCATCTCTCAAGATATGAATAGCTTGTCCGGGAAAACCATTCGCATGAATTTAGATGGGACCATTCCTGCGGACAATCCGGATCCGAATAGTTATGTATGGTCGTATGGTCATAGAAATGCACAAGGACTTTGTAATGGACCTAATGGAATTATTTATAGTTCAGAACATGGTGCACAATCTTCTGATGAATTCAATGTGATTGAAAAAGGAAGAAATTATGGATGGCCGTTTGTTCAAGGTCAATGCAATACCACTGCTGAGTTGGCATTCTGCAATGCAAATGATGTACGGGAACCATTGACAGAATATTCTCCTTGTATTGCAGTAAATGGAGTTGAGTATTATGACCATCCTGCCATTCCTGAATTACAGAATTCCGTTTTAATGGCGGTACTTGGTGGATTAAGTGGTGGTGCTGAAAGAATAACTCAGTTAAAGATGAGTGCTGATGGATTGAGCGTTATCGAACAAAACAATTACATGAATAATCTTGGAAGACTGCGTGATATTTGTATCAATCCCTATGACGGCTCTATTTATGTAGCGACCAATGGCCCTCAATATCCTGGAAGTGGACCGAATAGAATTGTGCAATACACCAATGAGGAATATGTCATCAGCAATACTCCTGAAGTTGAGAACAACCAATTCATCAAAGTATTTCCGAATCCAATGAAAGCAACGGGTACTTTTACTTTCTCAGAAAACTTTATCGGTTCTGAATATGAAGTAATCAGTTTCAACGGTGAAGTGGTGATGAAAAAAACAATCGTTCAAACAACGGAAGAAATTTCTACTGCTAAGTTGCCTGCTGGTATGTATTACATCAAGGCGGAGAATAAGGAAGGATTTATTACGAAGACTTTTGTGGTGCAGTAGTGATTTGAGCGGCTTAGACGCAACCCGTTCGAGAGCTGGCTAGACGCAACCCGTTCGAGAGCTGGCTAGACGCAACCCGTTCGAGAGCGGCTAGACGCAACCCGTTCGAGAGCGGCTAGACGCAACCCGTTCGAGAGCGGCTAGGCGCAATGGGCTTTGGCTCAAGCTCTCGAACGGGTGCTACGCGCACGCGAACGGATATTTACTCGATTTCTGCGAGATTTTTGTAGTCTCTGTCTAGAATTCTTCTTTGATGATATTTTATAAAATCTTCTTTTCCTCCAAACCAATCTAAAACAAATTCTCTTTCTAGAAATGATTCTTCATTAGAAATAATTTCATGATAACTATGCCATGGATCTTTCAAAAAATCTTGGATTAAATTATGATGTCTACTGTTGTGATGATGGTAATAAATGAGCCAAGAAAATTTTGATTGAAATTTAACCTCTACTCTCTTGAAAGTTTTATGAAACAAATTTCCATCTCTCTTGTAAGCTTTATTAATGGCTTGTGAATAACTATTAAATAATCCAGCAAACTGTCCAATGACAAGTTGATTTATATCTCGCGCTTCTTTCGTTGCTTCCAAATAAGTGAAGTCTACTTTTTTTCGTTTTACTTTCGGTAAATTTTGAACATGATGAATAATTTCTTCCTCATTTCGAACGGATATCAAAAGATGAAAGTGAGTTCCCAACAATGCATACGCATAAATTTTGACGTACCCAGTAAGTTTATCATTTATTAAATTTAAAAAGTAGGTTTTATTTTTTCGTTGTTTGAATAATTTCTCTTTGTTATTCGTCCTATTGAATACATGGTAGTAACGATTATGATAAAAGGTATCCGTGAATTTTCTCATAAAGGAAAATTATGAAAAATATTTGACTTTTGGTGGACTCTACTAAACCCGTTCGAGAGCAGCTTGGCTCAGGGTCAAGACTCAAGCTCTCGAACGGGAGCTACGCGCTCGCAAGAATGCTGTGCATCTAACCCCATTTTTCCTTACCTTTGTCTCAAATTTTCAAACCATTTAATCATAAAAAATTAACGATGAAAGAAGTATATATTTTAGCTGCCGTCCGTACACCGATGGGAAGTTGGGGAGGACAATTGAAAGGATTTTCGGCAACACAGTTAGGTACCTTGGCGATCAAAGGAGCCTTAGAAAAAACGGGTATTGATGCCAAGCATGTCAATGAAGTTTATTTCGGAAATGTTTGTTCCGCCAATTTAGGACAAGCACCAGCTAGACAGGCTGCGTTAGGTGCGGGTATCAGCGACACCGTTCCTTGCACAACCATCAATAAAGTGTGTTCTTCTGGGATGAAATCAATTATGTTGGGTGCACAATCGATCATGGTTGGACATAATGATTTGGTCGTAACAGGTGGTATGGAAAGTATGTCAAACATTCCTTTTTATTTACCAAAAGCAAGATGGGGAATGAAATTCGGTGCTGGTGAAGTAGTGGATGGTTTGCAAAAAGATGGATTGGTGGATGTCTATGATCAATGTGCAATGGGTGTCTGTGCGGATGCAACTGCAACGAAGCACAATATCTCTCGTGAACAACAAGACACTTACGCCATTCAATCTTACAAAAGAGCCGCCACTTCCACGGAGGCTGGGAATTTTAAAGAAGAAATTATCCCAATCACTATCCCTCAAAGAAAAGGGGATCCCATTGTAATGTCGGAAGATGAGGAGTACAAAAAAGTGATGTTTGAAAAAGTACCAAAATTACGACCGGCATTTTCAAAAGACGGAACAGTCACTGCCGCTAATGCCTCTACTATCAATGATGGAGCCGCCTGTCTAATATTATGTAGCAAAGAAAAAGCGGAAGCATTAGGCGTCAAACCTGTTGCAAAAATATTATCCTTCGCTGATGCAGCACACGAACCTAAATGGTTTACCACTGCTCCAACCAAAGCTGCTCCAATCGCATTGGAAAGAGCAGGTCTAAAGATGGATGATGTTGATTTCTTTGAAGTCAATGAAGCTTTTGCTGTAGTGACCATGGCATTCAACCAAACTTTCAAGTTATCAGAAGATAAGGTAAATGTATTTGGAGGTGCAGTATCATTGGGCCACCCACTTGGCGCTTCTGGTGCACGTATTGTTACAACCTTAAATTCTGTCTTGCATAAAAAAGATGGAAAAATTGGTTTGGCAACACTTTGTAATGGTGGAGGTGGTGCTTCTGCGATTGTTTTGGAAAAGATGTGATCGCTGCGCAAAATTAAAAATTATAAATGCAAAATTATAAATAGGATCTAGGACGTGGGGGAATTATAAATTGAAAATGTAAAATTTTAAATTGACCTAGTAGCGTGAAGACGTGAGAACGTGAGCGACTTACTAGGTCTTATTTTTTTATAGAACTTAAGGAGGGTTTCTTAAATCAGGAAGGGATAAAATTAGCGCAAAATTCTGTTTCCAATATGGGGAGTTAAAGAACTAGGCCTATTAATTTAGATACTTTTTGATATTATTTAGCATTGCGTCTGGAGGAATTTCATCGACAAGATGAAATTTGACAACATTAATAAGATCATGAGTAAGGCTTTGCGAGAAACCTAATTTGAGTGCAGCTTTAAATGCGACTGCCTCCTCGCGAAGATCAATTTCTCCATTAGAACGCATTAGGAAAAGAAGGTAGTACATGATTGTCATTCGAGAATGTTCATCGGCAGGAGCTTTGAAAATATAGTCCTTTGGATGATCCATTGCTTCTTGGATATCCATTTGTGTCATTCCCATATTGCCAGCGAGACCTTTAATATACTGTAATTCGATGGGCTCGATTTCTTTATCAGCATTGGCCATTTCCAGCAGTAAAGCTAGGACTGATCTTTTACGTTCTATGTCTGAATCAAAATTGCCGAACATGATATATGCTTAATTTTATAGTAAATTACATCATTTTCCTTTCCCTTGCAATAACACAACTATGGTATAAAATAATATTTTCATATCCAACGCTAAAGACATGTTTTCAATGTATAATATATCGAACTTTAACCGTTGAAGCATCTCTTCTAAATTGGAAGCATACCCATATTTTACCTGTCCCCAAGATGTGATCCCTGGTCGTACTTTTAGCAAATGCTTATAGTGTGGTGCTTTTTCTACAATCCGATCTATAAAAAATGCTCTCTCCGGTCTTGGTCCTACCAGCGACATGTCCCCTATTAAAACATTCCAAAATTGTGGGATTTCATCCAATCGCCACTTCCGCATGACTGCTCCCCAACTTGTACATCTTGGATCGTTTTCGTGTGACAATTGTGGTCCATCTTTCTCCGCACCAATTTCCATTGATCTAAATTTATAAATCTTGAATGGTTTTCCAAACTGCCCAATTCTTTCTTGTGCAAAGAAAATAGGTCCTTTGGAAGATAATCTCACCCTAATCGCAATGTATAAATACAATGGCCATAACAATATAAACGCTAAAACAGATACTGAAATGTCAAAAATTCTTTTGATTAAAATTTGCCATCGTGGCATCAAATCTTGTCGAATTTCAATGAGTACCGCACCATAGACATGATTCATCTGTACAGACCCCAACATAATGTCATACATGTCCGGGATGATCTTCAACAATACTTGATCCCCGAAATCAAATAGAATATTTAAAATTTCTTTCAGACGACCATGCTCGGAAGTTTCAATAGCAATAATCACCTCCTCAATTTGATGTGCTCGGATGACTTGAAAAATATTTTCGATTTTACCAAGCTTGGGTAATTCCGCAGATAGATAATTCTTACTGTTTCCGTTGGTGTCTATAAATCCGATAAAATTATTCCCTAATCCTTTTTCTCTACCAGAAATTTCTTTGTATAAATCTACCGCATTTTGATCCCCACCAATAATCAAGGTATTGTAAGTCACCACTCCTTTCTTCAATAATCGGCTAGCTCTTGTTAGCAGAATCATCCTCATAGTGACCGTAAAGAAAAAGTGAAGTGCAAACAGCACTATAAATGAAGCATAGTAAGTTGTGTAATCTCTGACAAAATCATCGAGAATTAAGGTAAAAAACAAAAAGATAACACCGAAAAAAGATAAGAAGAAAGTTCGGATAAGTGTCGCCATTCTTGATAAGCGATAGATATCTTTGTATTTATCAAAAATGGAATATAACAATATCCAACCGATAGGGATAATAATAATTCCATACCAAAAATTACGATCATTGAAAACCTCAAATGAGATGTCCACATTTTCAATTCGTTTCCGATAGACGTAGAAACAAGCCCACGCCAACATCGCCATGACAAAATCAGCCATGCTATAGATAAACATATCCCTACGACGTTGTTTGTTCATACTATTATTAAGAGAGCTTGTGAGGTTTTATGAGTGTATTAGTTACTAAAAGTGTATCAACTTCATGTTATCTAAATAGACGTTGCCCAAGCTTTCATCTGAATTCGTTGGCAGGATCGCATTTAATACAATTTGATATTCACTTAACCCTGATGCTGTAAGTTCAGATGATAAGTCAATATAAATTTTGTTCCAATCTTCTTTAGGGTTGAAAATAAAAATGTATTGTTTGGCCTCTGGAACATTGATTTGATGTCCAATCAAGCCGATTGCAAATGGAATATCCGTTTTATAATCCAACTCGAGATAAACCTTATTATTGTTGAGTGGTAAATCTTCAAATCTAACATTTGTTGCTGCTTCCATTTGTGGATTGTCATTGGTGAGTCTGATATATCCAGATGCATTTTCAAAAGCCTGATCTGTGGTCAATGATATAGCGGTCGCTTGATTGCCATCTTCATCATCCTCGATCTGATGTGAGCCATCAAAATTTTCTATAAATGGAAAAACGACATTGTCTCTGTAAGCAGTAGTCGGTTGGATGGTGGTAATCTCTGCCTCTTGTAAATCTACTGTTGTCGTAAAACTATTATAAAAATCATTTATTTCAGGACGAGAGGCAATACCATTCAATTTAATGCCAGGAAATAGAATGATTTCAGTGGAACCCGAGGCAAGTACCGGTACGGTAGCAGGCAACTCATAAGCACCTAAAAATTCACCTCCAACATACAACCATCCATCTACAATTTTTTCTGATGCGCTTCCTTCTAGACTATAATCGGTTGTTAACTCAAAAGGTAGAATTTCCAAGTAGGTAGGTATTGCCTCCTCTTTTCCATCACAACCAGTCATTAAAATTAACAACAAGATGCTGTAAGCAGCAATTAATTTTGTGGCAGTCAGGTTCATATATTTAAATTTTAATAATTTTCCTTTTCCAAAACGAATCCACGTTTTTCAATTTCATTAATAATTTGATGTGCCAATTTCAGGGCTTTATAGCCATCATAAATTGATACCGCCGGAAGTGTATTGTTTTCAATAGCAGTTGCAAAACTACTCAACTCTTCCTTTATGGCATTTATTGGTTCGATTGCTGGCGATTCAAAATGAATATGTTTTTTACCGGTATTGGTATCTAATGTCATTCCCTCTTGCGATGGTCGATCTGGATTGCCTTCATCATATAGTCTGATGATTTCCGATTTCTTATCCAAAAAATCCAAGCTAATGTAAGCATCCTTTTGAAAGAAACGCACTTTTCTCATTTGCTTCATAGAAATTCTGCTTGCAGTCAAATTGGCTACACATCCATTTTCAAATTCGATCCGTGCATTGCAAATATCAGGAGTCTCACTGACCACCGCTACCCCACTTGCTTGCACCGTCTTAACTTCCGAATCCACCAAACTTAATAAAATATCTAAATCATGGATCATTAAATCCAACACAACAGACACGTCAGTTCCACGCGGATTGAAAGTAGCCAAACGGTGTGCTTCTACAAACCTTGGGTTTAATTTTTTCTGGTCAATGGAAATGAATGCAGGATTGAAACGTTCGACATGCCCGACTTGTACTTGCACTTGATGCTTGCGACATAAATTAACCAAAGTCTCTGCTTCCGCTAAAGTATGTGTCAATGGTTTTTCTATAAAAACATGCTTTCCTTTTTCAATGGCTTTTTTGGCCAATTCAAAATGCGTAATTGTCGGTGTGACAATATCCAGAATATCAATTTTGTTTAATAAAGTCGATAAATCGGAAAAGGCAACGGTGTCAAAATTGGTAGCTGCTAATTCAGCTGCTTCCATGTTGGTATCAAAGCAACCTACCAATTCAAGGTTGTCTGCTTCTTTTATACATTTAAGGTGAATTTTACCCAGATGACCTACACCAGCCAATCCAATTTTAAGCATGTTTGTTCTTTAAATATGTCTAAATGTGTTTAAATAATAACGTCTAAGCTGGAAAACAAATGTACGTATTGACCGGAAAAATTTGTGCATTCATGACATATCATTTAATTGTATGAGCGTAATTCTAAATAAAAATGAAAAATTGCTCAAACTTTCATTTGATAAATGTTAATAACTGACCTAATCAGTACTCCAAATAAAAAAGGGCTCGTCAGCATTTTCGCCAACAAGCCCTTTTTCTCTTAGGTTTTGCGGTTACATTCTCATACCAGATTCGCCGATAATATTCATTTCGTTCAATAAATTAAAGAACTGCTCGATACTATTTAATTTTTTGTTTTTGAAGGAGATTTTTCCTTTTGAAACTAAAGTATTTCCGATCATTTTACTGGTATTCATCGTGATACTTTCCATTGAATCTTCTAAGGAAGTCATCATTTTTTCAGTTGTCGGATCACTCGGCATCATTGTTTTTGCCATATTGATGGTCGAACCTAAGTCCCAGAAAAAAGTCTGTGAATTCAAGAGTAAATCTTTTTGATGGTTTTTACCGATTCTCTTTTTTCTTTTCAATCCTTTTTTCAAATTTCCGTTCATTAGATCTGGATCATTGGATACGATCAACATCCCATTTTGCACAGTCATGTTGACGTCCATTGGAGAACCAGGAATGGCTGCCGTATAATATTTATCCCCCTGAGCAAGCATTGACATATTTTTGCCCATATCAAATAACTTCTGAACATTTTCCTGATTATCTGAAGAGAATAGCATCACAAATTCAGGCATAGAAGTTTTCATGTTTTTCTTTACTTCTGTCCGATTAAAGTCGTCGTCATATTCATAAGTAATGACTTCTTTCTCGAATTCTCTTACACCAGTCATTGCCAAAACAAAATCCCCTCTAAGTAATTTATAAACATCATCAGAGGTCATACCCATTCCAAAACTTTGCAACATTCCATCAAAACCTTTTTCAGCATCTGCAATTTCTTCTTCCATTGGAGAGAAAACTTTCTTCATCGTGCTTATGGTGTTATCAATATTATAAGCCATTGAGAAATATCCTAACAGATTTTCTTTTTTGATGTACTTCGCAAAATTCTTATTAAGCGTTCTATTAGTAGCGGATCTAAAAATCTTGGCCATGTCGCCATCCATATTGGTATTCATTGTGACGTCAACTGCTCCTGCATTAAAATCAAAACCAGCATCTACAGTGTAGCCTTTATACATGTCTTTCATGATATTGGTCATTGCAGGAGGCATGCCTGGCATGTTCATTATTTTGCTTCCTCTTCCTGGCATCCCATTTTCATAGCTCATCCATAGTTTAATATCATGCTTCTTGGTCATGGTTTTTAGAAAAGATGGATCTGCAACGATTGAATTTTTTGTGGTATTTCCAAACATTGTTTTCATCTCTGCAAGCGTTGCTTCCAACATTTTTGGAGATATATTAATTGGCATTTCAGGCTTTTCAATGGATGGTGGCTCAGCTACAGGTGGCATTTCTTCTTCCATTATTTCCTCCTCTTCCATTTCAATTTCCATATCCTCAAGTGTCATCTCTTCTTCTGCTGTTGGTGATGTTGGAGGAAATGAAATCACTGCATACTTGTCGTTCCATCCTAAAGTTGTCCCTTCATAATTAGCAAAAGAGAAAGACTTATCTTTTGCTGTTTTGATTTCTGCACCACTCAATTCTTCAACCATTTTTGCGTACTTCGCTTTTTCATCAATCTCCATCAACATTTTGAAATACATCATTTCTTCTTTGTTGGTACCGAACATGACGTAGCTTGAATTTTCAGCAATACCTGCGGACTTAGGATTTTTGTAAAGTTCGCTCATTTTGCTGTTGGATCCTTGCATCTCTTTTTCAAGCATCTTCATGAAATCATATTGTTTGATTTTATCAAGATCGTACTTGCTATTCATACTTTGCGTATTCACTTCCATCACAAAAAATGCATCTTTGGGAATGAATTGTTTTAAGTCTTGAGCGGATAAATTGGAGGTTAGAAAGACCACCATTAAGAAAGAAAAAATGGATTTAAATGTATTCATTTTGATTAAAAATTTATTGGTAATATTTGAGCTTGCTTTATTCAAAGATAACTTCATTTTTTAAACTAATTTGCTTTTTGACTAATTCACTCAAAGTAGCTTTCAACATGGTTGATTTCTTACTTTTTGAAATTTGAGAACTTGTATTGGTACACTTTGCGATTGCTTCTTCAAATCTATAAATTCCCGTGAAGGTAGCTGAGTCTAATAGGAACTGTTCCATCATACTCAATTTGTCGAAATCAATTTCAGGAATTGGATAATTGAAATATCTGTAAAAACTACTGACATCAAATCCATAATTTTCTTCAAAAATCATCGGTTGCCCGGATTCATTATATTGATCTGCAAGAATGTTGATGGCATCATTCAGTGCATACACATTTTCAAAATCACATTTGAACGTAAAAATATAATCCTCGAAATCACTAATCGATTCGACGTTTGAGATGCCGTCCAATTTATTGGCCTCCGCAACTACTTCCGCCATTTTTTCCTTGATTTCAATAATGGTAGGGATCTTATTTCCATTTACTTCTCCAGCATTAATAAAACCAGCGATATCATCTTTGGATTGACTTAAATTCACAATCACAGTCGCAATCCCAGAACCATCTTTATTTAAAAGAATATCCTCTGTGACATCAAAACAAGAAGAAAATGAAATGGTAAGGAAGAATAGAAAGGCTATTTTAAATGAATTCACGGGTGGAAGTTTATTTGAAAAATTATCTGTAATACATCAATAATGCACCCAGCATGGTTATTAAAAGAATCAGTACGGTTGCCATCTTGATAGAATAACGCAAATAATTGCAAAATGTGAGAATATCAGATTCATGTTCGGGATAAACAGAAAGCACTTCTTTTTGCATTTTTTCTTCATTGAATAAATGAGCAGCACCAAATTCTACTTGATTTTCTACTAATCGCTTATATACCTTAAAAACCTTTACACGAAAGTAAACGTTCAGAAAAAGCATTGCAATAAAAAGTGCAATTACAATAATTAAGAGTATTAGAAACAAAGAAAACCTTTTTGTTATTATGAAAATTGTGGAAAACTATTTCAAAAATAGGAAATCGCTGACTATTAGCACATTGTTTAATGTTAATCAAAGTTTAAAGAGCTATTTAGCTATAAATAAGGTATTTACTATGTCACAAAAACTATAATAGCAGTTTCCGTCTAATTGGAATTAATACATATTATTGAAATTATTAATGCGTGTCTCCATACATGCTTTGATAACGGATATTACAAAAACCTAAAAAAACGGTAACTCCAATGAACATGTCGAACTGGCTAACAGTCCGATTGTGTGTACTCAGTTTTATTTTTACTAATTTTTTTTTAGGATTATCACCCCTTTTTGGCGAATGTCAGATCAACTGTGTTTCAAGCCTTGAATTAAGCTTGGATCAAACAGGTTCTGTTATAGTTTCTCCAAACTTATTTATTATTGATTCGGATAATTGTATAGGTGAAAAAGAGCTACTGATTACAACTGATAATGGTCAATTAATAGAAGATAATACCCTGAATTGCACACACAATGGACAAACATTTATTGCAAAGATTACGGACTCGGATACTCAGGCAAACTGTTGGTCATCCCTTTCAGTAACTGATAATTCTCCTCCAAAAATTATTGATTGCCTAGACCATTATATCTATTGCAACTCTTCAATCCCGATTTCTGAAATTGGAAATCCAACTTTTGAAGACAATTGCGGAACGGATATACTGTCCTATTATTCTGATGAAGTTACTGACCAGCTTTGTGATCCGAGTATCATTAAAATTATCAATAGAACATGGACCGTCTCCGATATCCACGGTAATCAAGCAACACCTTGTACCCAACAAATCTTTTTCGAACCCATTGAAAATGCAGAGATTCAGTTACCTCCAAATCTTATCATTGAAAATTGCGCAAATCCAGATAGCTCTCCAAATGAAACAGGATTTCCAACCTACGACAATGTAAGTATCGATAATTCAATTTGTCAATATAATGTTAGCTATACCGACGTTACTACACCAATATGCAGCAATTCTTTTAAAATATTTAGGACATGGATAATTCTTGATTGGTGTTCCAATGAAGAAACAATTCACAATCAAATCATAGAAGTTGTAGATACAGAAGCACCCGAAATAAATTGCAATGGAGATACGCTAATCTATTTTGTCAATGCTCAGCATGAATGTTTTGCAGATGTAAGCATAATAGAAGTCAACACAATTGACAATTGCAGCGAATTTTCGATCTCGTATGAATGGGCATTTGAGAACTTAGCAGCGCAAGTGCCAATAGGAATTTATCCTATTACAGCAATTGCATCAGATGAATGTAACAATCAAAGTACGTGCGACTTCTTTATTCAAATATTGGACCAGCAAGCGCCAATCGCTATTTGCGAATCCGATTTGGTTGTCTCACTAGACGAATTTGGGAATTATATTTTAGAAGCGACATTCTTAAATGCCTCCAGCACCGATAATTGTGGAATTTCAGATTATCAAATTTCAGTTGGGGAAGCTTTTGGGCCAAATGTTATTTTGACTTGTGAGCAATTAAATAATCCAGTGACGACTTCATTGATGGTCATTGATGAAAGTGGGAATACTAGTGTTTGCAGTGCTACTATTACAGTCATTGATGGTACACTCCCAACAATAGAATGCCCAGCAGATATAACCATCAAATGCGATGAAGATCAGACAGATTTATCAGTGACAGGAAATGCACTAGCAAGCGATAATTGTGAGGAATACACGCCAACTTTTGAGGATGTTAATGACTTAAATATTTGCAATGCCGGCACGATCAATCGTACTTTTTCAGTTTTCGAAAATGGATCTACAATCAGTTGCATACAATTAATTACCCTCGAAATTGATAGTCCAGCAGTGGTATTCCCACTAGATATCACCGTCAACTGTGGAGCAAGTAATGATTTATCTATTGTAGGAGAACCTGTGATTACTGCAATGTGTCCTGGCTTTTTGGTCGACAAAAATGATACTGTGGATCAAGATAGTAGTTGTAATTTAATCACTACAAGAATTTGGAAAGTTATTGATAATTGCCTGGACACTATTTACAAATCTGAGCAAATTATTACTGAAATTGATACCCTACCTCCGATCCTGATTGAATCTGCGAAGAATGTCATAATAGATTGTATGCAAGGTGATTTAGATAGTTTAAACAATTGGCTTTTGTCAAATGGGGGCGCTATCGCAATCGACAATTGTACCGAAGCAATCTGGACAAATAATTTTGAAAATTTCGATTTTTTATGTGCCAATACTGGAAGTACCTCAGTGATATTTACAGCAACAGATCAATGTGGAAATGCAGTATCAACCAATGCAAATTTCATCATTATTGATACAATTGGGCCTTCATTTCTACAGCTTCCGATCGATATGACCATGACCTGTGAAGCCAATATCCAACAAGAAATTGACGATTATTTATTAACCAATGGAGGAGCCATCGTATTCGAGCAATGCAGCGAGGTACAAGTAGTAAGTGAGTTGATTAATCCTATTGAAAGTCTATGTTCCTCCTACGAAGTTATAACAACTGCTACTGATCAATGCGGATTGTCTATTACTACTATTTCTACAATTACCATAGTCGATGACACTCCCCCTGAAATTTTGATGACCCCCTCAGACATACAAGTGTCCTGTGAAAGTGGAAATATTGAAGAACAAATTGATGCATGGATTTCAAGTCATGGTGGCGCAGTTGCTACGGACCTTTGCGGCGAAGTAATATGGATAAATGATTTTGATCAAACCATCCCTCAATGTGGGACAGCTATCCAAATAACTTTTACAGCTACTGATGAATGTGATAATAGTATTTCTGTGAGTGCCACCTATACTGTGATTGATAATTTTGCACCGATCATTATTGATCCTGCTATGGATATGACCTATGAATGTGATGGCTTTGGAAATGAAATAGACATTAACAACTATTTAGATAACAATGGATTTGCAAACGTGACAGATGTCTGTTCCAATATCGTGTGGAGCAATGATTTTATCAAAATTGATTCTATCTGTGGTGGCACTGGAACTTCTCTAGTAAATTTTACTGCTACGGATGTCTGCGGCAATCAAACCGTTACCACTGGACTCATTACAATCATCGATACGACACCACCTGATGTCCTTATCCCAATTGAAGAATTTGTCGTTGAATGTGATGGTTTTGGAAATGTTTTGGAATTTAATACTTGGGTTCAAGCTAATGGAAATATTGCCGTAGAAGATATTTGCAGTGAAGTTGAATTCACATTCGATTTTAATAGTCTCATCAAAACATGTGCTAATGCAGGAAGTGTATTTACTGTTTTTGTAGCTGCGGATGAATGCAACAACAAGACAAATCTGATTACTAATTTCATTATTGAAGACACGACACCTCCGCTAGTGAGTTGTCCAGAAGACTTAACCGTTATAGATGAGAATCTTGACTGCATAGAAAACATCATTTTACCACCAACTACCGCAACTGATTTGTGCAATGGTAATTTATTCTTCTCTTATGAGATTGACTATGACTCAAATGGTACGATAGACATTGTCAACAATGGCACTAATACACCTAATAATTATGCTATTGGAATTCATACGATTAATTACTTTGTAGAAGATGAATGTGGAAATATTGGGGCGTGTCAACAAATTGTAGAAGTGGTAGATGGAACAGGTTCTGAACTAAACTGTGTCGAAACTTTTTTCCTAGGAATTGATGAAACAGGAATCGCAACATTAACTCCTGAATCAATCGGAATGACTTCTAATTGCAATGAAGGCACCGGTTCACTCAGTCAAACTTCATTCTCATGTGATGATTGCGGCATCAATGAAATCACTTTCACCTTAACGGATATATTTGGAAATGCAACAACATGTACCAGCAATGTATTTGTTTGTGATCTTGACAATAATTGTAGCGATTGCATCCCTTGTTCTGGCTTGGCCGTCGGTGGTCTCATCAGCACGGAAAATAATATTCCACTTTCAAATGTGGATATAAATATAGAGGGTTACCAAACAATGTTACAAACCAATTCCAGTGGTAATTATTACTTTGAAGGTAGCATAAATAACCATTATTTAATTGAACCATACAAAAATGACGACGTAACAAATGGAGTAACGACCTTGGATTTAATTGCCATACAAAAACACATCCTCGGAATCGCATATTTAGATTCACCTTATCAAAAAATAGCAGCGGATGCCAACAATAGCGGAAGCATTACCACTTTAGATATAGTTGATATTCAACGAGTTATATTGCAGATTGATGATGTATTCAGCAACAATACTTCTTGGAGATTCCTAGAAAGCGATTTTGAATTCATAAATTACAACAATCCATTTACATCAACGTTCCCTGAATTAATAGCCATCAACGGTCTAACATCACCGCAAGTAAATAGTGATTTTGTAGCAATAAAAATTGGAGATGTCAATCAGACATACCTTGGAAATGCATCTAATGTCAACACAAGGAATACCCATATCATTCCTTTAAAAATTAAAGATCAAATTGTTCAAAAAAATGAAGTCATTGATATAAAAATAGAGGTACAGGAATCGGTTGAAATAGAAGGATATCAAATCTCATTAGCCTTTGACCCTACCCTTTTCGAATTTCTACAAGTCAACCAATTCGGCTTAGATGATATGACTATCGATAATTTTGGGTTTTCGAAAATAGATGAAGGTATATTGTTAGTTAATTGGACACCATCAAAACCAATGATGCTCTCAGCACCTGAAAATTATTTATTCAAGCTTCAATTAAAGGCAAAAAAGAAGACGCAACTCTTAGATAATATTTGGATACAAGAGAATCCAATCGTCAATGAAGTCTATGTTTACAACAAAAACAAAAAGACAGAAGTCCAGAAATTTGGAATTCTCATTCAACAAAATGACACTGCATCAACATCGAGTAAAACACACTTTTTTCAAAATGCTCCAAATCCATTTACCGCATCCACTCAGATCAAATTTTACTTGCCTGAGCAGATGATGGTAGACCTTAATATATATGATGCTACTGGCAAAAAGACATGGTCATTAAGCCGCTTATTTAGCCCAGGCAACAATGAAATTACAATTCACGCAGATGAATTAGGTCCTGATGGAATTTACTTGTGTTCACTAAATACAGCTTTTGGAAATGGGATCATCAAGTTGATCCACATTTCCAAATTTTAATACCAAAGTGTATGGCTGTAGTTATATTATGATAGCTTGTTTATACCCATTTGTGATTGTATAAAACAAGTATTATACAGATTGTATTATATAATCGCGCTGGCTTGTACTACAAAAGGGCTTGCAAATTATATGGAGGAAAAATTTATTGAGATTAAGGCGAAAAACGTAAACATAGCCTTAGTTACGGTGAGCCTGCCTGACTGCGCCAAGCAGACAGGGCTTTTCAACGCAGATAT
>CALFWW010000117.1 GCA_937928575.1 uncultured Saprospiraceae bacterium | reverse complement strand
AGGCAACGATGTCTGAAAAGAAATACATTACAGCAAGTATGGCGATGATACTGGCTCCTAATGCGATATATCTATTTCTGGTTTTCATTTATGTGTGTTTGAGTACGGTCGAGTTATCGATATTTTAATACCTCTCAAAGGACTTGAAGATTTTAGAAAAACTAATTAGTTAGTTCTTTAATTCTCATAGTCATACGCTAGATCCACGTCCTCCACTTCGACATTCGAAATTCTGCGGTTCGATATTCTGCGGTTCAAATCAGCAAGCACCACCTTTTGTGTTGCTTTTCTACAACAAGTCCTTTATCACTTTCCAAACATTGTCCGCCAATATTTGATGCCCTTCAGCAGTCGGATGAATGCCATCTTTTTGATTCAACTCCGGCATTCCTGCAACACCGTCTAAGATAAAAGGAATTAATGAAGTTTTATATGCTTTTGCCAATTTAGGGTACATAGCTGCAAATGGTTTGGTAAAACTTTCACCCATATTCGGTGGCGCCATCATGCCAGCTAATACAATTTTACAATTCGGATATTTCTCTTTCACTTTTTTAATAACGTATTCCAAATTACTATAACTGGCTTCAACAGCAATTCCTCTTAACGCATCATTTCCTCCTAATTCTAATACAAAAACGTCAACAGGCTGTTTTAAAATCCATTCGATTCGACCTTTTCCACCTGCTGTCGTCTCTCCACTTACACCCGCATTCACCACTTTATAATTCAACCCTAACGAATCGATTCGCTCTCGCACTAAATTCACATAACCTTCAGATTTGTCCAAGCCATAAGCCGCCGAAATACTATCTCCGAAAAACAAGATAGATTTTTTCTTTTCATTGGTTTTTTGAACAGCAGGTCCGGATTGTGTTGTTTTATCCGATGCAGCCGAACTATTTTCATTGGTACTTTCACCTGAACATGAAACAAACGAGAAACTTATCAATACGCTTATGAACCAAAGGAATATAAATCTTGACATATTTGTATATCTGTTTTAGTATCCTAAATATACTATCTAATCGATTGAGAACTAAAGCTATTCTACTTAAATCACCTATATTTGGACGAAATAAAGATACTACGAGTTATTCTATGGATGTTTCCGTCATTATACCGATTTACAACGAGGAAGAAAATATTCAACTTTTATTCGACCGACTCACGACTGTGATGGATAGAATGTGTAATTCGCATGAGCTTATTTTTGTGAATGACGGAAGTAAAGATAAATCCATTCAATTAATCCAAGACCTTTCTAAGCAACATCAGGCTGTAAAATATATCGATTTCAGTAAAAATTTTGGACATCAAATCGCGGTAACCGCTGGTTTGGATAAAGCTTCTGGTGATGCGATTGTAATTATCGATGCCGACCTACAAGATCCACCGGAAGTGATCGAAGAGATGTATGCAAAAATGAAAGAAGGTTATGAAGTAGTTTATGCAAAAAGAAGAAAACGAGATGGGGAATCAAAATTTAAGTTGTGGACTGCTAAATTATTTTATAGAATTTTAGCCACAATTACTTCTACAAATATTCCTGTTGATACTGGTGATTTCAGAATCATGGACAAGAAAATTGTGCAGGTTTTAAAACAGATGCCTGAGAAAAATAAATTCTTGAGAGGACAAATCGCCTGGATTGGTTTTAATCAAACTTATGTCGAATACGATCGTGATAATCGAAATGCCGGAGACACCGGTTATACCGTCAGAAAGATGTTGCACTTCGCTTTGGATGGCATCACTGCATTCTCAGATTTGCCATTAAAGCTTGTCACATATTTTGGATTTATTGTATCGTTTATTGCATTTATAATCATGTTATATGCATTGTATTCCAGATTTATTCTGGACGATTATGCTCAAGGTTGGACTTCTTTGATCTTAAGTATCCTTTTTATTGGTGGTGTTCAAATGATTGCCATAGGAGTAATTGGGGAGTATTTAAGTAGAATGAACAGCAATATTAGAGATCGTCCACTTTACATCGTCAGGGATACAAATCTAGAAGAGGAGCAATAGTCCTCTTTTTATACTTACTATATGACAATAAATGCCTAAATGGTGCGTAAAACAAAAAATCTAAACAAGAAAATAATAGTAGTCGAAGACAATTATGCAGACATGGAGCTGACTTTGATTGCTTTTAAGGAGTCTAACACGCCTTACGAAATTGTCACAAAAAGAGATGGTCAAGACCTTCTTGAATACATCGAAACCGTCAATCTAAATGAGATCGCTTTTATTCTCATGGACCTAAATATGCCCAAAGTAAATGGCATCGAAGTGCTTAGAAAATTCCAAAAAGATGAGCATTTTAGAAATATTCCAGTCATCGTTCTTTCTTCTTCTACCCATCAAGTCGATGTGAATACTTGCTATAGCTTAGGTGCTAACGCTTATCTGAAAAAACCATTGGACATTATTGCTTTTAGTGAAATGACTAAGACTTTGATTGACTTTTGGTCGCATATGAATATTCAGCCGAAGTTTGGGATGGTTGCTGGATAGCGTCGCTTCTTCAGTACAAGCGTCGCTTCAGCAGTACAACTGAGATGGTTGCTGGATAAGGAAATAAATTGTTATAAAAATTCACTATTCTAAGATGTAAACTTTTATATCCATCGTTATTTCGGTTCCAATTTCTTCGGCCCAAATAATAGTCCCAAAAGAATTATTTTCCCATTCTGTATATTCGAATGTGTGCACAAATTGCTCATTGAAGAAAAATAGGTGCCGGTCATTTATTTTTTTTATGGTCAGTTTTGAATTATCTCCAATATTTTCCACATCACTATTATAATAAATTGTTTTTTGATTAAGACTTATAGACAAATTGTTTTGTATACAAGTTTTACAAAAACTGAAAGAATTATTATTTCCCCATAATATAGATATGAAATCCGCTACCTCAGTCCAATTGAAAAATTCAAATTCAATTACGAAATTCTTATTTAAATCAAACTCAACTAAATCTCCAAATCCTGTAGCAGTAACCGTTGTATCAACTTGATAAATACGATTACCATTATCAACATATTCTTGATTAGTAGAATACCAATCAGGTAATTCCTGGCAGTCATTAAAGAGTTCATCTAAATAATAATCCCTCCACATAACAGAATATAAATTTGAGGAGCAATCGGGATTACTCATTTGCTCATTCATAAAACTTAAACACTCTCCATTGCTTGCCTTATTGTTATTATGCGAACGCTCTAATATACAATGACCTAATTCATGATAAATAAGCCACTCTTTTTGTTGATCATCAATATTTAGCCATGTTTCTTCGTCGATCCTAATTACGCTATTCCTCGTATTGCATGTACCTGCATGATCTTGAATATCTTCTAATTTTATCTCTAAATTAAAATCACTTAGATTTAAATCGACATTTCGATTAAAAGCTTCTTCAAAAAATCCATCTACAAATGAAACAAATTCATCAGGAATTGTTTGAGTTTTTTCTTTTCTGCATGATGAGACCACAATGAGGATTAAGAGGAAAACTATTATTCGTTCTTTCATAATTCTAATTAAAAAAGATTAAATATGCTAAGCTACTTCCGTTACTTATTTTCTGATAAGTTTACAAAATGACGAGATCTTCACTTGTAGAAAAAGTAACATATGTAAGTATATTGTCAACTTGATTATACTCGATAGTTACCTGTTCTCCTCTCCCAATGTAAATAATTGCAATTCCATTTGTTGGCAGCTCACTTAATTCTTCAGCTGAAAAATAAACTTCACCGTCAGAATCAAGTGCAATCTTATGAACCGAAATTGGCTCATCAGGTAAATTTGTCTGATTCGTTCTAAATTTAGTAATTGCTGGCTTATATGAAACAGCTACTCCAATTTGCTCATCTGTTCTATTTCCAATAATACCATTTGAGTTTGGATTCCATTTAATTCTCAAACCATCCTCTTTCTTTAATTCACCATAAGTATGGTTTGGAATCTCTAATTTTATTGGCGTCTGGATAATAAAACTTGTCGATAAATCACCTAATTTAGAATCTCTAATTTCGATATTTACTTCTCCTTCATTTAAAGATTTTACAATTTCTGAGAAGTGAGCATCTGAAGAAAGTTCACTTAAATGAGAGGAATAGTAATTATTTGATTGACTGGGTATTTGAATTCCTCCAATTACGAACTCATCAACTTCTACCAAGTTGCCATTCTTATCTTTAAAACTTCCAGTTATATCAATTGAAGTGGGAGATTCATTTCTAAACGAGTGACTGCTCGCAACTAACGATAGATTTCCCCTGTCTTTAGAATTAGTAATTCCAACCCCTGGTACAAAAGATTTTGATTCTTCAAATTTTTCTTTTTGACAAGAAAAAAAGATAGCAAATAACGATAAAACAAGAAAATTTATTTTTATGAATTTCATTTATTTATATTTTAATAATTTATCTAAAAAAATTAACATCCGCAATTTATACAAGTCACAAATACTGGCGTCATATCTATAAATACAGGCGGTTCTGGAGAATTAATCTGTGGGCTCATCCTTCTAAAAATTACTTCTCCACCCATGGGAGGTGAGCAGGGATTTGAGTTGTCAACTATTGTACTATTACAACACGAAAAACAGGTCCCTTGACCAGATATAACACCTAGTTCCAATGTTACTATATATGATCCAGTGTCAGGTACAATCATATTTTCAATAGTTATAATATCGTTACCACTATTATCCATTTCAAAAGTCCTAACTTGTCCCCAAGTTACTAAATCATCCCCAGCATCATTTTCAACTTCAATCACAACCATTCCATTTAACTGTTTAAGTCCCTCTTCGTGTAATTGACTACAAAGACCCAAAAAACCTGGGTGAATCTGTAAATCTGTATCATTAGGAACATCACTAGGAGGGTCAAAAGAAGCGCTTTGGCATGAGTCTAATAAAAATATACTAAAAATCAATAAGAAAAAAACAAGATTGTACTTCATACTTAAGTTCTTTTATTGTTATAAAATTGTATCATCTAATAATTTATGTTCAAAAAAAATCACTCATATCCAATATATTCTTAACACTAGAAACATATAACAATAGCTTGCTAGTCACATTAAATAATTCGAAATAACAAACAAATTTCATTTTTGGAAAATCGAGAGAGTGTATTTCTAAAAAAAAAAAAACGAGAATCCAAATATTTTGTTAGAAAATTTTCACGTCTCAAGAATCAACTCACTTCAAAAACTCAATATTCCGTTTCAATCCACTATACTTTGTTCTTTTAATAGCAGACTTACGAAAAAGCTCATTAAAAACTTCATGGGTTATTTCTTCCCAATCTCGTTTTGACATGGTTAATAAATCAGGATGGGGTTCAAATTCTGGCTCTGAATGTGGTTTTGAAAATCGATTCCAGGGACATACTTCTTGACAGATATCACAACCGAAAGCCCAGTTTTCAAACTTATCTTTGTAGTCAGTCGGAATTGCTTCTTTTAACTCTATCGTGAAATAGGAAATACATTTACTCCCATCCAACACATACCCTTCTTCTGCAATCGCATCGGTCGGACAAGCATCGATGCACTTGGTACAGGTACCACAATGGTCCTTGATCGGTCCATCATATTCCAACTCTAAATCGATAATTAATTCTGCCAAAAAAAAATAAGAGCCTTGTTTGGGATGAATCAATAAGGTGTTTTTTCCTACCCATCCTACTCCTGCACGTTTTGCCCAATCTCTTTCCAACACCGGTGCAGAGTCTACAAAACAGCGACCATGTACTTCTCCGATTTGCGCATTGATAAATTCGAGTAAGTTTCTCAACTTCTCTTTGACGACAAAATGATAATCTTTGCCATATGCATATCTGGCTATCTTAGGTGCGGAAGGATCTTGTTGAGAATTTTCAGGAAAATAATTGTAAACTAATGAAATGACAGATTTACTACCTTCTACTAATTTGGTGGGATCCACTCTTTTGTCAAAATAGTTTTCCATGTACTGCATTTGTCCATGGTTATTTTGATTGAGCCACATTTCTAAATGCTTAGCTTCTGTTTCCATGAACGCTGCTTTCGCCATCCCAACAAAACTAAAACCCATTTCAAAGGCTTTGTCTTTGATTAGTTTGGTATGTGCTGCTTTACTCATGTTATTTTTGGTCCATTGTAGAATTGAGTGGTAACTCGTAATATTCAAATTGCAATAACAGATTTTCATTTAAATGTTATTGCAAAAGAATTAGAATTTCTGCCATTATTTTTTTCTTGATCTTCATTTTTTCTTGATAAAAAAGAGCTTGCCTTGAGCTTGTCGAAAGGAAGCAAAAAATCAAGGCTGTAAATATTTATCTAAAATTTAAATTGCTTCGCGCAAAATCTCGAAACTCGCAACACTTTCAGTGGCTCAAACAACGATCTTTTTTCCTCCCTCCGCACTTCTAAATTTCTTCACGATAAATCTTTAAGGCCGATGCCGCCCGCTTCAAAATCCTGCGAATAATTTTTCTATTGTTGAGAATTTGAAAATGCTTTTCAATTTTGAGCCTGATACCTACCTATCAACTCGATTCGACTTAGACCTCATTTTGGGTCCATCAACCGATTAAGGGATTCATCTATTTTTTGTCGCCTCAATCTTTGTTTGATAACACGAGGAGAAGAAGCTCTTTGCGTACAATCTTCAATTGGACAACGTTGACAGGTTTTATTTACTTCAATATTTTTGAATTGTGGATCATCAATGAACTTTATTTTTTCTCTTGTCTTTTCATCCAAAAGAATGCCGATCGTGATACTTACATTTCGAGATACATCGCCTGGTTTCGCAATGGAAATCACTAAGTATTCATCATTGGTTCCAAAAAAGTGAGATTTTTGAGCACCTACTATTAATGGTGGTGTTTCTCCTTTTGTTTGTAATACTTGCAAATTTTTCAACAACGAAATTGAAATCCAGCGTCTGCAATAATGCTCATGCAGTCCATTCTCGTGTGGATGATGTTGTCGACCGATTTGTAATTCTTTATCGATTTCAAAAGAATCTCTATTCAATCGATGTATAATCCGAATGATAAAAATTTGATTCAGCTCAAAAAACTGTGGCAAAACATTAGAAAGTCTTTGAAACAACATTTCAGGAGAAGCACTATAATCTCTCGCCAAATCCATGAAAGCATCCCCACTCCACTCTGTTCTATTGAAAAAAGATTGGACGGATGCAACAAAACGCTCCCGATGCATAAATAAAGCACAGGAAAAATAAGTTGCTTTAAAATGACTCAATGCTTTCTCAAAACTTGTCACTTTCAAAAGCGAAGAAGTATAAGCTCGTTCTTTTAAATTCAAGTGCTGAAATCCGATTTCCTTTCCATATTGAAAAACCCGTTGTAATTTACTCAACTCCGAATTCATCAATAACTTTTTTTGGTTGGGCAAATAAACAGATCTTAAGGAAGCCAAATCTGGATGGTTATTCAATTCATTTTCCAGTATTTCGTACCCGTATTTTTCTTTGAGCAAATTTGCAAGAATATCCAACGTCAATTCTTTGTCAATTGGAATATTATTGGCTTTCACAAATTTGTTGACCTCCAATTCAATATCTTCAAAATAATTGTTGTGCAATTCTTGATAGGAACGCAATGCAGCAAAATAAAAACTTTCTTCTCGCAACGCATAGTTACGGGATAATTCCACCAAAGTAGAAATAAATGCAGTCACTTTTGTAGGTGCACTTGCAATGATCTCCACGACTTTATACAGCTCGATTCCGAAAAGTTCTAATGGTAATTCGTTCAAGAAATTGGAATTTAGTAATTGCCCTAGAGGAGCTAAATTATTGGTCAATTCCGTGTTTTTTAATTCAACAGGCGTACTTCCAAGTGCCTCTGCCAACAACTTCACTTTATCGTCTTTGGGTGCTTTTTTCCCTTTTTCGATTTCGTTTAGATAAGAAACCGACATACCAGTTTCTTTCGACAATTGAGCGAATGAAAGTTTCTGCTCCATTCGAAGTTGTTTGATCTTAAGACCAAAAATTATCTTGTTATTGAGTGTTTTACCATTCATAAGAGTCCC
>CALFWW010000116.1 GCA_937928575.1 uncultured Saprospiraceae bacterium | reverse complement strand
GCGTCAGTGTCACTGTTTCTATATTTCCATTAGTCGGTACATCTGCTGTGTAGCTCACTCCATTGATATCTATTACCAACTCGATATCTCCTCCTAAAAAGCCATCATCGAATTCTGGATCGCTTGTATCTATTACTACATTTCCTACAGTTACTACTACTTCATTACAGACTGTCGGGTCACAAGGTACGATACATGCTCCTGGAACTGTCGTAAAAGATGCTGCTGGCGTTGCTGTTGATTCGCACAAACAACGGTAGTTTACTGTTATGGCTGTCATTTGATCATAGACCGGAACTGTTTGAGTCCAAGTCGTACCTCCATCTATTGAGTATTCTGCAGTGGATCCTGCTGGACACATAATCGCTGTGATAGAACCACCACTTAATGTTGCATTATCTGCTTCACATGTACTTTCTACTACTACTGGTGCTGTTGGGACCGCCGTTAAGTCTGGGCAGATTACGCACGCACAAGAGATTTCAACTGGTGCACCAAAAAGACAATCATTAAATGAGGTAAGCGCTGGGAATGCAATCGGTGTCACTGCATCATAGTTAGCTGAGAGTGTAGCGGTAAATTCGAGTACAGTAGCAGGTGAATTAGCACTTGAATTTGGTGTATCTTCCCATGCTAAAATACATAGAGAATTAGTCAATGGATCAAATCCAGGTAAATCTACTTGTGTATAACAGTTTTGAAATCCTGTAGACACACCACTTAAATTATCATTTAAAACAAAGTTTGCATTACTACAGACATCTTGACGAATGTTCAGACGTATGTTACCAGATCCATTTGTGTAGTTAGTTATATCCAAACAATAAGTCCACGAAACTGGATCTCCTTGATTTGTCGGACATCCTGCGGCAGATAAATCAACCAGTCCAGTTATCCCACCTGCCCTTACATCAACTCCTGGATCGAAGTTAACATTTATGGGTGAACTACCTTGAGTAGCCGAACAACTTGTAGCAGGAACTGCTGCTCTTGATTTAGCTACTACTGGGGTCGCAAAATAAGTTTTCGTATCATCTAAAGAACTACAATCAACAGAAAGTGAAAGATCATTTTGTGGTGCACTTCCTGTAGATTCAATAATTGTATTAACTGGGTTTGCAACTGAACCTCCAATTGCTGCACCACTTACCGCAGTCATTAATGTCGCATCATCTGAGATTCCCATTGAAGCTGGATTGTCTTCAGTAATCCACCAACCTACAACACAATTTTCTCCTAATTTAAGTGCATCGGTATCTAATGAAACCGTAGACGCAGCTGCGCATTCTGTTAATTCAACAGTAGCCATACTATTACCACTTCCGACACCTGGCTCTGCTAATACTCTCACGGTAACAGGAGTTCTACATTCCGGATTCAACTCATTTAAATCACCAAGGTAAAAAACATATTCTCCTGGACAAGTTACATCCACTTGTGCAGCGGTTGGTGTGAATGCAGCACCTGTTGCCAACATGGTTGCATCAGCACCAACATTATCAAACCACATATAACAATCATCAGTAGCCGTAAATGTTGGTATAGCATCATCTATACAAATTTCTTTAAATGTATCATCTTCTCCACCTGCAAATTCTACAGCTACATCTCTACAACACATTTGCGGACCTCTTGCACAGAGCAACGCGTCCATCATTTTTGCTTTCTGACACTCAGAAAACTTATTGGTACAACCTGAAAATAGGTTATAGCTCATAATATTATCAAGGGTATTTGGTGTTCCATAAGGTACACAGGCAGGGTCAGAGGCATTGTTAAATGCACATGAAGATAAAGGGCCACCTGTATCACAACCTCCACAAGCAGTTGCAATTTCACCTCCAGAAAAATCTGGGTCTGCGTCTGTATCTGCGATTAAATCTCCGTTGGTACAATCATCAGCACTTGTTGTTGGATCATCACAAACGCCTCCACCAGATGTGCTGGTATCATGCGTGTGATACAGACCAAAATAATGACCCATCTCATGAATAATGACTGAGCCAAACATTAAATCTGGGTCTGCACAATTTAATGTACCTTTTGTATAAGTAAAATTATAACAGTTGTGACTCATTGCAATATCTGTATCCGAACCTGAACTAAAAGGCAATGGAGCGAAACCATTACAATTAGCACCATTTCCAGTATTTGGATATACGTAGATATTTACCACTCCAGGAATGTCTGAAACTACTGCACTTGGATTTTCATATATGCAACCAAAATCTCCTGCTCTAATTCCTCCTGGTGCGCTAGGATCGACACCACACAAATAAAACTCCATGTCTAATCCTTGACAAATAAAGAAATCTGTAAGCATATCTATTTGACTTTGTAATTCAGCTGTAGTCGGTGCAGCAGATGGGACTGGCACTTCTGGGGTTACTGGATCATCATCATCATCCCAAGTACAACCGGTAGTATTACTAACTGTATAAATTACAGGAATTCTAAAAATTTCAGAATTGGCCCCAGCGCATGTCATTGCTTGTATAATGTTACAATCTTCTACACATCCAGCTCCATACCCTGCATTTAGATTCCATACGCCACCATCTTTAAGTTGATCAAATCGATGTTTTATATTGATATCTTTTGCTTTCCCATTTATATTATCAGGAACTGATTCTGAACCACACCAGTTACTTTGCATAATGGTAACATCATTTTGTGCGACCAAAAAACAACTCGATAACATCAATATTGGAAGTATCAAAACCAGAATCCGATTGAAAGCTTCTTTTCTAAAAACCGCATTATCGGTTGCGCTATTTAGGCTAAATGAATTCATTTTTGTTTGACAGTTCATGTAAATCTTCTTTATCATGGGTTAATATTTTTCAAATTTCTTATATCAATCTGTTGAGTTTTACAGACTATAATTTCAATTCGGTTTAATAGGTTATTGTATAAGACTTTAGTCAATGAAGACCGTTTTTTTATTGTTACTTTATTTAATTTCCAGCTCTGTTAATTGGAAAAGTTGTAATGCTTGGTTCACAATCTGAAGTCGGTGGGGATGTTAAACATGACCCATCATCACAAAGTGCAGCCGCATCAAAATTAGAAGCGGTAGGATCTGTACAACCTAATAATTGAGGCTCACAACTACCATCATCCATTGTTGCAGCCGGATTAAAATTAGGCGCACATGGATCTATACATCCCAGAATATCTGTACAAGCAATCGCACAGTCAATAGGACTAGATGCTTGACTTGTACCGGTAAAACATGGATTTGTAAATGAAGTGAAATCGTAAACTAGATCTGCATCAATATCATTCAAATCAGGACATACATTTGCAACACCAGCGGTTGCTAATGTCTCCATTGCACAGATAGTTCCACTCATGGAAACTAGTGATGCGGATCCAGCAGATCCACAAGTTGATTGGACAATTGTTTCTATCAATATTGGATTCGTAGTCCATGTAGGAACTCCAGATGGAAATGGTAATGTAATATCACCTATGCTGCAATGTACTTCAGCAACTATAAAATAATCTTCCACAATCGGTGAGCAAGACATATTTTCTGCAGTCACATCAAAACATATTTGTGTATCTCCAGGGTTTTCAACAAAAAATTGTCCGACGATCGTACCGACATCTATATCATCAGCAGGACCATCAAAATTTACACAAATCGTTACTAGTTCATCATGGCAATAGGAAGCTGCATTAGTTTCTATTGACGTAACATTGGGACATGCTAAGCAGGTTACTGCACAATCAATTGGCGCGGAAGCTTGACTAGTACCCGTAAAACACGGATTGTCAAATGAGGTAAAGTCATAAGCCAAATCAGCATCTACATCTACCAAATCAGGACATACATTTTCTACACCTGCAACCGCAATTGTTTCAGCTGCGCACACGGTTCCGTCACATGCCACTAGTTGTGCACTCCCCAAAGTTCCACATGCAGATTGTACTACCATTTCTGTAAAAGTTGGGTTTACGGTTATTGGATCTAATGCGATTGGGAAGACACCCAATGTTGCTATATCAAGACATGGAAATGGCAAACATGCTTCGATAGCACCTCCATCCGCACAGGTAAGATTGTTTATGGTAACCACCACATCAAGTGGTTCACATCCTGGTATTGACGGCGTAACATCGATGCATAGTTCGGAACCAGTATCCGTAATTGCATATTCGACGGTCGCTCCTTGATCTGCTGAAAAATCAGCTATAAATTCAGCGCCTGAATAACTTAAGTAGGGCAGACAGATAGAAACTGTTTCTCCACAACAAGCGGTAGAAGGTAATGTAACATCAGGAATTCCGTCTATTTGCAAGCATTGCGCATTCGAATAGTTGACACATAGCAAGCCCAGAAGCACGAAAAGTAAATTCTTTATCATGAGTTAATTTTTTACAAATATTTACTCGCAGACATAAATAGATCAGTCTATTCAGATCAGCCAGTTCGCCTATTAATTAAGATGTAACGTAAGTAAAAGCAGCACAAATAATTTTGTGAGCAAATCGGGAGGGAATAAGATTGGTGTAGAAACTAAACTATTTCAGATTTAGCCAGTTATTTATTTAAATCGATTAGCTTGGGAGCTATTTGTTTGACTTTCCAAATATATTAAATAAACATTTAATATAATGGTTAATAACACGCTTTAACAAATGTAACTGAAAGTACTAATATAAGAACAAACTATAAGTGCCATTAACCTTAAAATACCTTATTCAGGGTATCTAACTTTTTACTTATACCTAGTATAACAATGTTATTACGGATATAAATCCTAGACCCTTTTTTAAATTAATTCCGTGGCCGAATCCATAATTTAACCATCTCAAATTTTTTCTGAACATACCATCACCGATTTTTGCACTTCATGATTTCCCGAATTTGTAAATGAATTAAAATTGATTCTTTCACAATTTGAAACTTCTTAGTATATCGAATCTATCCAAAGGAAGTAATTGACTTATATATATAGTGTATGTATTAATGAAGAAGCTGCAGTTTAAACAAAGTAATTCAATCCATTGGATAAAATAGTAAATTGTTCATTACATTTGAGAACGAACAATCATACTATGCAAGAAAACACAATCACTGCGAATGCACTCTTCAAAGAGGTCCTAAAAAAACACTCCCATAATGACCTTCCTATCCAACAAAAAATTAAAGCATTCTACGATTTGCTTTCACAACTCTATTTTTTTAAAACCGAAAACGAAAAACTGCAATTCACAACGCTATTTGCTAGGATCGCTTTTGCAGTTCACAAATTTAAAATCCCAAAACAAACGGCTTTCTATGTTCATCATTTCAGACGAAAGGCGCAACAATTAAACAAAGTCAAAGAAGAAGATTTTGAGAATGTCTACTTGTTAGGGTTGAGAGCTTTGGCAGATAGCATTGCTTACATTTTCGAACAACCAATACCCGATGACTTAAGATTGGAATTACCAAAGGATGGATTTTATAAAAGCTCTCCTGTTGAAGTTGTTGATTTCAAACAAAGTTGTAAAGTTGTTTTATTGGAAGATGACAAAGCGAAAGATCGGTTTATTGCTATTGAGAAAGATAATCCGGATAAAAATATATTCGTCCGATACAACATTCCAGAAAGAAATGATCAGTTTAAAACTACAGTAAGTTCCATTCGCAAAATATTTGACTTCCCGGTCTCTGTAAATCTGATTGATGTTGAAATTGATAAGGAAGGTATCTATCGACCAAAAGCATTTGTAGTACAACCTGACTTTTTGATGGATGTGACTTCCGTTGCCAATTGTTTTTCCGATACTACTGTTCAAGTATGGGGATATGCTTTGAAAAAGATGTTGCCATTTTCTTCTTCTCCCGCATTGATGATTGGAAATATTGCCAACTTCTTTTTGGATGAATTGATGACCAATCCTGATACTTCTTTTAAAAGTCTGATTCCTAAAGTTTTTAATTTGGATCCAATTGGGTTTGCTTTGTTAGATAATTCTACTGTAAAGGATATTGTCAACAAATCGCAAAAGCATTATGTGAACTTAAAATCAGTCATTCTTCAAACTTTTCCTCAACAAAAAATCGAAATTAAAGATACTTTTTTAGAACCTACTTTTTATTCTGAAAAATATGGAATGCAAGGTCGTCTCGATGTCTATCACAAAGATCCAAATAGCAACCAGTCTGCGATTGTGGAATTGAAAAGTGGAAAAGTTTTTCGCCCAAATCGACATGGTATCAACAATGCGCACTATACACAAACACTTTGTTATGATTTACTGATTACTTCTACATTTGGCAAGAAGTTGAATCCTGAAAATTACATTCTGTATTCCGGAATTGATACCGATCATTTGAAATATGCACCTGATTCAAAGTCGCAACAATTTGAAGCATTATTGGTTAGAAACCAATTAATTACGATTGAAAGGATGATGGCTAGTCTGGATCATACTTCCATCAATAAAAATTTATTCGATCGGCTGAATCCTGTACTTCATAAGAATTTATCGGGTTTTGCTTTAAAGGACTTTGAGTTATTCCACAAAATTTACAGCAATTTAAATGAGATTGACAAAGCTTATTTTGTTTTATTTGTTGGCTTCATTGCACGCGAACATCAGTTGGCTAAAAATGGAATTCCGGAATTAGAAACTTCAAGAGGTCAAGCATCACTGTGGCTAAATAGTTTTGATGATAAACATCAGAATTTCGAGATTCTTTCTCACCTTGAAATTCAGAAAAATAATGCTAGTGAAGATGAACCTATTCTCCGATTTTTAAAGTCAATGCGTACCAATGATTTGGCTAATTTCAGAGTTGGTGATATTTCCGTTTTGTATCCCTATAATGAAGATGGAAAAAATGTTTTGTCCAATCAAATTTTCAAATGCTCCATCATTGCCATTGACAAGGAAAGTGTAACCATTAAATTACGTTCGAAGCAATTTAATAATGACATCTTTAAGAAAAACATTTATTGGAACTTAGAACATGATTTATTGGATAGTGGTTTCAATCATTTGTATCGTGGTATCTTTTCTTTTATGCAAGTTGATGAAGAAAAAAAGCAATTGTTACTGACGCAACGTCCACCGAAAAAATCGACTGGCACGAAGATTATTCCTCCAAGGGAAATGACACCCGAACAAGGAAAGGTTTTTTCCAAAATAGTTAATACGGAAGAATATTGTTTGCTTTGGGGACCTCCGGGTACCGGTAAGACCAAAGTGATGTTGAAAAACGTAGTCCAATACTTAATCAACAACACCGATGAAAATATATTGCTTTTGGCATATACCAATCGTGCAGTTGATGAAATTTGTGATGCGATTGAAAGTATAGATGATTTTGTCCCAGATGATTATATCAGAATTGGGTCGAGATATTCGACCGCTCAGCGATTTAAGAAAAATTTGTTGGATCATAAAATAAAGGACATCACAACGCGAGATGGTATCAGAAAAATTATTGGAGAACATCGAATTTTTGTTTCTACGATTGCTTCCATTTCTGGTAAACAACATCTTTTTAAATTGAAAACTTTTCATCGAATGATTATCGATGAGGCTTCTCAAATATTGGAACCATTGTTGGTTGGGTTGTTGCCAAAAGTAGATAAGTTTATCATGATTGGGGATCACAAACAGTTGCCAGCAGTGGTCGTTCAAAATGAAGAGCACTCTGCAGTGGTTCATAAGGAATTGAAAGATCTAGGTCTGAACAATATGCGTCATTCACTTTTTGAAAGAATGTATTTGCGATGTGTTGAAGAAGGTTGGGATTGGGCATATGAGAAGTTGAGTTTCCAAGGTAGAATGCATCAGGATATCATGGCTTTTCCGAATGAGCATTTTTATAATAGCAATCTGAATATTTTACCAGAAAATTTAGCCGCACACAAAGTTCAATCTGAAGCATTAATTTACAGAATACCAGATAATGCTTCGGATGCCGAAAAAATGATTTGCGAAAAACGAGTGCTTTTTATCCCCACTCCTACTGATGACTCTAATGTCAAATTGAAAACTAATATTCACGAAGCAGAAACAGTCGCAAAGTTTATCGAAAGTTTCTACAATATTTTCAATGCCAATGAAATCGATATTCTCCCCGAAACAATCGGTGTCATTACGCCTTACCGCGCCCAGATCGCTCAAATTAAAGAAACGCTGGAAAACAAAAATATCAATACAGATCATTTAACCA
This sequence comes from uncultured Saprospiraceae bacterium, assembly GCA_937928575.1. Taxonomy (GTDB): domain Bacteria; phylum Bacteroidota; class Bacteroidia; order Chitinophagales; family Saprospiraceae; genus CALDGQ01. The sequence continues at coordinate 14,990 of CALFWW010000116.1, read as the reverse complement.
TTGACACAGTCGAACGCTATCAAGGTGGTGCACGTGATGTTATTATTTTATCACTTTGTGTCAATCATGTTCGTCAATTAGACTCCTTGATATCATTATCCAGAGAAGGTGTGGATCGTAAGTTGAATGTTGCAATTACTAGAGCCAGGAAGCATTTGGTGATTTTAGGGAATCGAGAAATTTTGGAAGAGAATGAGACTTATCGGACTTTTATTGAGCGGTATGTTTAAAATTACTTTGCAATTTTTTAGTGTAGAGTTATTTTAGTGTAGAGTGTAAAGTGAAAAAAGTTTATAGTGGCTTCTCATTTTATTATAGATTATCAGAGATACCATTTATCATTCTGATAGAAGGAATAATTTCACGAGAAGCAAGTCTAAATTCATCAGTTCAAACTCATAACCATAAGCTGTATAATAAATGTTACAAGAAGAATAAAATTCCACAAAAAGCCACTCTACACTAAAGAACTATTCAATATCCAAAATCTTATGCGTCTGCAAACTTAATCGCCACTTCGGATTCTTCATACAATATTCTAAGCAAGCTTTAATATTTTCTTGTTGAGTTGGGCTATCCATTGGTTGTAAAAAGAACTCTTCGTAATCCATTTTCTCAAAATCTTTTGGTTGAATTCCTTCTTGTGGATGGACTAATTTTAATTCATTTCCTTTTGTTATTACAATGTCTGTATTCGCTTTTGGGCTCATGCAAATCCAGTCGATTCCTGCTGGTAGTGGTTTGGTGCCATTGGTTTCGATAGCTATCTCAAATCCTGCCTTGTGGAATGCATTGACTAATTTTTCATCTAACTGCAGTGCTGGCTCACCACCTGTGCATACGACATAAGGCTTACCTTTTTTTCGTTTTGGCCAAAGTGATTTTACTTTTTCTGCTAATGATTTTGCTGATTTGAAAGTTCCACCATTGACACCATCGGTTCCCCAAAAATTGGTATCACAAAATTTGCAAATGGCTTTTTCTCGATCTTGCTCTCTCCCACTCCACAAGTTGCATCCTGAGAATCTGCAGAAAACGGCTGGTCTTCCTGTCATCGCTCCTTCTCCTTGTAAGGTGTAATATATTTCCTTTACTTTGTAACTCAATTTTTTTCGTTTTTCATTAACACAGTGTGAACATAACGTATTTTAACACATAGACCACATCAGATACATAGAACTTAAAGCGACAAGTCGCAAAACACAAAGAGCATGTATTTTAACACAAAGACCACAAAAAACAAAGAAACACAAAGAACCTTGTTTCTTGAAAATTCCTTCAAAAAGCATTCACGAAACAAGAGCTATATGCTTCTATGTCTCTAAAGTAGCTATGTGTGATATTAATATTACGTCCTATAAAATCCAAAACATTGTTTTTTTTTGCAAGCTTTCACAAGCATGTAGTACAAAGAATCTAGTTTCATAAAATTTTCAAACAGAAAACACAGAGAAGACTCTTTGTGGTCTTTGTAGTAAAAAAATCTATGTGGTCAAAACAGCACAAACCTCTATTTCTAACAATAAATCATCATTTACCAATCGACTAATTTCAACTAACGTAGATGCCGGATTAATTCCCTTAAAAAAATGGGCATGTACTTCACCTACTTTTTCAAAATCTTTAATATTCGTCAAATACATTCTGGTTCTTACTACATCTTTCATATCGGCACCAGCTTGTTGTAAAACTTTCTGAATTTTCTCAAAAATAAAATGTGCTTGTTTTCCAACATCACCAATTCCTATGATATTTCCATTTTCATCTGAGGCGACAGTTCCTGCTACTTCAATGGTGTTGCCGATTTTTACAGCACGAGAATAGCAAACTTTTTCTTCCCATGAGGTTCCTGATGAGTAATTGGTTCTTTTCATAATGTGTGTATGTGTTTCTTTGAATCATTATTTTTCTGCACCCTTGAGGAAAATTCAAGGAAATAAGAAAATTTATAGTACGACCCACTCTGGGGTCGAATTTTACTTGTTATTAATATTCTAACATAGTTGGACCTCTCTGAGGCCTCTCTGAGGTCTGTCACGCAACATGACCTAAGAGAGGTCGCATATTTCTAAACAATATTTTTACGGCATTACCATTCCAAGAGTTAAAGGGTAGATTAATAAAGCAATCTTATTTCCCACTTTCTCATTCAATACTCCAACTTCGCAACCAACATAAAATAATTAAAGAAAAATTCTTCCTTCATCAAAACGCTATCCTTTATCGTCAAATTACGTTCTGTCAACATCGCTTCATATTCTTCCAGATCATATTGATGGGGATGTAAAATATCACCGGGAAGCCAACTAAATAATTTTTTGAACAACGTATAATTATGTGCATCAATCGACATAATCAGGTGGCCATTTGGTTTCAACATACCGACTAATTTATCAATACTCAAACTTAAATCAGCAACGTGATTGATCGCATTCAAACAAAAAATCTTGTCATAGGAATAACTGCATTCGTAAGCTTCTAAGGAGGCATTGAAAAATCGAACCTCCGGATACATTGATTTATTAAAATGTGCTAATTTATTTTCATAATTGTTTAACAATGGATCTACAGCATCTACTTTGGCATCCGGTAGCGCCATGAAAATCCCCGCAGGTCCACATCCAGCATCCAAAATTTGCTCTCCTTTTTCGATTGACAATCCGGTTTTTTGAATTAAATCCAACCAATAATTACGTTTCCATTCTAGGTAATCCGCTTTTGGTTTTTTTTTCAAATATCCTTGCCACCATCGTATTTCAGCCGCTTGAGCGACCTTCCATCGTAAACTCATTTTTTTTTACAATTAAAATATTTTAGTCAGTCCGCTCAAATTTTCGTCAGACTTTTTACTTTATATTAAATACTTTCTACTACTTAATACAATTATACGGCTATAACCTTAAATTTAGGAATTATTAGTTACATACAATGATTAGAAAATGCTGATTACAGACGGAACAAGGGTAAAACACAAAATTACTGGCGATACTGGAAAAGTTGTCAAAGTAATCAATAATGAGATGGTCGCTGTTTTAACCGATGAAGGTCAAATGGAAATTCCAATGTACCTCGATGATTTGGTGAAAATAGAAAGCACTTCCACCATCAAGGGAAAAGTTGTAAAAGGCAAAGACAGACCAACAATAGAAACACGTACTGAACCAATTTCTAAGCCACAATACACCATTCTGAAAAGTTTGGGAATACAAGTTGGATTTGAAACGATCTCTACTGAAACCTCTTATCATGTGCACCTCTTCAATGATACAAAATATGATGTGGTTTTTGAATGCTCCTTAAAAAAAGGGGATAAAACTTATTTAGAGCAATCCGGGAAATTAAAGAGTATGTCGATGCTCAATATTGGCGAAATGCGGAGAGATACCTTGAGCGATCAACCATTATTGTTTTTAGAATGTAAAGAAATTTCGACCGAAGGACTCAGTGAATCTTTTACTGAAACGATCAAAATTAAACCTCAACAGTTTTTTAAAAAAATAAGAACAGCCCCTTTTCTCGATAAGGAAATCTACCTCTATCGGATGATCACTTCCTTTCAAGAAAAAATGTCGGAATTAAAAAACGAAGAAAATCTAAAGGACTATACGCAACGAAAGATTGAAGAGCAAGAAGTGGCTCAATCCGATATCAACTATGTTCAATTTGATACGCTCAGTCTTAATGAAGCCATTGAATTTTCTAGTGAATTAGATTTACATATTGAGGAATTGGAATCCAATCATCACAAAATGTCTAACCAACAAAAGTTACACATTCAATTGGCCGCATTCGATGATTATATCGCACAAGCTATACGGATCGGTGTGGATCGAGTTTTTATTATTCATGGAGTTGGAAAAGGAAGATTGAAAAATGATATCTCACAACGTCTACACGATAATCCTTATGTCTTGAAATTTGTGAATGAATATCATCCTAGTTATGGGTGGGGTGCTACTGAGGTTTTTTTGTGATTTTTTTTTGTGGATACGTTGCAATGCAACGTATCCACAAAAAAAGCAATGCAACGTATCCACAAAAAAATTATTTCAACATTGCAACTACATGTGGTTTCAACAATTGATACAAATCAGTAGGACCTTTCATGTGCTTACCGATAAATAATTCATTGATGACACCAAAAGTATCGATTACAAAAACTCTAGGGTCTCCTAATTCTCCCGCAAAACCCATTGTACCTAACTCATCCGTATTTGGAATAATTGGCAAATTAAATGGGTACAAATTTTTGAAGTAATCAACGGATGCTTCATCTTCTTTTGCCATCGTTAAAATAATGGCTTTGTCAGTAGGATACTCCGCTTGCAACCTTTCCAACAATGGAATTTGCATATAACTTTCTTCTTTTTCAACACTCCAAAAATAAAGAATTACAACTCTTCCCTTATACTTTGCCAATGCATGTTTGTTGCCGTCCGTATCTGGTGCTTCAAAAGGAAGTGGTGGAAAGCCTTCATACGTATTGATTACTTGCTGTTCAATATCAGTAGTGACTTGGTCAATGTTGTCCTGAGCGAGTAATAAAAATGGGGTGACAAAAAATAAAAATAGAGGGACGAATAATTTAAATGTCATGTTTGATAGTTTTAAGATTAAATCGGTTAAAAGTCTATTCTTTTGATGCTATATATTTTGCAAATTCTTTTAGATCTCTGAAGCGAAAGTCAATTTCATAATCCCAACTTTTATCAACTTCATCAGGATTATCTTCCAGAAAAACGGTACGCATTCCGCAGTTGATTCCAAATCCCATATCTGAGACAGAATCTCCTACCATCACTGCATTCTTCAAATCAATATCTGCAAAATCGAGTGTCGCTTGGTCTGCCATTCCAGTATTTGGTTTCCTACATTTTGGATGATCCAATGCTAATCCAGGACAATAATATACCTTATCAATTCGTCCTCCTGCATCCTCTATTGTCTTTAACATTTTTTTATGAATGCCATGAAGCGTTTCTTCCGTCATCACCTTTTTTCCAATACCTTGTTGATTGGTTACGACTACAATTCGTTTGAAAAATTGGTCGAATTTGACAATAGACGCCACCGCGCCCTCATTGAATTCGAATTCTTCCCATGAAGCAACATACCGATGTGGCAATCGTTTATTAATGACTCCATCACGGTCTAAAAACAAGGTTGTATTTTTATCAAAATAAATCAAATTACCGTTATATTTTTTTTGTCAAATTTGCTTCCACTAATTCACAAATGATATGACCTAACATTATATGCGCTTCTTGAATTCTTGGTGTATCCACAGATGGAACATTCAACACATAATCAGACAATGCCAACAAACTACCACCAGTTGCGCCCGTCATTGCAATGTTAATTAATCCTTGTTTCCGACTTTGTTCAAATGCTTTTACAACATTTGGCGAATTGCCTGAAGTTGAAATACCAAAGAAGATATCCCCTACTCTTCCTTTTGCCTGTATCATTCGACTGTAGACAAAATCGAAACCATAATCATTCGCAACGGCTGTCATGTAAGATGCATTGGTGTGTAAAGCTTCTGCGTGAAAAGGTTTGCGATCTTTGTAAAAACGACCAGAAAATTCAGCTGCAATATGTTGCGCATCTGCCGCACTTCCTCCATTTCCACAAAACAATAATTTTTTATCCGCCTTTAAAGCAATCGTACAAACTTCCGCCACTTGCTCCACGGTATCCAACAAATATTCATTCGATAAAATCTGTTGCTTCAATAGGATACTTTCACTTATTACTTGCTTGATCCGCTGTTTCATATCTAATCTTTGTAAGACTGTATTATTCAAATTGAAATCTACAGTCAATCGGTTTACTTATACGTGTAAAGATAGTACTTTTGTCCATGTTAAAAATATAGATTCATTGAAGTCTCAAAAGCAAAAAATCATTCTTGTTGGTGTTACCTACCCATATCGCGGTGGGATTGCCGTTTACATGACTTTTCTGTACAACGCGCTCAAATCTGACTTTGATGTTGAGGTCATTAATTTTAGTATGTTGTATCCTGAAATGTTGTTTCCAGGCAAAACGCAATATGACACTAGTGCGCAACATCTTGATAAGACTCCCAGCAAAAGAATGATGAATTCCATGAACCCATTGTCCTGGCGGAAAACTGTAAAATACATCAATTCTAAAAATCCAGATCTTATTTTATTCGACTGGTGGCACCCATTTTTTGGGATGTGTTACAATGGTATTTGTCGTGGATTAAAAAAAGGACTTCGGGAAAAAGTGGTTTTTAATATCCATAATGTCGTCTCTCATGAAGGGAGTAAAGTGGATGCTATTTTGACAAAATTAGGGCTTCGAAATGGCACTAAATTTTTAACGCTTTCCAATAAGGTAGCAGAAGATATCAAAACTTATTCTGGTGACGCACCCATTTTTAGAACGGAATTGCCTACCCATGGTTGGTACCCAATTGATAACTCCAAAACCGTATTGGAACAAAAAAAATCACTAGGTTTTGATGATTCCGATATTGTCTTGTTATTTTTTGGATACATTCGTAAATATAAAGGACTTGACATTTTAATAGAAGCTTTTTCTGAATTAACAAAACAACATAATAACGTAAAACTTTTAGTTGCTGGAGAATTTTATGAAAAACCTGAATTCTATCATCATTTGATTGAAAAATTCAGACTTCAAGATAAGGTAAAGATGTTCAATGAGTTTATCCCAAATGAAGAAGTAGCCAAATATTTTCAATCCTCTGATGCCGTCGTACTACCCTACCGAAGTGCTACTCAATCTGGTATCATGAATATCGCTTATGGGTTTAGTAAACCGGTTATTGTGACGAATGTTGGCGGCTTGGCAGAATTTGTCCAACAAGATAAAACCGGAATTGTGATTCCTACTTCTGATCACACGGATATTGTTGCTGGAATTAATCGGTATTTGGGGATGAAGGATGAGGTTGATTTTGAGGAGAATGTGAAGGAGAAAGTTGCAGGGAATTCTTTTGGGGATGTGGTTGGGGTGTTTCGGGAGATGCTAAACACGTAGGATGCATTTAACACAGAGGACGTATTTTAACACATAGTGCACAAAGAGACATAGAAACACATAGGAACTTGTTTCGAAAAAGTCTTTAAACGTATTTACGAAACAAGAGCTATGTGCGTCTATGTTTCTAATGTGATCTATGTGTTAAATTAACCCTCAACCCTTTTCAACAAATCTCTGTGTTTCAACAAAGCCAATCTCTTTATCTACCAAATAAGCATTGCGATTAGGAGAATTTCTAGCTACCAATTCAGCCAGGAAGCCAGTCAAGAAAAGCATCGTACCAATGATCATGGCCGTCAATGCAATATAGAATCCAGACATCAAGGCGATGTTCTTTGCTGGAATTCCTTGAATCAAATGATACAATTTATTACCGCCAATGTAAGTAAACAAACCAAATCCCAACAAGAACATTACAGTTCCCATTGTACCAAAAAGATGCATTGGTCGTTTCCCAAATTTACCAACAAAAGTAATGGACAACAAATCAAGCGGACCTCTTATAAATCTAGAAATTCCGAATTTTGTAACACCAAATTTACGAGCTTGATGAACGACTACTTTTTCTCCAATTTTTGTGAATCCGGACCACTTGGCAATGACAGGAATATAACGATGCATGTCTCCATACACCTCGATGCTTTTGATGACTTTATTTTTGTACGCTTTTAATCCGCAATTGAAATCATTGAGTTGAATACCACTGATCCATCTAGTGGCGGCATTGTAAAATTTAGTGGGAATCGTTTTAGTGATTGGATCATATCGCTTTTTCTTCCAACCTGAAACCAAATCGAGATCATCTTCTGTTATCATCCGATATAATTCCGGAATCTCATCCGGACTATCTTGAAGATCAGCATCCATCGTAATCACCACTTCCCCACTTGCTTGTTGAAATGCGGTATTTAGTGCGGCAGATTTTCCGTAATTTCTGGTAAAACGAATTCCTTTGACATTTGGATTTTGTCGTTGCAGTTGTTCTGCTACTTTCCAAGAGTCATCGGTACTACCATCATCGACAAAGATCACCTCATAGGTGAAGCCATTTTCAAGCATCACTTTTCGAATCCAAGCTTCCAATTCAGGAATTGATTCTTCTTCGTTAAACATTGGTATGACTACTGAGATATCCATCAACTAATTATAGCGCATTTGAGGTTTGCAAGTTGCAAATATGGGTAATAATCTTAATATAAAAAAGCAGATGAAGTAGCGAACATTCATCTGCTTTTCAAGTGGCTAACTTGGCTACATGAAATACTAAACATTTTAAAGATAGAAAAATTATTAATATATACCTTTTGGCTTTTTCTTTAAGATTAATGCTGGAATAATACTCAGAAAAACTCCAGAAAATATACCACCAATCAAACTAGAAACAAGTCCTCCAATCGGAGTTTGTGACATTTTTGTGTAACTCATTATTGCTTCGATTTGCTCATCACTTTGTCCCATATCTTCATACATAACTACCATTGCGTTGTTCATTTCCTCATAAAAATCAGGAACTAAAAAATTATAAAATACAATTCCCCATAAACCTGCAATTATACCATATGCAAGTCCTGAAATTAGTCCTACGGTAACACATCTTCCTCCTCTAATATACCCTCCTAGCTCTGCTTTATGCTCACGAATCGCCATAACAATAGCGAAAATGGCAATTGCGAAAATGGCAATTGAATAAATTACATCTCCGGGTTTTATCATTCCCGTGATATATCCTAAAAGATCAATAATAATATGAGCAGCAGCTCCAATAAGTCCCCATTTAATTGCAACTGACCTCGGCGATACTATACTTGGATCAATTATATTAGTTGGATTATCTGAAGTGGACATAAATTGATTGTTTTATTTTAGTTAATAATTCTACTATCCTAAGATGAAAAATTAATAAGAGAAAAAAGAATTTATGGGATAAAAATGAGGAAATGGTCGACGAAAAGATGTCGATGTTTACTTGCTTCGCCCTTACAGGGCTTGACGAGTAGTCGTGAAATACTTGTGGCGATGCCCCAAGTTTATATGCTAGACCCACTTTGGGGTCAGTTAAACAATACGCTTCCGAATAAACTTATTCTTAATTGATAAATAATACAAATTGTAGTCTAAAAGTGCGGATATATTTGAAAGGAAAATTTTTCGAGATCAAGGCAGAAAACGTAGACATAGCCTTAGTTACGGCGAACCGGCCTGACTGCGCCAAGCAGACAGGGCTTTCTAACGAAGATATCGGGAAATTTTTCTCAAAGATAACCGTAATTATAGACTACAATTTGCATTATTAGGTTAGTTCATATTTTGAGGAAAATTTCAGGACTACAGCGTAGTCTTACTAATTTTAACAACAATGATTCTGCTTTCAACTAATTATTCAAGTGCAATTTTCCATTATTGACCGTCGCCAAAATTTTTCCTTTAAACTCAGTTCCAAAGAAGGGGGAGTTTTTAGACTTCGACAAATTTTCTTTTTCGGTAAATGTCCAAGTTGCTTTTGGATGGAAGATGGTCAAATTTGCTGATTCGTTTTTTTCAATCTTTGTAGTTGGTAAGTTAAATAACTTGCGAGGATTGACGGCTAATTTTTCTGCTAACTTAATGTTAGATAAAGTTTTGCCAAGATGGGTATTTAATAACGGGTAAAAAGTCTGTAAATTAATGATGCCAAAATCAGCATTCGGAAATTCCAGATTTTTTAACTCCGATTCTAATGGGGTGTGATTGGAAGTGATGAGATCGATGACATCTTCTTTCAATGCTTTCCGTAATGCGGTGATATCCTTTTTTTCTCGTAATGGAGGAAGCACTTTATAATTCGGATCAAAATCTTCTAACACCGTAGTGTCGTAAATCAAATTTAATAACGGTACAGAAGCACTTACTTTTATTTTCTTGGCCTTCGCTTCTTTGATGGCTTGCATCGTCCCACCACTCGACAAATTGAATAGGTGCAATTTGGAATCTGCATATTCACTCAAATAAATATCGCGATGCACCATCAATTCTTCACTTAATGAAGGTATTCCTTTCATGCCCATCGAAGTGCTCATCCTTCCTTCATGTATCTGCCCACCATTGGAAGTCGATTCATCAAATGGCATATTCATCACAATCCCATTGAATGCTTTGACATACATCAAAGCCCGCAACATCAAACCACTATCCTGCACCGAATGGCTACCATCTGTGAATGTGACAGCACCCGCATGATGCATATCGATCATCTCTGTGATATCTTTGCCGGCACAGTGTTGGGAAATCGCACCTGCAGGAAAAATATCAACTAGTGAGCCTTTCGCATTATTTTTTAGGTATAAAACTTCAGATTTGGAATGAATTTCAGGAGCCGTATTCGGCAAAGGAATAATCCCTGTAAATCCTCCTGCTGCCGCTACTTTTGAAATACTATCAATGTCTTCACGGTGCTCAAATCCAGGATCGCCGATTTTGGTTCCGACATCTATCCAACCCAATGAGACATACGCGCCACTCGCATCTAATGTCTTGGTTTTATTATCCGTAATTTTTGATTTGATTGCTTCGATCTGCCCTTTGCGGATGAGCATATCTACCTTCTTTCCATGATGCTTGGAATTTTTGTCGATGATGGTTCCGCCTTTTATTAAGAGCATAATTTGCCTTTGATTTAATTCGTTTTTTTTGAGCGTTTAGCTTGATTGGGTTTGGAGTGTTGAGTTATGAATGATTAGTGGCTTCTCCTTCTATATAATGATACGAGAAGCCACTCAAAACTCATCACTCTATACTGTTTATTCAACACTCCAAAACCGCAATAGCAACACCTCAATTGCCAAAAATACCAAAGCCAAAATCAAAAACCATCGCCACAATATCGTGCCTTGACTTCTCTCACCAATTATAGGTGTTAAATTCGCAGTTGCCGTTCCGTCTATGATGTTGACATTATCACCACCTAATTCTTTTAAGTCCGCTGAATTCAAGTATTCTAATTTCGATTCTTTGCGATCATAATTGAAAGCATATTTAGAAAGTATTTCATCTTGCTCCAAAAATAGATTGTAAAAACCTGCTTCCTTGATCTGATTATTTGTACCTAACAATACTTTTGAACCGATGATTTTTTGTTCGGGGATAAACTCTTCGGATTGACCTTTTAGTTTGTAAACCATTTCACTTCCTGTCAAAAAATTATCTGCTTCAATGACATCATCTTGACCGATAATGTGTGCAATGGTTTTATCTTTTGCTGTTGAAATGGCCATCTTATACAACATCGGAATAAACACTTCTCCGTTTCTAACAAGGTTATTGTGTTTTTCACTCAATGGTGCAGCACAGAGATAAAAGTTTCCTTGATCCAATTTATACTTAGATAAAAATGGGGTTCCATCTCTATAAGTCAATAATCTTTCTTGACCGCGGCTTGCAAAGCTCGACATTTTGAAATTACTGGAAGTTACCGGAAGTTTTAAAGCTGCATTTCTATTTTCATAAACATCTTTGAAAATAAATTCTTCGGTATTGATATCTGATACGGTTCTTTCTTGTTTTTCAAATGCTTGTAATTCATTGGCAGACATGTTTTGCAAGAAAGATTGGAATGAACCGATATTGGCATTGGCTGCTGGAAAAACCGTTAAGTTACCACCGTTGGAAACATACTTTTTCAATTCCGATCCCAAACCGGAGGAGACACTTAACAAATCATTTCCAACAATCAAATCATATTCTGCAAATTTGGAATAATCCAATTGCTTACTACTTTGGTTTGTCACTTGAAAATAACCTGCTCCTTTAAATGCTGCGTTTAAATAACTATTTGGATTCCCATCATTAATGATCAACACTTTTATTATTTCAGCAACATTAAAAGTGAAGTAATATTTGTCATCAAATTGAATTGGATAATCGGTGATGTTTAATTCCGCTTCATGCCACCCCGTTTTTAAAATCGTAATATTGACCGTATCAGTCGTCACAGAACGAGCAGGAATGTTGAGGGTCCCAATTGGTTTGGTTTGACCTTCATGTTTTAGAGACAGTCGGATGTTTTCGGCATCTTCATCACTTTGGTTTTTGACGCGCACTACTAAGGTATTGGTCTGATTCATCATCTGAACGGGTGCATCAAACCAGGCAGAATCCAAACTGATATTTTTTTCTTGAACAGATTGTAGTGGCACTAAATTCGTGTCAATCAAAGTATCTTGAAAGGTCTGAACATCTGTGATATTTTTTTGAAAATCAGAAATGATGTAGGCGGTTTTATTGTCAGCGATTCCAGAATTTAATGCTTGTTCTTGGCGGGTCGTAACTTTTGACATCTCTTTTACTGCAGGAGAAATTTTCACTTCATCCACCAAACTTAGCGCATCTTCTTTACTGACTAGTCTCTGATGTCTTCCTTCAAAATCGTTGGTTAGAATTTGAAAACGATCCTCAACATTGTAGGCGGATATAATTTCTCTGGCTCTTTGTTTTGCTTTTTCAATCAGTGGCACATCTTCAGATAGCGATGACATACTAAATGAATTGTCGATGAAAATACTGACCGATTTTTCTCCTTTTTTGACCGCTGAATTTTGTGGAAGGAATGGTTGAGCAAATGCAAATATTAAACATGCCAATGCCAACAATCTGCTAAGCAATACCAGAAAATTTCTCAGTTTACGTCTTGCACTGGTTTCTTCTTTCACCTCTTTCAAAAACTTCACGTTGGTGAAATACACTTTCTTAAATCTTCTAAAAAAGAAAAGGTGGATAATGATCGGTATCGCCAGTGCTAAAAGCGCATACAAGAATGTAGGATATAGGAATTGCATAGTGGCGCAAAAATACGGTTTTTAAGGATAAAATGAAGAGGGAATTTGAAGAGATGGTATAGAGAATTGAATATCGAATATCGAACATGGAATGTCGAATTTCGAAGTATGACGAATAAGCGCGAGCTTACACGTACCCACTTCGAAATTCGGAGTTCTTTATTCAGTATTCAGTATTTAGCTCCGCTTTTTTATTGTATCAAATTAGCGAAATAGTGCCACATCACCACTAAACACTTCTGTCGCCCCATCTACAAAGGTAATTTGTACATAGTAAACAAATACTGCTGGGTTCATAGGATTCCCATTAAGATTTCCATCCCAACCGACATTAGGATTATTTGGAAGAAATTCATTGGCACTATATACTTGCTCTCCCCATCTATCGAAAATCATGAAAGTGTTAATTATCTCGACGTCTTGACCAGCAAAAATACTTAGGATATCATTGATGCCATCTGCATTCGGTGAAAATGAATTTGGAACGAAAACATTTCTTTCCTTATTAACAATGATATTGATTTCATCAGTTGCGATACATCCATTTTCATCGTACACAAATAACGCTACTGTTGTTGTCAAATTCGGTGTGAGTGTCGTTATCAAACAAGATTCACACGAAAGAGTATCAACGGAAACCCAAGATATGGAATCAGCCAATTGATTGGTTAATGCGGTTAATGAAACGCTATCCCCTAATTCTATAAAAATATCTTCCCCAAGATCGACTAGTAATTCGTTTGGACTTTCGATAATTACATTGGTTTCAAATTCACAACCTTCTGCATCCAAAATTGCGACATCATAGTTGCCTGCTGGTAAATCAATAAAAGCCGAAGAGGAACTATATGGAGATTCATCTAGCGCATATAAATACGGTGGTGTTCCTCCAATTGGTTCATTCATAAAGATGGCGCCCGTTTCTCCATAACAATCCGGATCAATAACTGTCAAATCCGTCAACTCAATGTTATTTTCAGGTTCAAAAACATTGACGATATCTGTACTGAAACACCCATTATTATCATCCGACACCGTTAACGTATAAGTTCCTGGTACATTGACGTCTACGAAAAGTGGTGGTGAAACCGGGAGGACAACGTCGCTATTATCTGTTGCCCAATCATAAATAATTGAATTTCCACTTGAAGAATTTTCAGAACCAATTGTTTGTAAGGATTCATCACAATCCAGAAAAATATCAGGCCCTGCATCTGCCAATGGTGCAACAAAATCACCCAATACTTCTACCGTCACATCGTTGATACAATTATTATCACTATCAAATCCATAGAACGTATAGGTCCCAGTTTCCACAGCAGTGGCATTCACATCAAAACTAATGGTATCTACCCCATTCGGAGCAATCCAATAATTTGAAATGGAAGCACTTTGTTGAGAACCAACTCCAGATAAGATTACTTCGTCCGTATCACAATCCAGTATTTCTGTTTCTGCAACTAATAATTCGGGATAATCAATATTCTCAATAATGACAATGCTATCAGAGGTGCTACATCCATTTACAATATCCATCACCGTCAAGGTATAAGTTCCTGACAGGGAAATAATGATCGTTGAATTATTTATAAATGCTTCCTCATCTGGGCCAGCCCATTGATACTCATATTCCGACCCCGTACTTGAACCAGAACCATCTATTTCATAAGTAGCTGATATACAATCAAGTGTAGCACTATCTTGTAGAATTAAAGTAAGCGGAAGTGCTATTTCAGTTACGGAAGTTGCGATGGCTTCAGATGTACATCCTGTTGTGATTTCTCTAACTACAACACTATACACCCCATTAGAAGGTGGATTGAAAACAATACCCGTTCCGACTTCCATTCCTAACGCATCCATCCAAACTATTTCAAATCCCATCCCAGGATCGTCTACAAGTAATGGTGGTACAAAATCATCTGCACAGTAAGTAACTGGTTGAACTCCTGTTGGTGGACTGATTTCTTCACAACCACAACTTCCATCATCACAGGTTGCCAATGCGTCATAGTTTGGATCATTAGGATCTGTACAACCAAATACTGGTGGTATTATTTCACAATCGCATAGCAATTCGTCCCATACTTCAAAACCATTTGTACAATCTTGGTCATCTACACAAACAGTTGGTGGTGTTCC
>CALFWW010000115.1 GCA_937928575.1 uncultured Saprospiraceae bacterium | reverse complement strand
TTCTTTGCAACGTGCAAACAACATGATGTCAATCCTTACAAATGGCTTAAAAGTACTTTGGATGAAATTGCCGATACAAAATTATCGGAAATTGAAAAATTTATTCCTGGTATTTGATTAGGTAGTTTGTCGGACGGATACCTTATGTGAAATCCTTCTTATGTGCCTTATGTGTTAAAATAGAAAAACAAAAAAAGCGGAAACATTCTAACAATGCTTCCGCTTTTCAATTTTTTTCTTGAGAGTACTACAACCCTAACTTCGCCTTCACAAGTGGCATTACATCTTCCGCATTTTCATCAAAAAGAATCGCACCAATACTTTCATCGAAAATAAATTGGAATCCATTTTCCTTACCAACTTCACGAATCGCATCATCTACTTTTCTCAAAATTGGAGCCAATAAATCCTGACGTTTTTTAGTGACATCACCAGCAAGTTTTTGTTCCAATGCCAACAAATCATTTCTTTCCTTTTGAAGTGCTGCTTCTTTAGCAGGAGCTTCCGTTGCAGGAATTTTACCAGCTTGCATATCAGCTACGTATTGAGCAAATTTTGATTCCAATGCTTTTGCTTTTCCTTCAAACTCCTTCGTAATTGTTTCTTGATAAGTTTGCAATTCTTTATCTGCATTTTTTACTTCAGGATATTCAGCCAATAAATTTTGAGAATTTAAATACCCAAAACGCTGAGCATAAGTAGTAGAGGTGAAAAAAGTCGCAAAACAAACGACCAGGGTAAATATTTTAATAAAATTATTCATTTTTAAACTTGTTTATATTTGGCAAAGGTAACTTTACCATGTGAACTTTAATAATTTAACTTGGGGTTATCTAATGGTAAAACGTTTCAAAATCACGCTTGATACCTCTATTTGGTTAGCAAAACGTTAAATACAACTACATGATAAGTGTAAAAAATCTGTGTAAGGATTATCTATTGAATAAGCAGCTTCAAAAAGAGCTCAACACGACTGAAAAACGTATTAGAGCCGTTGATAATGTGAGCTTTGAGTGTGCTGCCGGAAAGGTTTTTTCGCTTTTAGGACCCAATGGTGCGGGCAAGACCACGACCCTTAGAATGTTGGCGACCATCTTGAAACCTACTTCAGGAAGTGTCACAGTAAATGGATATGATGTCATACGAAATGGGAATGAAGTTCGTTCTTCTATTGGTTTTCTAACTGGAGGCACTAAATTGTACGATCGATTGACACCCAATGAAGCGATCCAATATTTCGCTGATCTATACAAAATTGAAAAGTCAATTTACCAAAAACGAAAAGCGCATTTATTCAATCTTTTAGATATGAATGATTTTGCCAAAAAAAGAATTGGAAGATTATCAACTGGGATGAAGCAAAAAGTATCCATCGTCCGTACAATGATACATGACCCTCAAGTAGTGATTTTTGACGAACCGACTAGTGGCTTGGATGTTATCACCGCGGAGAGTATCATCAAAATGATTCGGGATTGTAAAGAACAAGGTAAGACCGTGATTTTTTCTTCCCATATCATGAGCGAAGTCGATATGCTTTGTGATGATTTGGCCATTATCAATAAAGGCAAATTGTTGTATCAATCTTCAATGGATGCCTTCCGAAAACAAATGCAAGCCCCAACTTTGACAGATGAATTTATAAGAATTGTACGAGCATAGCTTCGTACCTCTTTGAGAGCTTCCTCTAATCAATAAAACAGATTAATTAAGTACACGAAAGAGCCCAAAGGGCTCAAGCAAATTAACTTGGGGAATCGCCCCATGAAAAAAATAAATAATGAAATCATTCTACATCCTCATACCACTCTTACTACTATGCTTCGGACTACAAGCACAAAAAGAGAATACCCAAAAACTAGAAAACTACATCAAGCAAAATAAAATCAAAGCACTCCAAACGGATGATGGCTTATACTATTTCATCGACAAAAAAGGCAAAGGCAATCAACCAAAAGAAGGAGACTATGTCGTCATCGACTATGAAGGTAAATTGTTAGATGGAACCACATTTGATAAAACACCTAAAGAAGATCCATTCGTATTTCAATATGGACTCGGACCCTCTATGAAAGGATTGGATTTAGGAATGGCTTTATTCAATGTAGGAAGCGAAGGTACCTTGTATATCCCGGCAGAATTAGCATTGGGAAAAACTGGTGATGGAAAAATGATTCCACCAAATGCACCACTGATTTTTGAGATCAAGATGAAGCGAATCATGGATTATGATGGGTATAGCGCGTACATGAAAAAAATTGAAGAAAAGGAAAAGCGATCCTTTGAAACGCATGTCAAAACCCAATTCCTAAAAGATAAAAAACTCATCAATGACTATTGCGCTGACAACAAGCTCAAAGCTACCCGAACAGAAAATGGGGTCAACTACGTCGTAAAGAAAAAAGGAAAAGGAGATTTAATCGTCAATGGCGACATGGTGACCATTGATTACGAAGGTTATTTGTTAGATAATTCTAAATTTGATGCTTCGACTGCTGCTGATCCATTAGTTTTTAGATTGGGACAAAACAAAGTAATTCCTGGATTAGAAGAAGGTCTACGCAATTTCAATAATGGAAGTGAAGGATGGATTATTATTCCTTCAAAGTTAGCGTATGGTCCTCGTTCCATCAAAGAAGAAGGAGTAGATATTCCAGCAGACTCCGTCTTAGCATTCAAAGTAAAAGTCCGTAACGTAGAGCCTCCTGCTTTTAAACAAAAACAAATGGCAAGTAAAAAAGGAAAGAAGAAAAGAAAGCGAAAGGGATAAACGTCTGGGCGATCCTGGGCGATCTAAAGCTCCAGCTTTAGATATAGCTTCTGATTTACTATTTCTGAGCGCTTCATTTACTCATTCGTAATTAGCTTACTATAAAATTGCAATTATTTCGAAAGAAATAGTTGCAATTTTTTTGTTATGTCTATCTATCTATCTATGCATATATATTGTTGGCCAGCCTTATATTCTAACAAATTGTCGGAGAAACGTCTTTGATGATTTATTTTTTAACACCGTAAACATATGTTTACACTAATAATTATTTATACATGAGAATATTAAGTATATTGTTTTTGACGTTAATTATCTTTAGTAGTTGTACTAAAGAGTCAACTGATAGTGCATTGGATCTTGCTCCTACTATTGAAGGAAATGAACAACCTGTAGACGAGCCAATATTTAATCCTATACCTTCGCCAAATTCTACTGAAATAAGAGAAAAAATAAAATTATTCGGTGATAGAATATCGGCTGTTAGAAAAGGAGAAACAGGTGCCAAAGATGGGGAATTGTCAATTGATGATGCGACTTGGAGTGTTGAGGCGTTATTGAATGTATCATATGCAAATGCAGCTGTAGGAATAAAAAAAATTCATAAAAGTGAGCATTTATTTTCGATTGCTGCGGAGAATGGAGCAATATCAAATGAAGATTTGTTGTTGGCTTTTGAAACGTCAAGAGTTAAA
>CALFWW010000114.1 GCA_937928575.1 uncultured Saprospiraceae bacterium | reverse complement strand
AGATCAAGGCAGAAAACGTAGACATAGCCTTAGTTACGGCGAGCCTGCCTGACTGCGCCAAGCAGACAGGGCTTTCTAACGAAGATATCGGGAAATTTTTCTCAAAGATAACCGTAATTATAGACTACAATTTGTATTATGCCTTTCGTATAACGGATAATACGAGTGACTTCTAATCTCCAAATCGAGGTTCGATTCCTTGTAGGCATATTAGAAAAGCTGCTAGGTTAGTTTTATTTCACGCAGAAGTCACAGAACACGCAGAATTCTTACGTGTTCATTCTGCGGATTCTGTGCTTTCTGCGTGAGAAAAATACGAATTCAAATCACTTCGATAGTCCAATTTATAATTTCTAATTTTCAGTTTTCAATTCACTTTTATACTCATACCCCAACAACAAAAACACCAACCCATACTCAACACCAACCATCCACAAATTCTCAGTATAAATCGGGTAACTATAATTCACATAAGTCAACATCGCTAACGCACTCCACAAAACTGGAAATCGAAAATGAGTGAAAACACAAAGTACGAGTGGTAAACAGACGTACCAAGGATGAACAATGGTCGCTGTAAATAAATACAAACAAATTGCAAACAACATGTTGGAAAGGATACGTTGAATAGAAGTATCTTTTTCGATCAAACTTCTGACAACAATTGAAATAAGAACAAGCAAGGCTGTCAACGGTCCAATCACTTGTATCATATTGAAACCTTTAATTTGAAACCCAACCCATCTCAAAACATAGTATATACTTGCATTGAATTCAAATTTCTGAAAATAGAGATCTAAACTATTTCCAAAATTTCCTATTAAATGGGAATTGACAAATGGTAAAAATGAGATTACAATAACGATCCCGACAATCAAATAATAGTGTAGCGATTTTTTAAAACCCAATCTTTTGAAGAGAAAAGGCAAAAACATAAGTGGTAATAATTTGGAAAGTACAGCTCCACCAAAAGCAATCGCAGATAAATTCCAACGCTCTTTAAGCATTAAATAAATGGCCAATAAAAGAAAGAAAATCATTGCTCCTTCGAAATGTAAATTGCCACAAATCTCAATAATGGGTAGTGGATTTAAAGCATATAAAAGAACTCGTTTCTCTGGTAGATTGAATAATTTTAAAATTCGAAGTAATAAAAGAATGGACCCTGACTCAAAAAAAAACAAGAATAATTTCATAATAATCACATTCCCTAACAAACTACTTCCAGTTAAATAAGTTGCTATTGAAAAAATTGCTTGACAAATAGGAGGGTAGATGGTAAAGTAATTAGGTGAATTTAGTTCATCATAAAGAGATGATGTCAATCCGGTTACTTCATTTCCTGGTTGTAAATAATAGGTTGGTAATTCATTGAAAGGGTTGATACCATTATTAATCAAGTTACCATCCCAAATAAATCGGTAGATGTCATCAGATAAATTGGGAAATGCAAAAACGAGTATGAAACGAAGCAGTATCGATAATCCAACAAAGAACCAGATTATTTTTGTTTTTTCTATTTGAGTATACACAAAAATAAAAAGCGTGAAGAAGAGAAAATATTGACCAATGATGAAAGTAAAATCAGATTGCTCCGCAAAGTATCCCAAACGAATGGTCAAAGCAATAAAAATCGGACACAGAAGTCGAAGGTCAATTGTTGTAGGCTTCACCTTGTAATGATATTAAAATAATTTTCAGAAGTACTGATTATTTTAAATTATTTCAAACCCAAATGCTTGATAGAATAATAGCATATCGTCCCAAATCCAATCATCAATAACAAATGATATATCAAGAACATCGGTTGATTCAAATAAATACCACCTATGATTCCAATCGCAAAATAAATCGCTAAAATTCCTTCAAAAATAGTTGTCCAGGATATTTTTTTAGCCAAATAATTTTTCTTCCTGAAACTATCAGAAATATTTTGAATAGCAAATTTTGGAGTCCTGATGAACGGAGATTTTTTTCCACGATATCCTTGTAATACAGCTATTGTGTTGTGAAGGGATAAGCCCATCGACAAAGCCAGAAAGAGTGGAAAGAGAAATAGAAATTTTATAATCAATTTAGATTTAGATATATTTTTTATTTCAGCATCTACATTGGCAACATAGTAAACTGCAATGACTGAGAATAAACCTAACAAGGCGTATTTTAAGAATCCAATATCATATCCCAATCCTTCAAACATGAATACCAATGGCACACTAAAGATTCCTGAAATAAATACGAAAAGAAAAATTCCACTTGCCAGTAAGTGTCCTGTTGCATGAATTTTTTTTGCGAACGACAAGTCAGATTTCCAAACCGTAGGTAATATTTTTCGAGCATTTTCTGCACCACCTTTCATCCATCGGAATTGCTGAGATTTCAATCCGTTCATTTCTACTGGTAATTCAGCAGGTGATCCGAATTTTTCCAAATACATGATTTCCCATCCTTTTAATTGCGCACGATAACTCAAATCTAAGTCTTCTGTCAAAGTATCGGCTTCCCAACCACCTGCATCGTCAATCGTTTTACGGCGCCATACACCTGCTGTCCCATTAAATTGTAACAAATAGTTGCCGGCTTTTCTTCCTTGTTGCTCTATTGTAAAATGAACGTTCAATTGCATGGCTTGCAACTTAGTAATGATGGAGTAATCTTGATTGATATGTTGCCAGCGAGTCTGTACAACACCAACTGCTGGATTCGAAAAATGAGGGATGGTACTTTTTAAAAAATCTTTTCTAGGTAAAAAATCAGCATCGAAAATCGCAATGAATTCTCCCTTGGCAGATTTCATTCCATTTTTCAAAGCGCCTGCTTTATATCCACTTCTGTCAACACGGTGTTGTAAAGAAATATCAAATCCTAATTTTTTATACTTTTCCACTTGCTGTTTTGAAATGTCCAATGTTTCATCTGTTGAATCATCTAGCAGTTGAATTTCAAACTTGTCTTTTGGGTAGTCAAATTGTGTGATGTTTTCCAGCAAACGCTCTACTACAAATAGTTCATTAAAAATAGGTAATTGAACGGTTACGAAAGGAAGTTCGTTATCAGGTGTTTTAGGAGTGGATTTTGTAAGTGAATTGTTGCGAGAGTGTTTTTTGTAGCTGTATAGCAAATGAAATTGTAGTAAACAATAAATAGTTATATACCCTAAAGCAAAAACATAGACCCCAAGAAAAATACTTCCTAATATACTCATAGTTTTGTGTATTTAAATCAGTTTAAAGATGGTCCACAAAATTTTATGTCCGGCTAGGATGGTTCCTTTTATTGTGCCAGATACTTTTGATACACCAATTCGCTTTCTATACGTTACTGGTACTTCTCGACAATTGAGTTTTAATTTTGCAGCTTTTACTTGCATCTCTACAGTCCACCCAAATGTTTTATCCTGCATATCAATTTTCAATAAGGCGTTATATTTTACGGCTCTGAAAGGACCTAGATCTGAAAATGTAACATTGTAAATTAATTTTATCAAAGTCGTTGCCAACCAATTCCCAAAAACCTGCTGAGGCATCATAGATCCTTTTTCTAAATTTCCCAAAGCTCTTGATCCGATAACCAAGTCGACATCATCTTCAATGATAGGCTGAACAATTTTAGTAAGCTCTTCCGGATGATCCGAATAATCTCCATCCAGAAAGACAATGATATCAGGTTTTATTTCTTTGTTGCGGACATGTTCCATCCCTTTCAAACATGCATTTCCATATCCAGGAGTAGGTTCGTGAACAACG
Source organism: uncultured Saprospiraceae bacterium (assembly GCA_937928575.1). GTDB lineage: Bacteria > Bacteroidota > Bacteroidia > Chitinophagales > Saprospiraceae > CALDGQ01. The sequence goes on along the minus strand of CALFWW010000114.1, from coordinate 9,979 downwards.
GTAGCTCCGGCTGATTCAGCAACATTAGCTGTATTATCGGAACTGTTATTATTGCAAACAATGACTTCGCGAACTGCTGTATTGGGAATGTCTTTCAATACCAATCCAATCGATAATTCCTCATTGTAAGCGGGAATGATGACGTCAATTATAGGTTTTGGCATTTGAATTTAGTAGTGTGTTTGGCAAATGTAGTACAATTAGGGACAAATAAAGGTTAATTCTACGACCATAAAAGTGCTTTTTATAAGTAAACAAAACTATTTTTGTATCTGTACTGAAATGAGAAATATTTCGTTTTAGTTTATACAAAAACTAATTGCTCAATGAATCGAATTTTATATTTATTCCCAATTCTATTTTTGATTGTTTCCATCGTTTTTTCTTGTGGTAAGGAAGATGATCTAATTACAGATGGCTCTGCTCAATTAGAATTTTCAACAGATACGTTGACCTTTGATACCGTTTTTACAACCATCGGTTCCGCCACTAGAATTATCAAAGCTTACAACCCACATAATAAAAGTATCAAGATAAGTCGGGTCGCCTTGGTCGAAGGAAACAATTCTAAATTCAGAATAAATATAGATGGCATTGCTACCAATGAAGCAAAAGATATTGTTGTCGCACCACGAGACAGTATGTATATATTTGCGGAAGTGACGGTTGATCCAGATGCTCCAATATCTTCGAGTCCTTTTGTAATCTTTGAGGATCTGATTTTTGAAACCAACGGGAATTCCCAAACTGTAGTGTTAGAAGCATGGGGACAAAATGCGATTTATATAAATGGGATGAATGCAGGTGGTGCCGCATTGTTGTCCTGTGACCTTGGAGAAGAAGTGTGGGACGATCCCAAACCTTATGTTATTAGAGGAGTGCTTTTTATTGATAGTTGTACTTTGGTATTGCCAGCTAATACAAGAATATATGTACATGGTGGTATCGTTCGGCAATATGTAGAGCCGGATAGTATGCTGAATTTTTACAATGATGGAATCATTTTCGTTTTATCAGAAGGAAAAATAAAAGCCAATGGAACGTTGGATGAGCCAGTTATTATTCAAGGAGATCGACTGGAAGAAGCATTTCAAGAGCGATCTGGACAATGGGCAGGAATCCGATTTGGAGCGGGTAGCACAGGTAATGAATTTAATTACACCACCGTCAAGAATTCGATTATCGGAGCAAGGGTTGATTCAGCAGCGGTACTTACATTAAATAGTTCTAAAATTTACAATACAGCAGGAAGCGGTATTATTGGTATTCATTCGACCATTAATGCTAACAATACACTTGTATATAATAATGGTGGCAATTGCATGCAAGTCGTGTATGGTGGAGATTACAATTTTAATTATTGTACACTCGCGAGCTATGGCGTGGAATCTTCTGCTTTATTTTTGTCAAATGCTTTGTGCTTAGATTTGCTTTGTCAAGAATATAGATGGAATCGATTGCGCTCAAAATTTAAAAACTCAATTGTCTTTGGATCACGTGATGATGAAATCTCTTTGTTTGATCGACAAGGTACAGGGACAGATCCATTTATTTTTGATTATGATTTTCAAAATTGTATTGTTAGGGTAGAGGAGTTGTTGGATGAAGATAATGGATATCCGACTTTCTTTAATTATTGTGATCCTTGCCAAAATGCAGATGCAAGTGATGCTGTGTTCGTAGATCCTAATGAAGATGATTATCATTTAGATACGCTTTCTATTGCAGAGCAACGTGCAGTTCCGATAACTGGTTTGTCGATTGATTTGGATGGTGAGATGCGAGATGGTGGTATGCCGGATGTTGGTTGTTATGAGTATCTATATGAGTAGTTTTTGGTTTTAACACATAAAGCTTAATGCTACAAGTGGCTAGACACAAAGAGCACGTTTTTTTAACACAAAGACCACAAAGTAACATATAACATAGAAACACAAAGACTGGACGTATTTCAATAGATAGTCACAAAAGATACATTGAGGTTTAGAAACTGCAAAATAAAAAAAGTGGAACTCGTAAATACACGAGTTCCACTTTTTTATTTTAAAGTCAAATCTTTTATAAAGAATTAAATTATAACAATAAATGCACTATAATATAACTATAAGTCTATGTGCATCTATGTTTTCTATGTGTTAAGTTATGCGATAGGTCTTAAAACATATTCTTTGCGTTAACCTAGCAAAACTGTTCAAATGCCATCTTCAAATTCTCAGCAATTATCTCAGCAGTACGACCTTCAATGTGATGACGCTCCAACATGTGCACTAATTTTCCATCCTTAAATAAACCAATAGATGGGGAAGAAGGAGGGTAAGGCAACATATAAGATCTTGCTTTGTCAACTGCTTCTTTATCAACACCTGCAAAAACAGTTACTGCTTTATTCGGTCGCTTTTCATTTTGCATGGCTAGCTTTGCACCAGGACGGCAATTCGCTGCAGCACAACCACATACTGAATTGACAACAACCAACACCGTTCCGCTTTTTTCATCCAAAACATTGGCGACCTCATCGGAAGAGACTAATTGTGTGAAACCAAAATCGGTTAAATCTTTTTTCATCGGGGCTACTAATTCTGGTGGATACATTTCTTATTTTTTTTAAATTAAAGGTTGAACAAAAATACTTCTTTTGCCTCATTTATAAACACTTTGAGGTGCTATTAAGTTCTGTAAATCAGAATCTTATTATTAATTTGAAGTATCAATTTGTCGGTTATTACGTAAAATTAGTGAGTTCGAAATGAAGTTATCACTGATTTTCAATTATTTATAATAATTCAGATATGATAAATAGAGGAAGAAATTATCCGTTTGCAATATTCTTTTTTTCAATTCTCTTGATGATAGGTTGCCAATCAGAGCCTGCAAAACCAGCGATTATAGAGTCACCTTCCACATCTTCTAATAATAATACCGCCAAGTCATATGGTGCAACAACATTTAAATTAGTAAACCCACAATCATCAGGGGTGACTTTTTCTAATGAGATCAAGGAAGATTACAATTATAATATTCTAAATTTTGAGTACCTCTACAATGGTGGTGGTGTCGCAGTAGGTGATATCAACAACGATGGATTAGCTGACTTATATTTTGTCGGAAATTTCACTTCAAATAAATTATACCTTAATAAGGGGAATATGAAATTTGAAGATATCACAGAAGCAGCTGGGGTTGCAGCCATGAAGGGATTCAAAACAGGGGTGACCATGGCAGACATCAATGCTGATGGTTGGCTGGATATTTATGTTTGTCGTACGGATAAAAACCCAACTGGTGACAAAGATAATCTGGTTTTCCTTAATAACAAAAACAATACATTTACAGAATCTGCTGCTGCTTTGGGTCTAAAGGATAATAGCAATTCTAACCATGCCACTTTTTTCGATTATGATTTGGATGGTGATTTAGATATGTACTTATTAAATCATCGATTGGGTTTTAAGGAGGCTGTGAAAATGAGATTGAAGCAATCAAAATCTGGAAAAATTACTCGTGAAAAAGATCCATTGACGCCTTATGAGTCAGATCGGCTGTATCAAAATATGGGCAATGGAAAGTTCTCGGATGTCAGTCAAAAAGCTGGGATAATAAATTCTTCTTTCGGATTGAGTGCAACTGTTGGAGATCTCAATGGAGATGGATATCCTGATGTTTATGTGGCTAATGATTATATAGAACCGGATTACGTGTACATCAATAACAAAAATGGAACTTTCACAGACCAATACGATAATTATTTAAGACATAGTTCTCAAAATACGATGGGAGCGGATGTGGCTGATTATAACAACGATGGACTGCTCGATATCATCACATTAGATATGGTTGCGGAAGAGCCAGAACGCTACAAGCGATTGATGAATGTAATGCAAACAGAACGTTATGAAACATTAGTCAAATATGGATATGGACATCAGGCAGGAAGGAATGTTTTGCAATTAAATAATGGTAACAATACATTTTCAGAGGTTGGGCAATTGGCAGGTGTCTCCAATACAGATTGGAGCTGGGGTGCCTTCCTGGCAGATTTGGACAATGATGGTTGGAAAGATTTATACGTTGCCAATGGTTATCGTCGAGATGTTACGGATCTGGATTACATGACTTATTTAAGGGATTCCATCGAAAGAACAGGCGGGATTAACAACAAGCGTTTTCCGGATTTGAACACTTTTTTAGATCTATTGCCAGAATACGAATATCAGAACTATACTTATAGAAACAATGGGGAATTGCAATTTGATGATGTAACAAGCGACTGGGGATTCAACACCAAATCTTATTCAAATGGCTCTGCTTTTGCAGATTTAGATAATGATGGAGATTTAGATATCATAGTCAATAATATCGAACAACCTTCCTTTATCTATGAAAACCTAAGTGCCAATAAGAATTATATTCAACTCAAATTAGTTGGCCCATCCAACAATAAGTTTGCATATGGAACAAAGGTTAGGATTTATAACGGAGATCAAATGCAACATCAAGAACTAACTGCCAGTAGAAGTTTCTATTCGTCCTCTGATTGTATATTGCACTTTGGACTTGGAAACAAAACGGATATTGACAAAATTGAAGTACAATGGCCAAATGGGAAAAGTACAACGCTTCAAAATGTGAAAGGTAATCAACGATTGGAAGTTGATATAGCAAAAGCAAATGGAAAACAACTCAATTGGAAGCAAAAGAGCACGCCATTATTTAAAGAAACAACAGCATCTAATGGTATCACTTTTCAACATAAGGAAAATGACTTTTTAGATTTCAATAGAGAGCGATTATTACCTCATAAGTTATCGCGACTAGGACCAGACATTGCAGTGGGGGATGTCAATGGAGATGGAATGGAAGACTTTTATATTGGCGGTGCATTAAACAGTAGTGGTGCATTGATGATTCAAAAAGCTAATGGAAAGTTTGTGCCAATATCCACGAGCACTTGGGCGGCTGATGCACAATACGAAGACGTAGGAGCAGTGTTTTTTGATGTTGATCAAGATGGAGATGCCGATCTATATGTTGTTAGTGGTGGTTATGCCGAGAATGCGGCATCAAGTAAATACATCGATCGATTATATACCAATGACGGAAAAGGAGTTTTCACAAAATCCAGTAATATATCTGTTCCTGCTATCAGTGCGGCGTGCGCGAGTGCACATGACTTTGATGGAGATGGTGATGAAGATATATTTGTAGGTGGTCGTGTTATGCCAGGAAAATATCCTACGATTGCAAATAGTTATGTCTTGCAAAATGATAATGGAAGTCTTAAAGAAGTAACCTCGAATGTTGCACCCACCTTTCAAAAAGCTGGAATGGTAACAGATATTAAATGGGTCAATGTCGACGGTGAACCTGACAAAGAAATGATTGTGGTAGGAGAGTGGATGCCCATTACCATTTACAAAGTACGTGGAGGAAAATTGGAAGATATCACTTCATCTGCTGGACTCGGAAAAACAAATGGTTGGTGGAATTGTGTCAATACTGGTGATTTTGATGGTGATGGGGATATCGATATTGTGGCTGGAAATTTAGGAAAAAACACAAGATTGAAAGCATCCGAAAAAAGTCCTTTGAAAATTTTCGCGAAAGATTTTGATAACAATGGTGCAATTGATCCAATCCTTGCATTTACCAAAAACGGGAAAACCTATCCTTATGCCGGACGAGATATGTTGATCAAACAAGTCAGTAAAATCAAAAAGAAGTTTCCTCGATATGTCAACTATTCAAATGCGACAGTCGAAGAGGTTTTTTCACCAAATGAAATCAGAAGTGCGCTCAATTTAGAAGTCTACCAATTGGCATCTTGTTATTTTGAAAATAATGGCAATGGAAATTTTATAGCCAAACAATTACCTATCGAGGCTCAAGTTGCTCCATGTCATGATATCCTAAATGATGATTTTAATAAAGATGGTCATCTGGATTTATTGTTAGTCGGAAATGATAAAGGAGCAGAAACAGAAACGGGTGTCTATGATGCTTCAAATGGAGTTGTATTGTTAGGAAATGGAAAAGGTGCCTTCAAATTTAGCCCTAATTTTGAAAATGGTATGTGGGCTGCGGATGAATGTCGATCAGTCGAAAAGGTTCAAAAGAAGAATGGGAAAAGCCTGTATTTGATTGGCGTCAACAACGGAAAAATGAAAGCATTTGAAACAGTAAAAAACAAATAAAATAATTGACTCTGAATAATTGTTCGCTTAATCGGTTCGAATCACTCGTTTTAATGACTTCCTGTCCTTGATGCTCCTTTTATATAAATTACTTTGTTTTCCCACCTAGTTTTCAAATTGCTATTCTTATATTGCCATTCAAATTTGAAAATAATGATTCGAAATTTTTCTCTCTTGATGTTAGGAGTATTCCTCTCCATTTGTTCCTGTTCCTACGACTCACTTCCTGAAGGGACACAACTTGAGTTATGCGACACAACAATGGTGTCCTATGATGATCAAGCAAAAGCCATCATCGACCGAACTTGTGCCTATGCTGGATGTCATGATGCAGGTGGAGGTGCACCCGGTAACTTCACGGATTATGCCGGCATGGAAAATTTTTTAAATGCCAATAAATTTGAAAAACGAGTCATCGACTTGCAAAATATGCCAGATGCGAATGATGTATTACCTGAAAAATTATTGACTCAAGAAGAACTGGAATTTTTAACCTGTTGGGTTCAACAAGGTTATCAAGAAAACTAAAAACTAATGAAGCATTTTATAACAATACTCTTTCTTTTTCTTGCTTTCTTTCAAATTCAGGCACAGTCTGATGTGATGGAGGAAGATAAAGATAACAATACCGTTTTTGAAACATTTAAAGATACACGAGTTATCAACACCCATTCTGTGGAAACGTTGAAAAAGCGAAAAATGGATATCCGTATCGGTCATCGTTTTGGTGATATCGTTGATGGATGGGAAACGCTTTATGGACTTGAAAATTCAACAGATGTTTTGATAGGAGCAGATTATGGATTCACAGATAAACTGACCGTCGGAATCGGAAGAACCAAAGGATCTGGGCCATTGAAAGCATTGATCAGTGGGACCGTCAAGTATAAATTATTTGAACAAAAAAAATCTGGTGGAAGTCCATTTACCATAACAGCGTTGGGAGTTGCAACTGCATCCACCATGAAGAAAAGTGACAACCCAGCTTTGTTAAATTATTTTGATAAATCAGCACATCGATGGAGCTTTGCGTTTCAAGTAATGATTGCTAAAAAATTTGGCGAGCGTTTTTCATTGCAATTCATTCCAGGATATGTACATCGGAATCTTGTTGTTTTTGAAGATGAGAATGATATCATGACCGCAGGATTTGCTGCGAGAGTTCAATTGACCAAAGTGATGGGATTGATTGTTGATTATACATTTCCATTGTCGGCTTATCGCTCTGACTCGGAAAACGGGTATCACAACCCATTGGGAATCGGTCTTGAATTTGATACGGGTGGTCATGTTTTTCAATTGAATTTTACCAATGCCACTGGAATCATGGAAACGGATTACATCCCCAATACCCAATCGAGTTGGGCAGAAGGTCAATTCAGAATGGGTTTTACGATTTCTCGTTTGTTCAATTTATAATGAGCTTTAAGTAGTGTGAATAGTTGTAGTAACTTATGTTGTAAAACTATTCAACTTTTGATAATGGAAAATTAAGATGATAGGCTATGAAACTAATCATGTATTTTTTTTGCACTTTTTTCGCAGTTGTATTTTTTGCAAATTGGGAAGTATCAGAGGAATACGTTTTAGCTGATACTGATTCAGTCGCCATGATTTTAGAGAAATTGGGGGATCGTCCAGTCAATCATAAATTGGATAAAAATAGAAAGAATGTTTCAGCTGAAGTTGGAAGAGATTTAATCTTTAATGGATTCTCAAAAATAAAAGGGCAAAAAAAATCGAAGCAACAAAGTAAACACTTTGTTTGCACTTCTTGTCACAACACCAAAATCGAAGATCCAAATTTAGCGATTTCCGATCCACAAGCCAGATTGGAATATGTCGCAAAAAATGAAATGCCTTTTTTGCAAGGAACTACTTTATTTGGTGCAGTAAATCGAACTTCGTTTTACAATGGGGATTACGATAAAAAATATGGCAAGTTGGTTGACAAAGCAAGACACAATCTACGGGAAGCGATTCAACTTTGTGCAGTAGAGTGTGCACAAGGTCGTAAATTGAAAGCATGGGAAATCGAATCAATCCTCGCTTTTCTTTGGGAAAATGAATTCAAATTGTCTGATTTAAATCTTTCTCCACCACAACGAGTGACGATTCAAAATGCCTTGAATGGAAAAGCAAATGAGAAAAAAGCGATCAATATATTGAAGTCTGCTTATTTGCAAGGTTCTCCCGCTTCTTTTGCTTACCCACCACCTGATCGTAAAATGGGTGCCAAATTAAAAGGTAATCCTGAAAATGGAAAGTTGATATACGATTATAGTTGCAAACATTGTCATGCTGAAGAAGCCTATTCATATTTCAAATTGGATGATGAGAAAATTACTTTCGATCATTTGAATAAACACTTTTCAAGATACACTAGATATTCTGTTTATCAAGTTACTAGATTTGGTACACCTGTCATGAATGGGAAAAAAGCGTATATGCCACAATATACTTCCGAGCGGATGAGTGATCAGCAGTTGGAGGATTTGAGGGCTTATGTAAAGCTTAGGAGTGAGTAGGATTTTTCTAATAACAGATTTTCACCACTCAATTCTGCAAAAGACCTATTATTTACAGCATTAAATTTTCTGGATCATCATTTTTTCCTAGATGAAAAAACAGCTTGCCTTGAGCTTGTCGAATAGGAAGCAAAAAAATCACCGCGCTGGCTTATATTATAAAAGCGATTGCCTAAATATTTATCTAAAATTTAATTGGCTCAACGCAAAATATCGAAACTCGCAACACTTTCAGTGGCTCAAACAACGATCTTTTTTCCTCCCTCAGCACTTCTAAATTTCTTTACGATAAATCTTTAAGGCCGAAGGCCACCCGCTTCATAATCCTACGATTAGTTTTTCTTACCGTAAAATATATTAAAATTAAATAGGTGAGATTTATAGAAATTACTTGCACGATCTGACGTTCCAAAGTTCACTTCTAATTTCGAAATTCCCTGTTCGATATTCGATATTCATGAAATGCATTTTCATCATATCTCCCAACCATACTTCTCCCAATCTTCCTCAAAATCAATATCCGACAGCTTATCGACCACAGCGTAAGAAGCATTTAAGGCAACAAAAGAATCAATCGTTTCAGTAAAGACGGTTTCCGTACTCCAATTGATATTTAGAAAAACGGACGGGGAAAATTTATTCATTCCTAACAAGTAGTAGCCGCCATCCATCGCAGGACCAATTACAAAATCATGTTTGTCTAATTCGTCAAAAGCAGATTGAACAATCTCAGAAGTGAGGCTGGCACAATCGCTGCCAATGATGATGACTTTGTTGTTCGACTCAAAAGCAGTTTCGAACGCTTTAATCATCCGAGTTCCCAAATCGCCATCTGGTTGTTGACCTTTGGTGAAAGCTTCATTGGGCCAATCATCTTCGTTATTGACGTAATCACTATAAAATAAAAATCGTTCTGCCTCAATAGACAAAGCGATTTTTCGAGTATAAGCCATCAAAGCTTTATAGATTTTCAATGCTTTTTTAGTACCTGCTGTTTTGGCAATTCGGGTTTTTACTTTGCCTTCGACAGGATTTTTGATGAAGGTAATGATTGCTTTTTTTTTGATAACTGTGTGAGTTTAGTTTGTGCTTTTTTAATTAAAAAGTTTTCCTTTGCTTGAGGAAGTAGAACGTTTCAAATTTAAAAGACGATATTCCTTTGCCAAGATGCCGACTTGCTTGTCATCCTGAGCTTTGGCATTGCCAAGATGCCGACTTGCTTGTCATCCTGAGCTTAGGCATTGCCAAGATGCCGACTTG
>CALFWW010000113.1 GCA_937928575.1 uncultured Saprospiraceae bacterium | reverse complement strand
TATCTGGTCCAGTAAACTCTATCTTTTCTACACACCAAGGTGTTGATAAGCCTAAGGCCATCTCAAACATTCTTTCACTATTCATAGCCACTAAAATAACACCTAAATCAATAACTACCCATTCTATTCAACATAGCACCTCAATTTACTGTACATATTAGTTGAGTTTATTATAAATTTGACCAATCTAATGGAAAAAGTAATACTTAAAGATCTTGGGGCAATCGATTATCAATCTGCATGGGACTATCAGCAAACGCTTTTAGACGAATTGGTTATGATAAAAAGATCAAATCGAAATGAAGAAATTCCTGTCAAACAAAAACATTATTTTCTTTTTTGTGATCATCCACCAGTTTATACGCTGGGAAAAAGTGGGAGTAAAGAAAACTTATTGTTATCGGAAGCTGAAATTTCTGCAAAAGGAATTCAATTTTTCAAAATAAATAGAGGTGGCGATATAACCTATCATGGTCCGGGTCAAATTGTTGGTTATCCAATTTTTGATTTAGAATGCTTTTTTACGGATCTGCACAGGTACATTCGATTTATTGAAGAAGCCATCATTAAGATGTTGGCGGATTATGGAATTGAAGGAGACCGCATTAAAGGATATACCGGGGTTTGGTTGCTTCCAAAAGATGGGCAAAAGAAAAGAAAGATTTGCGCAATTGGAGTGCATTTGAGTAGGTGGGTTACGATGCATGGGTTTGCATTGAATGTCAACACGGATTTGAGTTATTTCGGAAATATAATTCCTTGCGGGATTCAGGAAGCTGACAAAGAGGTAACTTCTATGTCAAAAGAATTGGGTAAACAAATAGACGAACAAAAAGTAAAGGAAAAAATACTCTTTTATTTTTCAGAGCTTTTTAATTTTGAGATTGTAAAATAAAGTACCTGTTTTTATGAAAAGTGATATACCACAATTTAAAGTTGAAGGATTGGCGATTGCAATTATACCGAGAGATGAAGAATTGTGGGATTGCTACATTCTTAATTTTAAAGAAGAACCCATTACTAATGTTTTAATAAACTCAAAAGGATATGGGGAATTGAATGGAGAGTCGATGAAAACTTCTATCCTCCGCCATTTCTTTGAAAGATTGGAACCTACTTCTGCTACCAAGATTGAACCGATCCAAACAGCACTTTTTGTTTTAACAAATGAATATTGGGTGAGCTTTAATTATCAAGGCCATATGTACGACAAAAAATATGTTTTTGTAAAAGGTAGCATTAATGAACCTTATTTTACCAATGTTCCTTACATCGAGAAACAAGGAGTCATGATTAAGTAATCTGCTTATTTAGCGTTACCTTTGTTAGAACTCAAAAAACGCTGGATTATGAGAATAGTATTTTTCTTTTCGATCTTTTTCTTTTCAGATTTATTGATTGCTCAAATCTCTCCATTCATTCATGTGGATCAATTTGGGTATGAAAATACGGCTGAGAAAGTCGCGGTATTAAGCAATCCTCAAGTTGGTTTTAACGCCAATCTTTCATTTCAGCCAGGTGCAACAATAGAATTGCGTAATGCAACAACCGATGCGATTGAATTTTCAGGAACTCCTGTTTTCTGGAACAATAACAATACACATGTAAAATCAGGAGATAAAGGTTGGTGGTTTGATTTTTCGAGCTATACGACTTCTGGCTCTTATTATATTTATGATCCGAGCAATGATGAGAAATCTGCTATTTTCGAAATCAATGAAAACCCATATTATGATGTGCTTCGATCAGCTACCCGGATGTTTTATTACAATCGTTGCAACACGGATAAACCTCAACAATATGCTGGCTCTAATTGGAACGATGGTGTCAGCTTTATGAATCCGCTTCAAGATGCTAATTGTCGATACATATATGATCAATCCAATTCATCACTTGAAAAAGATTTAAGTGGAGGCTGGTATGATGCTGGTGATTTTAACAAATATATTACGTTTGCGTTTAGTTCCGTGCATAATTTGTTATATGCTTATGAGGAAAACCCTGCTGCTTTTGGAGATGATACCAATATCCCAGAAAGTGGAAATGGCATTCCAGATATTTTGGATGAAATAAAATGGGAATTAGATTGGATGATGAAGATGGTAAATGTTGATGGTAGTACCCACATTAAATTGGGTTCAAAAAATTATGCTGAAAATACTTCAACACCTCCAAGTCTGAACACTGATCCAAGATATTATGGACCGACTTGTACCTCTGCTTCAGCCGCAGTCGCTAGTGTTTTCGCTCATGCAGCAAAAGTATACGGAACTATTGCCAGCTTCACTGCTTTTGCTAATAATTTACAATCAAAAGGAATTGCAGCATACGGATATACTCAACCCATATGGATGGCAAATAATTTCGAGGTGGACTGTGATGATTTGAGTATCATTTCGGGGGATGCAGACTGGACGGCCGAAGAGCAAGGAAATGCAATGTTATCTGCTGCCATTCATTTTTATGAGTTGACTGCAAATGCCACCTTTCAAAATGATTTTGAAAGTCGATACCATCAAACAGAGGCAATCTCTTTGAACTATTGGAGCTCCTACAAGTTGGAAGTTCTTGAAGCACTTTTAAAGTACAGAACACTTCCAAATCCTGATCCAACTATAGCTGCGAATATCTTAAATTCAATTGTTTCAGATATTCAAAACAATGGTGGTGGCTATTATGGATTTAATAATGATGATTTGTATCGGGCTGAAATTCCAGAATCTGCTTTCCATTGGGGAAGTAATTTGTCAATGAGTAATTTTGCAAATCTTAATCTATTGATAGATAAATATGACGTTATCAATCCCGCTACATCTTATCTTCAAAATGCTAAGGAAAAGATCCACTATTTTCATGGTGTTAACCCACTAGGTTTGGTTTATTTATCCAATATGTATGATTTTGGTGGTGACCATTGTGTCAATGAAATTTATCATCAATGGTTTGCTGACCAAACAATTTATGACAATGCGTTGACGTCTCCGAATGGACCTGCTCCTGGTTTTTTGTCGGGAGGTGTCAATAAAAACTTTTCAATTCCAACGATAGCTCCACCAGCAGGAGAGCCTGCACAAAAAAGCTATTTGGATTATAATACTGGCTGGCCTGATGCGTCATGGGAAATTTCGGAACCATCCATTTCTTATCAGGCAGGGTATGTACGATTATTGTCGAACTACACAAATAGTACCCCCGTTATGACAGGTATTCATATTGGTGCTGGAATAGATTATCTGGATATGTTTCCTAATCCAATTGATGAATATTTCGTAGTTCAAGGGTTGATTGGAAATTACACTATTGAAGTATTGGACGCAAATGGTCAAATTATCCAAACCTTATCCAATGTAGGTAGTCATACTATCATAAATACTTCTACTTTGCCCGCTGGGTTGTTTTTTGTGCTGGTTACAAATATAACGAACAATACTATTCAGGTACAAAAAATAATAAAACAGTAGGGATTGGTTGCTACGAATAGTGATTGGTATGTAAACTGCAGAGGTTGATTCTTAACGTCGAATGACTCTATAGCTAGATGAGTAAGAAGTCAAGTGCTTATGTAGGTTTGCGAGTCCAATCTAAAAAATACCAATCACAAACCTAAAGTATCATGTAAATTTTATGTTATAATATAATTTTGGTTTTTTCTTGAGCCAACACTTTAGGTGTCGAGTACTTATTTTAGGATGAAACCGAGGCTGAGATAATTTGTAACCGATAAAATTCTCATAGAAATTTTTTCATACCGAGAATTGTTGCGTTTTTCTCACTTCATACTTTAAAAGCTGATATTTAATCGCTAACTACGATTCACAAGTATAACTATTCTTATTCACTATTGTTTCAAAGCTTCTGATCGCCTATTTTTGCACCAAATAAACTGAGTGTATGAAAGAAAAGAAAGTTAGTGACTCAAAGACCATCATGACAGAAATGATCATGCCCAATGATACCAATCCTTTAGGTAATTTGATGGGAGGAAATTTATTAAGATGGATGGATGTTGTTGGTGGAATTTGTGCAGGAAAACATTGTGAAGCACATACTGTAACTGCTTCCATAGATCATGTGTCATTTCACAAACCGATTCATGTTGGAGATGTGATAACACTAGAAGCAACGGTGACACGTGCATTTAATACCTCGGTTGAAGTGTATGTTGAAGTATTTGCTGCCAATGTCAAAGGTTTCGAAAATCGTAGAAGTAATCATGCCTATTTTACTTTTGTTGCTTTAGATGATACGAATAGAAAACCTATTGCGGTCCCTAAAGTGATTCCATTGACAAGAGATGAGGAAAGTTTGTATGAAAGCGCGATGCGTCGTAGGGAGTTGCGTTTAGTATTGAGTGGCAGAATGCAACCTTCAAATGCTACGAAGTTAAAGGAACTGTTTGAAAATGTTTAATGTTATAATTTTATGAGAACAAACATACTGGTCCGGATGCTCGTAATCTTGGGTATCTATTTTGGTCTTCGTTATTTTGGAGGCTATTGGGGAAATTTAGCGATCTATCCGATTGCACAATTTGTTACTTTTTTACATGAATTTGGTCATGCGTTTGGCGCCATCATCACGGGTGGGGAAGTTTTAAATCTTCAAGTAAGTCCGGATGGGAGTGGCTTTACCAGAACAGCAGGTGGATCTAGAGCAGTTGTTTTAATGGGTGGTTATCTTGGAAGTGCCATTTTCGGAAATATATTGTTTTATATTGGTGCAAGAATGGAAAAGTTTTCGGAGTGGGCGCTTTATTTGCTTTCTGCTGCCATGATTTTCTCCGCATTATTTTGGTTCAATTCTATCTATACAACCGGCATGTTGTGTGCTTTTGGTGTGTTTTTATTTATCGTCGCAGCAAAAACAGACTGGGATTCTGTAATCTTGATGTTTTTGGGTTTGGCGAGTATTCTCTACATTATTCAAGATTTCAATGTGGGTCCAACTTCTGATTTGAAGAAATATGCAGAACTCATGGTATTCATTCCAGCAAATGTCTGGATGTATATTTGGTTATTTGTAGCTATATTGTTAACCTTTTTGAACTTGCGATTTGTTTTTAAGAAAGGGAAGGAGGTGGAAGCGGTTAGTGGGCCTTATGCTTGATAGGCCGCAAGCTTTGCTTGCTTTAAGACCGCCTACGGCTTTAAGGCCGTACCTCACTTTGCTTAGTACTTTTAGACCGCGATGCTTTAAGACTGCTTCTAGTTGAGTTTTATACTTCTCTTTCAATTTGAATTTCTCGTTCTTCAAGTTTTGAATGAACGGCGAGTACAGCACCCACGAGAAGCAGTCTTAAAACGAAGTGGTCTTAAAGCAAGCGAAGCGAGCAGCGGTCTTAAAGCAAAGCGGTCTTAAAGCAGTGAAAAACTGAGCTCTACTTCCGCCCACTCCGATCAATATAATTATTGTTAGCCTGTTGTGTCCCCATCATTAAAATATCCTGAATATTAACATGGTGTGGACGTGTCGCAATGAAGTAAATGGATTCCGCCACATCTTCTGCTTTTAAAGGCTGAAAATCTTCATAAATTTTTGCACGATCTGCATCTCCAAATCTAACTTTTGCAAATTCCGTTTCCTCAACATGACCTGGACTTACCTGGCTTACTCGGATATTGAATTTATGCAAATCCAATCGAATTGCTTTTGTTAGGGCGTCGACTGCGAATTTGGTAGCACAATACACATTGCCTTTTGGATAAACTTCACTCCCAGCAGTAGAACCAACATTAATGATGTGTCCACTTTGTTTTTCAACCATGATGGGAGAAAATGCACGGGTCATATAAAGTAGCCCTTTGATATTGGTGTCTATCATCGCATCCCAATCTGACAATTCCCCTTCATGGATTGAATCATAACCTTTTGCAAGACCTGCATTGTTGATTAAAATATCAATATCTCGCCATTCAGAGGATAGTTCTGTAAAGGAGTTGCGTACTTCTTCGATGTTGGTGACATCGAAGGAAAGTAGTTGAATATCCGATTGATATTTTTGCTCAAAATGTAATTTTAAAATATCCAATCGATCTTTTCGTCTTCCTGTTAAGATTAATTTGTGACCATTTTTGGCGAATAATTCAGCAGTAGCTTTTCCGATTCCTGAGGTGGCTCCAGTAATCAGTACCCGTTTTATTTCATTTTGTGGAACTCTGAATACTTGCTCAACTTTCTTAACTACTTCAACTGGTTTTTCGACCACCGTTTTGACAGGAGTCGTTGTCAGCTTTGGTTGAATAAAGAGCGCATCATTATTCTCATTTTTGATTAATGGGTAATTATTAACGGCTTTTAGGTAATGCTTTTCTGCTTTTTCGAAATTTCCATTCTTACGATGTAATTTAGCTAAATCAAGATGGACTCTCTTATGGTCAGGCTTTAATTTGACGACCTTCTTAAAATGTTTTTGGGACTTTTCATAATTCTGTAAATCTTCAGAAAGTATCACCGCGTATCGGTAATGTCCGTCCACATTATTTTTATCAAGATTTAGAGATTGCTTGAAATAATCGGCAGCCATTTTATTTTCTCCAACAAAATGTGTTGAAATCATAATTCCTAGCTTGTAAAATATCCAAGGTTGGTTAGGTTTTAGAGCCGCTGCTTTTTCATAATATTTCCGTGCGATGACCAAGTTGTTTTTTGACTCGGAAATTTCACCTAATTTGACATAAGTATTGCCATGATGAGGATCTATGGATAATATTTTTTGAAGGTGATGAACTGCATCATCTTTTTTGTTCAAGTTATCGGCTAAGACCGTTGCATATTGTAATCGAATATCTACATTGTTAGGATCTTGATACAATACCTCTTCGAGAATTGCCAAACCCTTTTCGATTTTCCCTGCTTCGATTAAATTGGATGCTTCGTGTAGAGTTTGTTCTACATCTGAGGAAGACTTTTCGTATGGTCGTATACTTGGCTCTGAAGGAGTAGGAGGTTGATTTCGATTCACTGGCATTTCAATCACTTCATCTCCGATTTTTCCATTGATTGTAATATCATCTCCTCTATCAATTCCGGTTTTATTATTTTCTTCTTCTCTTTTTTTGATGATCCGTTGGATGACACTCAAGTTTTCTACGGAATTTTCATCACGGACATTCGTTCCAAAACCAGGTCCTATCTCATCTCCGTTTTTGATGTGAATTAATTTGTTCAAGACTTCTTGATCGGACTTGGTAGGAATTTCTGGAGTATCATTACTCCCTTCTCTTATGTCTTCCAAGTGGTCTAAGTTTTCAATTTTTAATGGAACGACCTCATTTCGATCGCTAACAGAAATTGGACTTATATCTTCTACTTCAATTTCATCAATTGGTGTTTCAATTAAATCTGGTGTCTCTTGTATAGGAATCTCGTCGTTTCTGATTTCTACGAAAGGTTCGTTTGGTATAATTGGATTTACTTCCTTAATTAAATCTGTATTATTATTTTTCACCTCTTGAGGTTCAAAAACGGGAGGTGTTTGTGGAGGTGTTTCCGTAACTACCGGTGGTCGTTCCTTTGGAGTTTCAATTATTCTAGGAGTTGCATTTTCGACGACTTCAGGTGTTTCTACTACTGGTGGATTTGTGCTTTTATTTCTCGCATTTGCAACCATCCCACCTACCAGTGCGCCCGTTCCAATGGAACCTAATGAAAGGCCAGCGATTTTTGAATGATTTTCTTTAATGTTGAAACGGGCGAAAAAAGCTTCAAAGTTATTTTGACTCAGCATAGAGTAGCTGATGTGATCCTGTGTTTTTATCAACTTTAAAAATTCACCAATTTGCGCAGAAATATTTCGAATGTTTAAGAGCTTTTTTTCAATTGCATTTATTAGGTTAGCCGGTGCTTCTCTCTTTTCTTTGCGAGCATCCAGATATTTATCTTGCCAATGATTCATGTATTGTATAACATGGCTTACCCGGTCGAAATTAGTTTGAACAGAAATATAAGAACCGTCTGGCATTTTTTCGCGACCATTGATAATGACAGGATGGAGAATCTTCTTTTTGGCGAGTGGCTCTACGGATTTTAAAATGTTATTCATCGTCCCAATTGATTTCAGAAAATTGGTACTAATCAATAATAATACATGATCTTCTTCTTTTAGCAATTGCGTTCCGATTCCTTCCAGATCCCCATCTTTGTCAGAAATCATTTTTAGATAGATGTCCGCCTTACTCAAATACTGATGTATTTCTTGAGCGATGTCTTCATTTTGGTGGCAGTATGCAAGTGTGAAATTATATTTCTGCATGATAATTTATTTCGTCCAGTATGGTTTAGTTAGTTTAAAATTTTGTTTTCATTCAACAATTCATCTACAAATTGATTAAAATCTTCTTTAAAAGCAATGTATTCTGAAGTTGCTGGCCCACTGAATCCAGTATGAATCTTTCTTACCTTGTCATTTCTATCTATAAAGATCATCGTTGGGTAGGAGATGATTTCATTTAGCATGGGCAAGGTCTTCGCTGCTTCTTTTTTGTTGGACGAACCAGCCCACAGCATGTCATACGGGATATTCATTTTTTTCTTATAATTATTGATAGCCGTATAAGCTTTGTTAGCATCTTTATGTTTTTCAAACGCCAAAGAAATAATTTCTAAATCCTCATGGCTATTTTTCTTCAAATAATCAGTCAGGAATAAAGTTTCATCTCTACAATTCGGACACCAAGTACCCATTATCTGAACAATCTTAATTTTATTTTTGAAACGATCATCAGATAAGGAAACCACATTCCCTTTTTGACCTTTCAAATTAAAATCCACCTTATTATAACCCTCTTTTAAGTAAGTAAGTTCCAATGGATTTTTAAGGGTGAAATTCTCGTTCTTTTTCCCTTCCCAAAGTACTTTATAATGTTTACCTGATCGGAATGATCCAACCAATGTTTGGTCCTCCTTTATCTTAGCTTCGAAAACAAAAGCATGTGCTCCATCAAAACAGGATAAGTACATTTTATTGTTTTGAACGGTTCCTTCAAGATATCTGAAATCACCCGTTTCGGTAATAAAAGTACCGGTCAATTTATTTCCATTTTGTTGAAACTCTCCAATCGCATCATAAGGATCTTTCTCATCCAAAAAGTGAATTTCCCATTTTCCAGTCAAATCCATTTTGGGTGTTTTCCGCAATTCTGTGAAGCGGTGACCCTTACCGAATTCGGCTTTGAAAGGAATGCTATAATTTTTCCTGTTGTGTACAATCCATTCTCCTGCCATCATTTTACCTTCTACGATTGCTTTCAATTCAGATTCGTATTCTTTAAACTTGATGGTAATCGTATCTTTGGCAGTAGAACGATCTAATCCATAAGTGATATCATCTACCCGATATCTTTCTTCTCCATTGATTATCTCGATGTAGAAGTCATTTTCATTTTCATAAATCACCTCAAAAGTAAAGGGTAAAAAGTCAGAAGCTACTTCCTCAAATTGATGATCCATCAGTTCGGGCAGCGGTGCGCCTTTCTTATTTTCAAAGGTGGGTTGGGGTACCAATTGCAAAGTTGCTCTCCAGGTCCCGGGTGCGAGACGAGTATATTGGTTCTCAATAACAAAGCATTGAGTACACAAAAGAATGGCCAGTAAGGGAATTAGAAATCTCATACTACACAGTTAAAAAAACAACATTGATAAATCGGTATAATAAAGATAGGATAAAGCGAATAATTTTCTTCGCTATTTTGTTTTTTCTCCAACAAAATGATCCTCTTTATACTTGAAAAGAACGTTAAAAGTTGTCAGACTTCCATAAACCCTCGTGATGTATTGTTGTAATTCAACTTTGTCAGCTTCTGTGATTGCCTTATTGCTGTTGAGTTTTGCTTCTAAAACACGCAGACGATCTCTGACCATGACGATTTTATGAAAGAAAGTATCAATCGGAATGTCTTTCGATTTCTGAGAAGCATCTGCCGGTTGCAAGACCAATTTCCCACTTTTCCATTTGTCTCCAATATTGACGGACTCATTGATCATTCCGAAAGTTCTTAGAATTTTAATCAATGATTCTTCGGCTTCATTAAATGAGATACTTTCCTTTGCTGGAAGGGCTTCGATGATTTCGAGGTTTTCAAAGTTTTTTCCAACATTTTTAATTCCATAGGTCATGAAACAGACTCGATACGCAGCCACATCCAAACCAATCACAACACCAGGCCCATAAGCTGGGTGCTTTACTCTTGAACCAATCCCTAGTAAAGTTTGATTTTCTTCTTCCATTTGTTCTTAGATTAAACTACATATTAAACGGAAATGGTATGTATAAGTTGCGTGGGAGAGGCGTAATCCGCTGGGCGGATACTTTAAGACCGCAATTCGCCTTTCGGCTCATTGCTGTAAGAACGCTGCGCTTTAGGACCGCTGACGCTTTTAGACCGCCGGAGGCTTTAAGACTGCTTCTCTTGGAATTTTACGAAGTTCAAATAAAATTGAGTGGTTGAATTCTACAAAAAGTATCAATCGAACTTCACTAACAAGAAGTTGAAATTGAAAGCGTTGTATAAACCATACAAGAAGCAGTCTTAAAGCGTCAGCGGTCTAAAAGCAAAGAGCGCAGCGATTTTGCGGTCCTTAAGAGAACAAAGTGAACGGTCTTAAAACGAAGCGGTCCAAATCAAAACTTCGCCGTAACCCCACCATACAAATTAACTCCATAATTAGGATAGCCATTCCAGCGGACCCGGCGATTTGAGGCAAAATTGTTGATGTCGGCAAACAAACCGATATTTTTGGTGAAGAAATATTCAGCACCGATGCTTAAATCCAGCAAAGAATTAAGTTGCTCTGCGTCCCCTTGATCATTTTTGAAATAAACAGCATCGCTGATATAACACTCTGCTTTCAAAAACAATTTATTTTTCAAAGCTTTATATCGCGCGGCAACATTGAATTCAGTCGTTGGAATATGCCAGGGACGTTCTTCGTTTTGAAGATCGAATTTATTGATGGTCATGGATAGGTTTAAAGTCAGGCCTTTGGTTAGATCAAAACCGGCCAAACCTGTCACATAAAAGATATTGGCAGTGTCATACAGCACTTCAAATCTTTTGGCATCCTCCATAGAATTGAGATATAAAGGAAGTCCATCTACTGATTTATTTCCAACTTGTAATTCGTATTCTAAAATTTGTACCTGACCCGAGATACCTCCATAATATTGGTTGTACTTCGAATTTTGAAAAGTCGGTTGAGAAATCAAAAATGGATTGTAATCTGTTAAAGTTCTAAAAGTATTTTTTTGCAAATTTCCGGTCCAACCAGCGAATGCAGTCAATTTTTTTCCAAGGATATTGACGGCAGCATCTATATCAGGGGAAAATTGGAATTCTTCTTCATGCAAAACTGCATTTGCCCCTAAACCAATTTTAAATTTTTCGCCATGAAAAGTAAATTTTGGTGCAATTGTGAAAATATTGTTATTAAAATCTTGATCTCCTTTGAATTTAGTAAAATCTCCTTTTAAATTAACGTCTAATAAATGTTTTTCTGCAATCCATTTGGCGCCACTGAGATTTAGTGAAAAGGCGTTTTCTCTGGATGCATAATTATCCGAAATAGTATAAACATTGACTGCTCCTTCATAATTAAAGTCTGCATCGGTTTGTTTGCCATTGTATATTTTTCCTGTCAAGTCAAGCGTATTGAACCGCTGCTTTACCTGGTCTCTCGAAAAAGTATCAACTGTGTGATCATATCCATAAAAGTGAACTTGGTCATTTAAAAAACTGATAGCCCCATCTGCCGCCAATCCTTCGTTGAAGTGATAAGAACCGTCTATGGCTGTATAATTTTCCATAAATCTTTGATGCTCGATGTCTTTGTTATTGGCTGAAACGTGTTTTAAATGAAGTCCAACATTGTACTGCTCCTCTTCAATTAAATGGTACGCTCCTTCGCCATAAATCATATTTGGAATACCGTAACCTAACTTGGCGTACCCGTTGTATTTTTCTTGTACTTCCGCTCCTTTAATAGCGATTGGTCGAATCTTTGGTGGTAAATAATTGACATCTAGATTTCGGTTGGGAATTTGATACATTAATCGTTGAGCAGAAGTATCTACTGCAGGAAGGGTAGGGTTCAAATTTAGCTTATCTGTTTCTGCCAAATTCGCTTCAAAATCTTTGATGACTTCAACATCTTTTGAATCTAGACCAGGTTGTGCAACCAATGAAAATGAAGTGATGAAAAGAAAAGATAACAATATATTTTTGAATAAACTCATAATTTTAAATTTTTGGATTGAGAGAAATGGGGTGATGACTTGATTTATTCTCCACCACCTTCATCAGGGATAACTTCCATTTCTAAATCATCATTTTCTCCCATTGGTGTGATGATGTTATTCACTTTTTCTTTTTCGTCTAATTTCGCTAATTTTGCTTTTGCAATGCGGACCAATTCAGGATCTTCACTGAAATTATCTAGCAGACCTTCCAACGCTGCTCTTGCATAAAAAAGGTTATTTTGTTCTGTCAACACATCCGATAATAAAATCAAAGACTTGGCCACCCAATACGGGTACGCTCTACTTTCTTTTGCTGATTTTTCAGCCAATGTTTTAGCAAAATCCAACTCTCTTTTTAGGTAATAAATGTGACTGATGACATACATCCCCTCTGCTGCGCGTTCGTCGTCGGTTACTCGTACTACTTTATTGAAATACTCGACAGCAGGGTCATAATTTTTGGTGTCGTAAGCCATTTTACCGGCATAATAATTAGCTTCTACTTTATCATCTTCCGGTGAGTTGCTATTGGAATTGATGTCATTGGTCAATCGATAAACGGCTTCCATCTTACCGCTTCTATAAGCACTTCTGATGGCTCCTAATTGAGCCTCAATTTTAATATCTTCTGATGACGCTGCCTCTTGCAATTTTGTGTATAAAGTCAGTGCTTTTGCAAAATCTTGGTTTTGATTGTAAGCGATCGTAGCGGCTTTTTTTAATGCTTTTTCGTAATAATTGGACGATCCTTTTCTGATCACATTCTCATAATCTGCTAAGGCACTAGTATAGTTTTCAGTAGCAACAAAACAGTCAGCTCGATAAAAATAGGCTTTGATCAAATGTCTTCCATTTGGAAATTTCTTGATATAATCTGAAAGCGGTTGAATAGCTTGTGAATATTTGGCTGATTCATATTGTGATTCAGCGGCTTTGAAATTTAAATCATCCTTTGCAGCAGTATCCACTTTGAAACCTGGAATAGATTCTCTGAATGCGAGGTATTCATTCGGTTTACCAAGATATTCTACATAAATCTCCTCTAATGCAATCAGTGCTTCATCCGCTTCTTTCGGCTCTGGATTGTTAGAAAAAATGGATTTATAATTAGTAATCGAGGTATTCAAGGCTCCCTGATTGAAATTGATGAGACCTAATTGTATGTAACCTCGATTGACTAATTCCGATCTTCCTCTGTATTCGCTCGTCAATTTATTCAATGCTTTGACCGCTTGATCATTTTTATTAATAGCTTGATAAGTGATTCCTAATTGTAATAAAGCATCATCCGTGTAGCTACTGTTGGGGTAATTGCTCACTAATTCGTCCAGCGTTATTAATTTGTCGGTAACATTTTCTTGTAAGCCTTGTATTATGGCTTTTTGGAATAGTGCGTGATCGGTCCCATCGAATCGATAGCCGATAGCTGATTCATAAAATTTAACCGCGTCATTATATTTATTTCTTTTGAATGAACAATCACCTGCTCTTAAAATGGCATCTCCTAAAATGTTGTGCTTTACTTTATCATCAGTGATGTAGTTTTGATTTTTTTCAATACCTTGAATTGTGGACTCAAAATAATTGAAAGCACTTACGTAATCTTTTTGTTTTAAATAGTTGTATCCTTGAATATAATTGGCAGTATGGACACTTGCTTCATCTGGTAAATTGGATGATGTTTTGGATAGTGCTAAAAACTTATTTATTTTTTTAATACTCAAATTATAGTCGCCAGCATTATGGGCAATGTCACCTTGCCAAAACAAAGTAAGCGCTTTGGTACGATTATTAATAGGGTTATCCAGCGACTTACGTAATAGCTCTTTGGCTGCTTTGATATTCCCATCTTTTAGTAGCTGAACACCCCGATTGTATACGACTTGTTGTAAAGTCTCCTTCATTTTAGGAGTTTTATTAGGCATTGCTTCAATAGTCTTGATGGTGTTTTCGTAGTCCTTTGTATTCAGGAAAATAGCTGATAAAATAGATTGCGCTTCTATATGGTATTTTGAGTTTTGAGGAAACTTTTTCAATGCTGATGTTGCTTCTCGATCCAATTTTAATTCATAACAAAGTTTAGCATAATTAAATAAAGACTCTTCTTGAATTTCTTTGTCAAAATCTAACTTACTCGCATTAAAAAAGGCATTTTTTGCAGCGATTCTATCGTTTCTTTTTAATTGTGCATCTGCCAAAATATACATCGCATGTTGACCTAATTTGGAATTAGCTTTATTCAATTTTTCAAGAGAAGATATTGCTTTTTCATGTTCTCCTCTTTGGTACAAAGTGTATCCCAATTGATAATAATCTTCTTCTCGCATTTGAGATGCATTGTCTGCATAATATTGCAAATAATGAAGTGCCTCATTGTACTCACCCATTTCAAAATAGGCTTGTCCGAGCAATTGGTGCATTTCTGTTTTCTTTCGAATATTGGGTTTGCTTGCCAAAGGCTGTGCATATGAAATCAGCTTATTATATTCACCTTGTGCAAAATAAATTTGACCAATATAGTAAGGAATATGTTCTCGATATTTTTTGGAAGTTTTAATTCTATTAAAACTTTCGACCGCTTCATCATATCTATTTTCGAAAAACATGGTCATCCCATAGTAGTAGTTAGATGGGTAATAATATTTGTTTTCAATGTCTCTTATTTTTTCAAACGTAACTCTGGCATCTGAAAATTTTCGACGAATAAAATAAGAATAACCTAATCGAAATTGAATGTCATTTCTTTTTGCCTTTGACAAGTCGGAAGGGTCAATTTGATCGTATAAAGAGATCGCTTTCTCGTACTTTTTTGCGTCGTAATAAAAATCACCCATTTCAACAATTGCTTCTAATGCAACAGGATCAGGATCTACCTGTCGTGTAAAATCGAGTACTAATTTTTCCCCATCTGGCTGATTCAATCGAACTGCACATTTAGCATAATTCAATTTGGCTTTTGTGAAAAGTAGCTGAGCTTGCTCTTCATTAATGGGTTGCAATAGATTGTATGCTTTTTGAAATTCACTTTGGGCAGGCGCAAAGATTCCTTTATCGAAGAGATCATTGCCCTGTTTGTAATGACGTTGTGCTTCTGTGAAAACATGAGTCTGTTGTGCAATGGATGCATAAGAACATAGGCAAAAAAGTATAAGAACTGCTGATTTTCTGAACGGCATAAGTGGATGGAATTATGGTTTATTGAGGATAAATCGCTAAGTATTCCGCTAACTTATCCTGATATTTTAAAGGGAATAAGGCTGAATACGAATTTATAAAAAATTTAACTAATACATTCCGAATTTCTTTTCTTCTAATTGACGTGTTTGGATACATATTTGCTGTGTTTTATACATATACCTAACAATTCATATAACAAGTAATATAATACTCAAATTTTTAATTTTCAGTTACTTAATCCCAAAAAATCGATTTATTAAGTGATCTGAAATACCTAACTCATTATTAACCAGTTAAAAGGACTTTCTGTGAGCTTAAAAGTATTTCCAAATTCTCCATCAACAATTTCAGCTTCTGATTCAAATTTCCTTAACGCTTTGATGATGAGTAGCGAGCAGCCGATGGTTTTATTTAATCTCAACTGGGACATTCAACAGGTTAGTAGTTCTTTATTTCGTCTATTGGGTTCCTCTGATATTAAAGATGTAAATCAATTAACGTATAAGTTAGGCTTTGATTGTATTGCTCGGTACGAAGAGCAAATGATGGGAAGAGATATCAAGGATAAATCAGTATTAAGTTTTGATCACGTTTGTACCATTGACTCGATTCAAAGAAAATTGATGTTTACTTTTCTTTTTGTTTTTGAAATGGACCAACCGATGGGAAGGATTTTGAAAATTCGTGACATAAACGATATGTCTTCGATGAAAGATGAAGTTGCTTATTATAAAGATCAAATGGAGGAGCAAAAAAAGCAGTTGCATCGATATAAAGATTCGAATATCCAACTTGAAAATTTTGCATATATCGCCTCGCATGATTTGAGAGAGCCTGTGCGGACGATTAATAATTTCACCCAATTATTGGCAAGAAAAATGGGCGATAAATTGAATGATGAAGAGCAAGAGTATTTCCAGTTTATTAAGGATGGGGTCAACAATATGGATTTGTTGATAAATGATTTACTGACTTACTCACGAGTCAATACAGGAGAGCATATTCCAGAAAATGTGAATCTAAATAATTTGATGCTGATTATTTTAAATGGTCTCAATCAAAGTATTAAAGAACAGGAAGCTGAAATTATTCAGGAGAATTTACCCGAAATCGTTTTGGGAAGTAAAACAAAAATAAAGCAGCTTTTTCAGAATTTAATTGCTAATGCGATCAAATTTAGAAAACCTGATAAGCCACCGAAGGTTATTATTTCGGGTGCAGAAGATCAGACTCATTGGAAATTTTCTATCGCAGATAATGGAATCGGTATTAAACCTGAGTATTTTGAAAAAATATTTATGATTTTTAAGAAGTTACACTCCAAACATGAATTTCAAGGAAGTGGAATCGGTTTGGCAATTTGTAAGAAGATTGTTGAACAACATGATGGAGAGATATGGGTAGAATCCACTCTAGATTCAGGAACTACTTTCTTCTTTACGATTGCTAAACACCAAGCCAACCCAGATTCAGAAAAATAAAATTGAAATCAAAATACACATACCCCTCATGCTACAATCTACTTCAAATTTTTGGAGTATTTTTGTCTGTGATATTGTTTCTTCCCAACAATCTGTATGGAAATTCTCGTCTGGATTCTCTTCGCAATGAAATTAAATATACAAAAGATGATAAACTGAGAGCAACTTTATTAGTTGAATGCTCAAAAATTGTGATGTTCAAAGATCGGGAAACCGCAAGCATCAATGCTAAAGAAGCCTTGTCGCTTGCTCAAAATTCTAACAATATAGCTGGAAAAGCAGATGCTTATTATCAATTAGGAAGAATACAGCAAAGTGCTGGTGATTATAAAAATTCCAGTCATTATTATGAGCATGCAGCCGACAGCTACCAAGAGATTGGAAATACGGAAAGCCAGTCTAATTCGATGAGGAAGTCAGGTTATGTTATGGCGAAGGAGGGGGACTACGCAGAAGCATTAGCAATTTATAAAGCAGCCATTGAGATATGTGAAGCAAATGGTCATCCAAATATAAAAGCCAAAATTTTATCTGGTATTTCTGGACTTTATCGATCACAGGGGCTTTATCAAAAAGCATTAAGAAATGGTCTGGATGCACTCAAAGTGCAGAAAGGATTGGGTCCATCGAAAGATATCACTTTCACCTTGGACAGAATTGGTGTGATTTATCGTTCCTTGAAGGATTATGATGAAGCTCTAAACTACTACTCCCAAGCACTTGAAATTCGCCAATCATTACCGAATATGAAAGCAGAAGATATTGCGTACAGTAATATGGTGATTGGAGATGTTTATCTAAAAAAAGAAGAATTGTCCACTGCAAATAATTACTTCGAAATCGCTCGTTCTTCATACGAGAAAGCGAGCAATAAAGAAGGATTGGCATTCTGTTATTCAAAATTAGGTGATGTTGCCGCAGCAAATGGTAATAAAGAAGAAGCATTTACTTTTCAAAAAAATTCACTCGATTTATATTTATCTATCAATCATAAAGGAGGAATCAGTTCTTCTTATTTAAATTTTGTCAAATATTATCTTGATAAAGGGGATTTAAATAAAGCGGAAGAATATGCAAACAAGTTGTTGGAAGTGGCGAAAAGCGCTGGAAGGCAACCTCAAGTCGTTTATGCTTATGATTATTTGTCTCAAATTTATGAAAAGAAAAATGAGTTAGGAAAAGCATTGACTTATCAAAAAATGTATTTGTCCAATAAAGATAGTCTTTGGAATTATGAAAAAACCAAGGAGATGACAAAAATGCAATCCTCTTATGATCTGGAATTATTGGAAGTGAAAGCAGAAAAATTGCTGGAAGAAAATGGCAAAAAAGAAGCAGAATTAAGTGCGAGTCGAACCAGGCTAGGTGCTATGGGATTGGTAGTGATAATGTTGTTGATGATGTTTTCATTTTTGTGGAAGGCTTTTCAAAATAAGTTGAAAAATAATAGGCTGCTACAAAATAAAAACAATGAAATTAATTTTCAAAAGGAACAACTGGAAGTAGCAAAAGACAATCTAAAGGAAGCCAACAATAATCTCGAGGTAAAGATTAAAGAACGTACTTCAGCACTAAAAAGATCAAATGAAGAATTGGAGAAATTTGCGTATTTAGCTTCCCACGATTTGAAACATCCATTAAGAAATATCATTGGTTTTTCTCAACTGTTAGAGCGCGATTTGAAAGCAAAAGACAAACTCGATGACACGGCTAGTGAGTATTTGGGTATTGTGATCAAGGGAACTAAATACATGAACAATTTGATAGAAGATATTCTTGAATTTTCAAAGTTCAGTTTATCGAAAGACAATAAATTTGAATCATTTAATTTTGTCGAATTGATAGCGTCAGTTAAAAGTGGATTGAAAAAACAAATTGATGAATCAGGTGCAACTTTCGAACATATCGACTTGCCAACTGAAATGATAGGAGTACGTGTAAAGATTGTTCAATTAATGCAAAATATTTTGTCAAATTGTCTAAAATTTCGCAAAAACGATATCCCATTAAAAGTCACGATTGAGGCCAAAGACCGAGATGATTATTGGCAATTCGATATCACGGATAATGGTATCGGTATCAAAGACGAATATCATGATATCATTTTTCAATTATTCAAGCAAATCAACAACAAGCAAGAATATGCTGGCTCAGGAATGGGGCTTGCCATCGGTAAGAAAATCGCTGAACAACACAATGGAGATATCTGGGTAGATTCTAAATTTGGAATCGGAACCAAAATTTCTTTTACGATTAGTAAGGAATTGGAAGCGGTAGATGTAGAGGATAAGGGGCGGAAGATGGTGGCAGAAGTCTGAGGACTTCTGAATTGAAAATTAAAAATGTAAAATTAAAAATATGATCTAGGACGTGAGGGCGTGAGGACATTAAGACATGAGGACATGAGGACATGAGGACGTGAGGACGTGCGGACGTGCGAAAATACCCAAAAAGTATGTTGGTTTTGGCGCTTGACTGCCGTCAAAAGCAGGTCTCGCCAAAGAACCTTGAGCAAAAATTTTAGTTTGCGCACAGTCTGACATGAAGGCGTGAGGACGTGAGTTTGCTTCGCGAGCTTCTGAATTAAAAATTAAAAATATTACGCCCAATACGTGTGCATACGTATTGGGCGTCTTATTTTTAATTTTACATTTTTAATTCCTGCGTACAGGGCGTCTATTTTTAATTCCCTTTGGGCCTAAAATTCCAAGACAGTCTTTTCAATAATATCACAGCATTGTCCCAATTCCTCTTCATTCATAACTAATGGGGGAGCGAAACGAATAATGTTGCCATGAGTAGGTTTTGCTAACAATCCGTTGTCGCGTAGCTTCATGCAAATATTCCAAGCGGTTTCACTATCTTCCGTATCGTTGATAACGATGGCATTCAGCAATCCTTTTCCTCTTACGAGTGTCACCAAATCAGATTTGTCTGCTAGTTGTTGCATCCTATCTCTGAAGATTTTTCCAAGTTTCATTGCATTTTCAGCAAGCCCTTCATCTGTCACTACTTTTAGTGCTTCAATTGCTACGGCGCATGCTAATGGGTTTCCACCAAAAGTTGATCCGTGCTCACCAGGTTTGATACAACCCAAAATTTCATCATCGGCCAAGACAGCTGATACTGGAAACACACCGCCTGACAGTGCTTTTCCTAAAATTAAAATATCTGGTTTGACTTCAGGATTGTGACCACAACTTTTCTCGCAACTACAATTCCCACAAGTCGCTAGTAGACGTCCGGTACGAGCAATTCCTGTCTGTACTTCATCTGCAATAAATAGAACATTATGCTTCTTACAAGCTTCTGCAGCTGCTTTTAAATAACCTTCGTCTGGCACGAAGACGCCCGCTTCTCCTTGAATTGGTTCAACAATAAATCCTGCTACATTTTTATCTTCAAGCGCAGTCTTTAGAGCAGTAATATCATTGTAAGGAATAATTTCAATCCCTGGCAAATAGGGGCCGAAGTCTTTAGTCGCCACAGGATCCATGGATGCCGAAATAACTCCTAAGGTACGACCGTGGAAATTACCGGAAGCAAAAATTATTTTCGCATTATTCGCAGGAATTCCTTTTTTTAAGTAAGCCCATTTACGACAAACTTTTAGTGCGGTTTCAACGGCTTCTACACCCGTGTTGATTGGTAGCACTTTATCATAATTGAAATATTCGGTAACAAATTTTTCATAAGGTCCAAGCATATCGTTATAAAATGCACGTGAAGTCAATGTTAAAACGTCCGCTTGATCTTTTAATGCACCTACAATTCTTGGATGGCAGTGGCCTTGGTTGACGGCCGAATAAGCAGACAAGAAGTCAAAATATTTTTTTCCTTCCACATCCCATACATAGACTCCTTCACCTTTTGCCAAAACAACTTCCAACGGATGATAGTTGTGAGCCCCATATTTGTCTTCGAGTGCCATCAAT
Organism: uncultured Saprospiraceae bacterium; assembly: GCA_937928575.1. GTDB lineage: Bacteria > Bacteroidota > Bacteroidia > Chitinophagales > Saprospiraceae > CALDGQ01. The sequence continues at coordinate 4,906 of CALFWW010000113.1, read as the reverse complement.
TCTTTTGAGGACTTCATGTTTGTACTTATCATAATCGGAAGATTTGTATTTTAAATAAAGGTGAAAAGTTATTTTAAAAACTCGTTTACATCGGTCAATTTTTTCTTGAATGCTTTTGCAACACCAGGATAAACCACTTTCCCGTTCACGACATTCAATCCTAGTTTTAATGGATTGCTCTCGCTGCATGCTTTTTTCCAGCCTTTATCAGCCAACTGTATGGCATATGGTAAAGTAGCGTTGGTTAAAGCAATTGTTGAAGTATACGGAACAGCGCCTGGCATGTTCGCTACACAATAATGTACGACACCGTCTATGATGTAAGTAGGGTTGGTATGAGTAGTTGGCTTGCAGGTTTCAATGCAGCCTCCTTGATCAACTGCCACATCAACGACTACCGTACCTGGTCTCATTTCTTTCAACATTTTTCTGGTAATCAAATTTGGTGCTTTTGCTCCTGGGATTAATACGGCACCAACAATTAGATCATGATCTTTGATTAGTTCTCTGATATTATACTCGTTTGAAAACATCGTGTTTACATTGGCCGGCATTGTGTCTGACAAATAACGTAGTCTACTTAAATTGATATCCAAAATTGTAGTTGCCGCACCCAGGCCTGCAGCCATTTTCGCAGCCTGTGTCCCTACGATACCACCACCAAGAATCATCACCTTCGCTGGAGGTACACCAGGTACACCACCAAGTAAAATACCACGACCTTTCATCGGCTTTTCTAAATATTTCGCTCCTTGCTGAATGGCCATTCTACCGGCAACTTCGGACATTGGCACTAATAAGGGTAAACTACGATCTTCCAACTCAACAGTCTCGTAAGCTAAACAAACTGCACCCGATTTTATCATAGCTTCAGTCAATGGCTTGTAGGATGCGAAATGGAAGTAGGTGAATACCAATTGATCTTTTCTGATTAATTTATATTCAGCTTTAATCGGTTCTTTTACTTTCATGATCATCTCTGCTCTTTTGAAAGTCTCTTTTGCGTCTTTGGCGATTTTAGCACCTGCGGCTTTATAATCTTTATCTGTAAATCCACTTCCTTCACCGCCTCCTTTTTGGATGTAGACAGTGTGTCCTCTTTTTACTAATTCTCGTGTCCCTGCAGGTGTTAGGGCAATACGATTTTCGTTGGTTTTGATTTCTTTTGGAACCCCAATAATCATGATTGTAATGTTTGTTTTGTTAAATGATAATTATCTAGTTAAATGACAGACAAATATAATTGTTATTTGGAAATACTAAGGAGAAAAGAATGTCGAATATTCAACTGAATTTGACAATAAGGCACAAAAAAACCTAGGCTGCTTAGACCCAGGCTGAAAAACGAATTTTACAATTCTTTAACCAAAACTTACACACTTTGGATTCCACAAACCAGATGCCAAAGCATTCCAATTTTTAAAGTCTAAATGAATATTTCTTTAGGTAATGTATTGATTATCTGATGCTCAGTTGCGTTCATATAAAGGTTCTTTATAGCATTGCGGCCTTTCGTTCCCAAATCGATAGAATACGCATTGACATAAAGATTGATGTGTTGCTTCATCACTGCCAAATCCATTTCTTGTGCATGTTTTTTCACAAAAGATTCCGAATCATTGGGATGATCAAATGCATATTGGACACTTCGTTTTAAGGTATCATCAATTTTTAGTTTGATGTCTTTATCCATTTTTCTTTTTATTGCAATTCCTCCAAGTGGGATGGGTGCTTTATAGTTGGACTCCCAAAATTCTCCCAGGTCAATGATTTTGTGTAATCCTCGATCTTGATAGGTAAACCTATTTTCATGGATAATAAGTCCACAATCTACAGTACCAAGCACTACTGAATTTTCTATTTCTGAAAAAATGATCTCTTCTTTTATAGTGGCTTTTGGAAAAGCGAGACTTAGGAGTAAATTGGCGGTCGTATATTTTCCAGGAATTGCAATTTTACAATCTGGAACTTTTTCAAATGGAATAGGTGTTTTAGCAATCAAAAGTGGTCCACAGTTGTTGCCCAGCGCACTACCACTATTTAACAATTGATACTCATTGGCGACATAAGCAAAAGCATGATAACTCAACTTGGTGATATCATATCGATTCTGAAAAGCAGCTTGGTTGAGTGCTTCGACATCAGCAAAATGACATTCATATTCGATTCCGTAAGTATCGATTTTTTGATGAATCATTGCATCAAAAATAAAAGTGTCATTCGGACAAGGTGAGAAAGCCAGTGATATTTTCATACTTTTACATTACACATGAAGAAAACTGAAAAAATAGATCCCCGTTCACTGATTAAAGTGATTTACGAAGATAATCATCTCATAGCTATAAACAAGCCGGCAGGCTACTTGGTTCAAGGCGATAAGACTGGAGATATGCCATTGAGTGATATGGTGAAGCAATGGATTAAGATGCGATACAACAAACCTGGCAATGTATTCTGTGGTGTCATTCATCGACTGGATCGACCAGTTAGTGGTGTACTTATTTTTGCTCGAACCAGTAAGGCCCTTCCCAGAATGAATAAATTATTTGAGGAACGAAAAATCACCAAAACCTATTGGGCAATTACCAAAGAACGTCCGGAACCTATTGCTGGGAAGATCGAGAATTTCTTACTCAAAGACAAATCAAAGAATGTAACCAAAGCTTACAATTCGGTAGGCAGAAGAACGGCTGGTGCGAAAAAAGCCATTTCTGAATATGAAGTAATTGGTGGATTGGAACAGCATAGCTTGGTCAAAGTGAATCCAATCACCGGTCGGCCACATCAAATACGGGTACATCTTGCTGGAATTGGTTGCCCGATTATGGGAGATTTGAAATATGGGTTTAAACATCCTGCTGATGATGGTCGCATCTATCTCCATTGTCGTGAAATAGAATTTATGCATCCAGTGAAAAAAGAGATGGTAAAGATTAAGGCGAATCTACCAAGAGAGCATTGGTGGGGGAAGTTTGCAAACAGTTTTGAGAATTAACGGTAACGGTAAACGGTGAACTGTAAAAGGTGAACGGTAGACGGTAAACGGGAGTGCGCGAGCTCATTTCGCGTACTCCCGTTTACCGTCAATTGTTTACCGTCACTTTTAAAGTCTCTTTCCTTCATAAGTGCGCGTCAATCTTCTCTGCATTTGAGAAACCAGAAATTTGATATTATTCTTTGTCAAGCAACCGCCTGCTTCTAACTTTACAGTTTTTTTCATACGGCTGCCATCTTCTGGCCACTTCTCCAACAGCAAGTGCGTTTGCCCAGAACCATACCTAGTATTACCGACGTCCGCAATTGAAGTGGTACTACAAAATTCTAAAAACTTTCCAATGAAAATTTGTTCGCGTTCTAATTCAACGAGATGTTTTTTACCATTGATATCGGTAACCGGAAATTCATCGGTATTAAAATATAATTCTTGATCGTAGAAAAAGACATCGCAGTAACTCCAAGAATCTTTGAAAGATTGCATAATAGCGGCATTGTATTTTGCATCATCTTGTTCCCAACGAACTGCACTTTTTTCTTTTCCTCTATTTCTATAATTGTCGATAATTTCTTGGTTGTTGACCAATTTAATGAATAAATTATTCCCATTTAATTCTTTGACAAATTGCTGATCATATAGTGTATCATAATCATTTTGAAAGTCATAAGTTCTTGGATTGCAGCTACAAAAGACCACTGCGATGAAGAGGTATAACAAAGTGAATGAAGAAGTTGGAATTTTCATCTATTTATAGAATTTGTTAAAGAAATTGGTTGAAGTTCGTGTTGCTGCTCATAGTATAAGACTAGGAGAATATTGAAAAGTTACTATTTAATGTAAAAAAGCAATCCCAACAAAATGGGACTGCTTTATTTGTTTGGACTAGAACTATATAATTTTGTTTTATTCGAGAATTGGTACACCGTCTTTGATGAATTGTTTTACACCATTCAAAAGTGTAAATTCTTCACCATTTGTATCAACATAATTGACAATTAGATCATAGTTTTTTCCTGATTTCTTAAAATTATTTTGGTGTACAACTTCAATTAAGTTTCCATCGAAGTTCACTTCAACACCATCTTTTTCGATTGTGTTGTATGGGTAATTTGGATTTGCCTCCAGGTACGTGACTAAGGTTTTCTTATCATGGTCCAGAATCTTTACCATGAAAGTACCGTCTAATAATATCGCGTTGTCAATACCCTCTAAACCAATTTCTATAACAGTATATCTCCAGTTTTTCCCACTAATTTTGCCAAGTTGCTTTCCGTACCGAGCTTTTCTTACGGACACCTTGTTAAAAGAAACCAATGTTTGATTGACGATTGCAGCTAATCTTTCAAATTTCTTTTCACTTTCTGATCGGTCTTTTATGACTTCTTTTATTTCTTTTGTTTCGATCAGTTTTTGTGTTTTTAATGCGTATAAACTATCCAGTTCGGCCTTCAAATATTTACTTTCTTCTTCCAGTCTTTGGATTTTTGCCAAAGCCATATCTCTTTCTTTTTGTACCAATTCTTGAGATTCGATCATCTCTCTGGTAACCGTTAATGTTTCGGGGCCTTTCGCTGTCAAGATAATATCATCCATGAAGAGGCTCGAATCATCCATTGCGATTGCATATTCCAATCCGCCTTTTCCGAAATCAGGAGCAGGAGATTGTGCTACTGGTACTTGCTCATAAACAGGTGGTGCTTGAGCGATTGCACTCAGATTGCTAATCTCATCTTGCAAAGCAATATATTTTGATTCATACGCAGCAATCACTTTTTTCAATTCAAGAATCTCGTTTTTGTTGTAAGCGAAATTTGATTTTAAGTTCCTTAGCTGATATTTAAGCATGGAAATACTGTCTCTTAGTTCCACAATTTTAGTTTCAAGCTCAATATTCTTATCGACCAAAATTTC
>CALFWW010000112.1 GCA_937928575.1 uncultured Saprospiraceae bacterium | reverse complement strand
ATCTGCGTTGAAAATAAAGTCATGTACTTTTGCAATGCAAGCCAGCGCGGTAACTAAGGCTATGTTTACGTTTTTCGCCTTAATCTCAATAAATTTTTCCTCCATATAATTTGCAAGCCCTTTTGTAGTACAAGCCAGCGCGATTTTAGAATACAATCTGTATAATTTATTTTCTGTAATCTCCGTTTGCTAAGCCTGAGTGCTGGGATTGAGCAGAGGAAGGATTTATAAACATCTCGGTATCTTCTTCCTTCTAAAAAACATATTGTTATAAACCCCGCACGAAAGAGCTCCAAAGGAGCGGCAGCATATTAGCCTAGAGCATCGCTCTAGGTTAATAGGATGTCGCTCCTTGTGTTTTTGGCGCGTATTTTTGTGTCAAAAATCGTGACAAAAACACTTCTTCATAATTTTAAAATAATGACAATAAACAAATGCTAAAACCACACTACATTCTTGATTGATCAAACAATATACCTCCCAATTTAAACGTTAAATAATCCTACCACATCTATCGGCGAAAGACATTTTCTTAACCTGCATTCCGCAGACTAAAATTTTTAGATTATGTCAAAATTTACAAAAAGGAGTGGAAGATCAAAACCAAAAATTTCCACCGCGTCATTACCCGACATCATTTTCATGCTCTTGTTTTTCTTCATGGTAACCACCGTGTTAAGAGATGCAACATTAAAACTTGAAGTGATAACACCTACAGCAACAGCGTTAACCAAACTCAGGAAATCATTAGTCAGTTACATTTATGTGGGTGTCCCAAAGCATCCATATATTCAAGAGTTGGGAGATAAACCAAGAATTCAACTTGGAGATAAATTTTCAGAAATTGAAGACATTCCCCTTTATTTAGCAACAACTCGTGAACCAATACCTGAAAGAGATCGACCTAAATTCAGTGTCTCATTAAAAGTAGATGAAGCAGTGACAATGGGCATAGTCCAAGACATCAAAACGGAGTTGCGAAAATGCGGACAATTGAAAATTAATTATTCCGCCAAACCAGATCTGGAATAAAAACAAAAAAAGCCTTTTCCATTCATTAGGAAAAGGCTTTTCAATTTTAATACCTCTCGGAAAGCTATCAGTTATTATAATTATAAAAAGTAGCAGATACTTAAGATTTTACTTTTATTTTAATTATTGAAAGCGCCGGGGAGGTATGCTAACAAATAATTACCGCAACCGATCCATACTCTTCACCAACTTTTCATCTTTCGAAATAAATCGCAATGCTAATCCTAAAAATACAACCGCAATAAAAGGCATGTACAATCCAGCCTCGTCATTAGGTTCCGCAACACCCAAGTTTGCTTTATCTTGCATAAACAAAATAATGGCAAGTACCAAACCGATCACATTTGCAATCAAAGCAAAGCGACTTAAATTGAGTTGTAACTTTCTATTCTTGAAAAGAAAAATAGCCACTAAAGCTAATAAACCTCCCAATCCAAAAATAACCAACAATGCGATGTGATCTTGCAAATTAAAAAGTGCGTCACTAAAAATACTGGATTTAGAAACGACATCAGAAGTACTCGCAAATGGAAGTCCAAATAATCCGAATGTTGCTCCTGATGCTAATAATAGAAATATAGATTGAATTCGTTGTATCATGGTTTATTTTTTTATCAACTTGAAAATAAGACAATACAAATTTGACAAATTATTATCTTGTATTCAACAAATTCGATGGTTAATGATTGCAAATTTTAGTAGTCCGTTTTTATATTCCAAAATCTGGAACTATTATACATCTGTTACCTAACCCATAGCAAGCTGAATCACGAGTATTTAAAGGAGAACGATGATTTTTCAATTAACTATAAATATTCGTGGAAAGATCAACAAATTCATCAATAAAATTAAATATGCCTAAATTAAGTTATTGGGAACGTCAATCCTTCTTCTCAAATATTGATGTTTTGATAGTGGGAAGTGGGATGGTTGGTCTGAGTACTGCCATTCATTTAAAGGAATCCAATCCAAAACTACATGTTGTTATAATAGAAAGAGGAAGTTTGCCAATTGGTGCTAGTACCCGCAATGCTGGATTCGCCTGTTTTGGTAGTATGACAGAATTAATCGATGATTTATCAACTCAAGGTGAAGCGGAAGTTTTCGGGACAGTCGAAAAACGATGGAAAGGATTACAAGCATTAAGATCTAAATTGTCAGATCAACAATTAGATTATAAAGAATGGGGTGGGTATGAAGTTTTTACGGACAATGATTCCGAAAGTTATCAACAATGTTTGGATCATATTACAACGTTTAACAAAACCCTGAAAGACATTATTGGAGTTAAAAACGTATATCAGCAAGGTGATAACAATATAAATTCATTTGGACTACATAAAACACAACATCTAATCGTCAATACGCAAGAAGGTCAAATCAATACGGGAAGTATGATGAAAGGATTGTTGGAATTAGCATATCAATCCGGTGTGAAAGTTTACAACGGAATAGAAATTCTTCATTGGGGTTCCAACATTAATGGGGTAGTGGTAGAAACAAAAGAAGGGTGGACCATCAAAGCCAATAAAATGGTAGTCGCAACCAATGCATTTACCACAAAATTATTCCCTTCCATCCAAGTGAATCCGGCCCGCAACCAGGTGATGATTACCAAACCAATTGCTGGACTAAAATTAAAAGGCTGTTTTCACTATGACAAAGGATATGTCTATTTCAGAAATATAGATGGAAGAATACTGTTAGGAGGTGCAAGAAATAAGGATCTTGAAAATGAAAGTACAACGATATTTGGTGACAATAAAAAAATCGATAGCGTTTTAACGAATCTTCTGAAGGAGGTTATTCTTCCCAATCAAGCTTTTGAGATTGAACAACGATGGAGTGGTATACTTGGAGTTGGAGATTCAAAACGACCGATTATCCAGAAGATTGATACAAACATATGTGCAGCAGTACGACTGGGAGGAATGGGGGTCGCGATTGGATATGGAGTAGGGGCCGATGCCGCAAAATTAGTCCTTTCAAATTAACATATAATTAGTACTATTGCGGTGCTTTAAATATAGATTTGAGCGTTTTAGTATCCATGTCTATCGGCAGACATGGATACTACGCAAAAAGAGCAAAGGAAATTATTAGTCAAACATCTTTAATCAAAAAAACTGAAACACCTATCACTCATATTATTCCTAATTTTTTCTGCCACTTGGTCGCTCCAAAGCCAAGTCATCAAAGAACCCGTACCAATTAACAATTCAACGGCCAACGCAACCCAGTACGATACCACCAAAAGTGAAAGAGTGATTGTTGATTATGCAGAAGTTGTGGAGGCGTTTATAGAAGATGGACAAGAAACCAGATACCTAAAAGGAAAAGTGGAATTGAGACAAGGAGATATATTTATGTATTGCGACACCGCCGTTATTTTTGAAAACGATGTACAAGCTGTCGGAAATGTGATAATCCAACAAAGTGATTCCTTGACAATATTCGCGGATTCACTTTCTTATGTCGGAGCTGATCGGAAAGCGGACTTATTTGGAGACGTCGTATTGTTGAATAAAGAACAAAAACTATTTACCAATCGACTCAATTATAACCTCAATACGAAGGTCGCAAAATATTTTACTGGTGCCACGTTGACAAATGGAGATACCAAGTTGATAAGTAAACGAGGGTATTATTATGTCAATACCGATTTGGCTTATTTCAAAGACAGTGTTGTGGTGGTAGATCCCGAATTCTCCTTGCGAACCGACACCTTAAAATTTGAAACTAAAACTAGAAAAGCGATTTTTTTAGGCCCTACCTTAATTAATCAAAATGATGCAAAGATATATTGTGAAAGTGGGTTTTATGAAATAGAAAATAAGACGGCTGAATTTACAGGCAATGCGCAATACTTAAGTGGAAAGCAACAAGCAACAGCTGATAAAATTACATACGATGGAGCCACCAAGAAAATTGACATGGTTGGCAATGCCAAATATAAAGACGGAGATAAAAATGCGACAGCTGATAAAATTGTTTATGATGAATCAACCGGGAAAACGGACCTGATTGGAAACGCCTACTATAAAGGCCCAGATCAAGAAGTAAAATCGAATTCGATATTATATGATGCCGAATCAGGTAGCATTAAAACGGAAGGAAGATCTACTATCAATAATGACCCGCAATTTTTAGTAGCAAATAATGTCGATTTCAATAATCAAACAAAAAGTGGAATTGCAAATGGAGATGTGGTTTGGACTGACACATCTTCCAACATTAGTATTGCAAGTGAAACCATTGATTACAAAAATGAAAACCACATTGTTGCATATGGAGATCGTCCACTCTTAAACAGCATGATAGAAGACGACTCTTTTTTTATGAGATCGGACACCTTGATAAGTTTAACGGCGACTCATCCTGTATTTATGGATTCAATTATAACTTATAAAATCAGAAAGGATTCCATAACAATTGATTCTACGATTACTGAGAAAATAGCAGTTGATTCTGTAGTTGCAAGAACATTGTTGGCATATGAAAACGTATCTATCTTTAAATCAGATTTACAAGCAATTTGTGACTCCCTAGTTTATGATGAAAAAGATTCCATTTTTTGGTTTTACAATGATCCAATCATCTGGTCGGATACTTCTCAGTTTTCTGCAGATACAATAGCGATGCAAATGAAAGAGGGGAGAATTGATCGAATATTTTTATACAATAATTCCTTGATTATAAATTCCACAGATGAAAAATATTTCAATCAAATAAAAGGGAAATTCATTACCGCTTTTTTTGAAGAAAATGAATTGCGCAGAATGAAAGTAGAAGGAAATGCGGAATCTGTGTATTATGCATTGGATGATGATAAAGCTTATATGGGGGTAAATAAAACGATATGCAGTGATATGTTGCTTTATTTTGGAAATAATGAAGTAGAAACAATAAAATTCTTTGCAGAGCCCAAATCCACTATGTTTCCAATGCAGCAAGCCAAACATGAAGCGTTAAAATTGCCGGGATTTAACTGGTCACCCAAAAAACGTCCTTTGTCAATTGCAGATTTATAGTATTTTTGCGCAGTATACCATTTGAAATTATGATGTCGTATTAGTTTTTCAAAATGTAATTGACAATTATGATCTCAATTGGTATAGTAACTATTATGAGAACAATATCACTTCTTTTTCTGATACTGATACCATTTTTCATTTTCGCTCAAGACAATGAAACAGTTTTTAGTGCAGCAAATGAGGATTACACGAATGGCAAATTTGAGCGTGCCATTTCGAAGTATCAACAACTCTTAAGTAATGGGTATGTTTCCCCAGCACTTCATTTCAATTTAGGAAATAGTTACTACAAAAAAGGCGACCTCGGCTATGCAGTGTTACACTTTGAGAAAAGTTTATTACTTCAGCCAAATGATAAAGATGTAGTTTTCAATTTGGAAAAAGCAAATCGGAAACAAGTAGATGAGATTATTCAAATACCGTCGTTCTTTTTGTCACGTTGGTGGAATGGCATTCGCAAATGGATGTCTTCAGGAATGTGGACAGGTATAGGGCTCCTATTATTTTGGGGCGGTATTGCAGGAATTATTTACTGGTTGATTGGGGCGGATCGGACAAAGCGGAAAAAAGCATTTTTAATAGGCATATTCTTAACATGCTTTAGTTTGATACCTATATTACTTGGACGGAGTAGTTATATAAATCAAACACGTAATAACTTTGCAGTTGTTACAAAAAAAGAAGCAAAATTTAAAATATCTGCCGACATAGAAAGCGAAACATTATTGACCATTCATGAAGGGTTGAAAGTCGAGATAATGGACAAAATTCAAGATGTTTTCAAAATAAAATTACCTAATGGAGACGAAGGGTGGGTGAATGCAAGTGTAATAGAAAAAATTTAGCGTATAGATGAAAAAAATATTTGTATTATAAATTCTTCTATGTATATTGTATTTCCATTCCAAAGTCAGCCGACTAAACTTTTTATTAACAAATTCCCATGTTCTAGTGTCAGATAGTAACTCTATTTCCAATATACTTATTAGTGCGTGTTCGAATCACCCTTATGTTGCTTTCAAGTACAGCAAAGCTCCTTTAGATACCTATGATGTGAATGGAAATTCTATTCTCATATCAAAGATAAATATGGATGAGGTTATTCAACAATTAAGTAGCGCGGATCGTGTACTCAGTATACGTATCAATGAAAACAAAGGAAGGACTAAACTTCAGATTCGCACCATAGATAACAATTTAATCAAAGTAGAATTCATCCATGAGTTTCTCAATAAGTCACTCTGTTATATGGATAAGGATATCGTCTTTGAATCAAGAGTTCGTGATGATGATGGTATTTTTGTTCCTACTAATTTCAAATTGCTGGAATACGCTTTGTTAAACAACTTTTTAAATGATAGCGGGATTTCGGAAGAACAATTCGATTATTTTGATTCACTTAATTTTAAAGACAAAGTGGATTTGATCGAAACGTTCAACGAAATTTATAATACCAATTTCCCCTCTGTTTTCTTATTAAGTTGTTTTGATGAGGATGAAAAGTACGAGATGATTAAACATGTCAAAGTACTTCCACAAAATCGTTTGATCAATCAAATGAATGTGAAAGTTCATACTTTCTTTGGTTACATGAAGCAAGCTAGAATTATTTAGTATTATGTTCGAAGCATAAAAACCCGGTTCCCAATTTTTCGGAACCAGGTTTTTTTTGCGTTGAACAGACATCCTTATCTGTTCCAAAAACCCCACAGACAAGATATATCTGTTCTACACAAAAAAAGCCGTCCCAGAACTACTGGAACGGCTTTTCAAATATTTTAAGGTAGAGCGCTTTATTAAGACTTTCCACCATCTAATTTATCTTGCCAAGCTTTTAACAATGCCCATTTGCCTTCAGCAGCCATCTTCGCTTGAGTTGGCCAAGTAGCAGGATCGTGCGCAGCGAAATTACCTTCAGCAGCATCCAAAACTTCTTTAATCTTAGAAGCCATTGTGTTACCTAGTTTTTCCCAAGTATCAATTCCAGCAGCAACAAGTGTTTCAGCAATCTTAGGACCGATTCCTTCAACGGCAGTTAGATCATTCATCTTTATGCCTTTTGGCATTTCAGTGGTAGATCCTCCAATATTAGGAGTCACGTGTGGAGTAGAAGTTGTCTCAGTAACTTTTGTTTCTGCTTTAGGAGCAGCTGTCTTTGGAGCAACTTCTTTTTTAGGAGCTGCAGGTGCTTCTGCTTTCGGTGCTTCTGCTTTCGGTGCTTCTTTCTTTTGGGTTTGCTTTTTAGGAGCCGCCGCTTTCTTAGCTTTTGAAGCTTGAGCAGCAGGAGCATCTGTCTTAGGAGCAGCGCTTTTAGCTTTCTTAGCTTTACGTGGCTTTATTGTTGTAACACCTTCTGCAGGGATGATGCTGACGTAAGTCTTATTATTTCTCTTTTTACGGAAAACAACTGTACCATCCACCAAAGCGTGAATCGTGTGGTCTTTACCCATATTGACGTTGTCGCCTGGGTGAAATTTCGTACCTCTTTGTCTGATAATGATATTACCAGCGATAGCTGATTGACCACCGAATAGTTTTACACCTAATCGCCTTCCAATACTATCACGTCCATTATCCGTACTACCTACACCTTTTTTATGTGCCATTGTTTTAAAATTTTCAGATTAGTAATTTAGAGATTATCCTACAATCGAGTTGATCTTGATTTTAGTAAAGCTTTGACGGTGACCGTTTTTGACACGGTATCCTTTACGTCTTTTCTTTTTGAAGACAATTACCTTGTCTCCTTTTTGATGACCCAACACAGTAGCGGATACAGAAGCACCTGCCAATTGTGGTGTTCCTACATTCACAGTTCCTCCATTATCAACCAAATTTACTTGGTCAAAAGAAACACTGTCACCTTCTTCAGCATCCATTTTGTGAACAAAAATCTCCTGATCTTTTTCAACTTTGAACTGCTGTCCTGCTATTGTAACGATTGCAAACATTTTAATTTATTTTATAGTCTTTTAAAAAGTTGGGCAAAGATACGATTTTAGGTCAAAATTCCCAATAAAGATGCCTAGGAAAAATTGAGGATTATTTTAATCACAAATACCTGATTTACAATATCTTACGTAGATAGAATTCTTTTTTCATTTGCTGCTCCTTCCGCTTAATAGTCATCTTGATACGCTTCCCTTCCTTTTTTGACAAAATAGAATTGATTTTACTTAAGTTGAGAAATCTCCAGGAACGACCATTTAGACGGATAATTTCGTCACCACGTTTTATGTCGGCCATGTCTGATGGTGAATCTACAACGGGTTTTTGAATGAAAAAGCGATTTAATCTTTCGCCGGCAGCTATCACAGATATTCCACTTTTATCAAACTCGAATGCTTTATTGTATTTTCTGGTAGGTTTTAAATAGATAAAGCTATTTGAAAAATCAATTATAATGTGAAATCTGCTCAATAAAATATTCCCAATAATACCATTGTATTTCATCGGTTTCTTCTCTGCTTGTTTTTCACTGACTTCCATATAATTGACTAGCAACTCATCGAATTGAAAATTACCAAAACCAAAACTTGGTACAATCGAAATATAACCTTCTAGTTTACCTCCAAGTCCCATTCCTAAATTTCCTTCTAAAGATTTATCAGGAATTTTAAGGTCCGGATGCGTATTGTTGTGAATCATTGCCGTAATACTAGCACCAGTATCAATTAAAAAGACAAGGTCCAACGTTGTATCTCGACTAATCACAAGTTTAGTGTCTATGTATGGTTTGTTTTTAGAGACGGTGATTGGAATCTTTACAAATTTCTTACTTGGTTTTTTAAAATGTTCCTTTGGAGTAAGGGTCAGAAATTTTCGCTGATAGTTAATTTCAATAACATAATTTTCAAACATATCCATTCCCATAATACCATGTATACCAAGTCCCAGGAATTCTTCAAAATTGAAATAATCATCTTCCAATACCAATATGTTTTGACGACTTGTATTCATTCCATCCAATAAAATAGAAACATTTTTGACGCGTCTTGCATACATTATTTCTGTCAAATCCGCTCCAAGGATTCGAAAACGTTTATCGTATTGTAACCCCAGTACTTCTGCAATTTCTCGTTTGGTGATAATGGTACTTTCTGCTCCTGTATCGAAAATAAATTTTAAGGGTAATTTTTCAGCTAAGATTAAATCAACAATGATGAAATCATTATAAGTCTCAAAAGGGATATTTACGACATTATCAACTATTTCATTAGCAAAAACCACTGGTAGATTTATCCCAAGTAAAAAAAATAGTATATATTTAATATGATGATTCATAATAATTTAAACGAAACTCAATAAGTGGATATCCTTTAAATTACTTTTTTAATTACGAAATTAAATTTCGATAAGATAAAATCGTTTAAAATTTTAGGAATATCTTTTGGTTAATTGACTAATATTTGTCAGATTTACACTAACAAAATCAACTGAAACAAACTTATTTGAGGAATTTAAAAAGGCATATTTCCTACCCTCATTTTGTTTTAACGATTCTGTTAAAGTAAAATTACCTATCTATATCAAAACTAATCCCACTGAATTGTTCATTGAATAATTGGTGATACATGTTTATGCTTTCACTTGAGATATAATATTCGAATAAACTATTTTAAAACAAACCAAATTAGTATGAAACTTAAAATCAACCTAATTGGAAAATGTATGTTGATGCTTTTGTTTATGGCTTGTACCAACTTTGCCATGGCTCAGCGAACAATTTCCGGAACACTAATAGATGGTGAGACTAACGAACCTTTAATAGGTGCTAGTATCATTGCTGTTGGTACCTCCTCAGGCACAATCACTGACTTTGATGGAAAATATTCTATCACCGTCCCTGAAGGTGTAACTGCCTTAGAATTTTCCTACACAGGCTTTGGAACCAAAATCATGAATTTAACGGATTCAAACGTAATGGACTTGACAATGACGTCTGGTGCCATCTTAGATGAAGTAGTCGTTATTGGTTATGGTTCGGTACGTAAAAGAGATGTTACAGGAGCGGTAGCTTCATTGAAAGAAGATGATTTCAACAAGGGGGTCATTACTTCCGCCGATCAATTATTACAAGGTCGAGTTCCTGGTGTCAACATGGTCAACAACTCAGGACAACCAGGTGGAGCTGCAACCGTAAAGGTAAGAGGTAACAACTCGATAAGAGCTGGAGCAGATCCGTTGTATGTAGTGGATGGAATTCCATTAGATGGAAGAACACCTAAAGCAGCATTGATTAGTGATCCAAATATTGGTGCAATCGAAAACTCCAATCCATTAAACTTTATCAATCCAAGTGATATTGCTTCTATTGAAGTATTAAAAGATGCATCCTCCGCAGCAATTTATGGAGCAAGAGGTGCAAATGGTGTTATTTTAATCACCACCAAAAAAGCTAGAGACGGAGATCCGCAAGTTAATTTTAATTTAAGTTTGGGTACTTCAAGTGTAGCTCAAAAATATGATGTACTAGATGCAAATGGCTACAGAGCTGCTTTGACTCAATATGGTCTTGGTGGTGATGGCGGTGGAAGCGTTGATGCATTCGACGAAATTACAAGATCAGGTTCAGTTCAGAATTACAACTTTTCTATTGGTAATGGAAATGAAAATGGGAATGTCCGTTTTTCTGCAGGTTATCAAAACGTACAAGGTATTCTTAAAGAATCAGGGATCAAACGTTACAACGCTACCTTGAATTCACAATACAATATTTTGGATGGAAGAGCTGGAGTGGATGCATTTATTGTTTCTTCATTTACAGATGAAGACCTGGTACCTGTTGGAACCAACGCTGGTTTTACCGGAAACTTAATCGGTCAAGCACTTCAATGGAACCCAACAATTCCATTAATGACAGATGGTGATTTTACTACCGGTAACAATAACACTTCCGGTGCAACAGTAGGTGCGACAACCATTAATCCAATTCACTTATTAGACGCACATTCTGAAAATGCAAACACGGTGTTTTTATTAGGTAGCTTGTCTCCTTACTTCAATATAACAGACAAATTACAATACCGTTACAGATATGGTCTAACTTATGGTACAGGTACGAGTAGAGGTACATTAAGACAGGATATTAATATTGAAGGTGTAGAAGGATTAGGTTTCGCTGCAGTTTCAACAAACGAATTAAGTACACAGCTGCACTCACACACTTTGAATTACTCAGATGCAATCAGTGAAAATTTAGATTTAGGTTTACTAGCTGGATTTGAATATCAAAAGTTCAACTTCAAAGGATATGGAGTTGGAGGTAGAGGATTTGACTCAACACCAGATGATTTCGACATGACAAATATTTTGCAAAACTCGAACAATGATAACAGAATTTTGTTCTCATTTGCAGATCCACTAAATGAATTGCAATCTTTCTTTGGTAGAGCAAATTTAGGAATCAGAGGTAAGTACTTATTAACTGCTACTGTAAGAGCGGATGGATCAACTAAGTTTGGAGAAAATAATAAATACGGTATTTTTCCTTCATTCGCAGCAGCATGGAATATTTCTGACGAAGATTTCATTGACAATACAGGAGCGATTAGTAATTTGAAATTGAGAGCTGGATGGGGTATTACTGGAAACCAAGAATTCCCTGGTGGTTCCTCAATCAATAGATTTGGTTTTAATCCAAACGCTGGTGTTTCTCAAGAAAATGTGGGTAACCCAGATTTGCAATGGGAAGAATCCTCCACATTTAATGTAGGTCTTGATTTTGGATTATTTGATTACAGATTGACCGGTACAATTGATTACTACAACAGAGTTACAAGCAACTTATTATTAGATCCATTTGTACAAGAACCAGGTCCACCGATTAGAGCTTGGAAAAATATCGATGGAGAAGTAGCCAACTCAGGTGTGGAATTAGGAATTACAGGATTTGTTTTGGATAAAGAAAATCTAACACTAAGTATTGGTGCCAACGTTGCATTTTTGAATAACGAATTTAGAAATTACACTGGCGCTGATATCTTGACAGGAAACTTATTCGGTCAAGGATCATCAGGAGCATTTGTTCAAAAGAATGTAAACGGATTACCATTGAATACTTTCTTTGTAAGAGATTTTACAGGATTAAATGATGATGGAACTAGTGAGTACGCAAATGATGGTGCATTAATTGAAGCAGGAGATCCAAACGCAAAAACAGTGTTAGGTCTTACCTTGAATTTAGGTGCAGGAGATTTGAACTTTGGAATGAACTGGAACGGTGCTTTCGGACACATGCTGTTCAACAACACTGCAATGTCAGTAATTCCAATTGGTAACTTAGGTAACAGAAACATCGATGCTGCTTTAATTGGAGGAAGTGTACAAGAAAGTACAGCAAACCCAATTGCATCATCTTCAAGATATTTGGAAAAAGGAGATTTCTTTAAATTAGCAAACGCAACAGTTAGTTACGATTTAGGAAATGTAATCAATGGAATAAACGGTATGGTGGTGTCTTTAACTGGACAAAATTTAATAACACTTACCAATTATTCAGGATTTGACCCAGAAATAAACACCGTAAATCTAAGAAATGGTGTACCTTCTGCAGGTATCGAATACATTCCTTATCCTACTGCTAGAGTAATCTTGCTAGGACTAAATGCTTCTTTCTAAAACTTTTAAAAATTAATTGAACATGAAAAAAATATTTTATTTATTATCATTATTGTTCATCATAAGTGCCTGCACTGATTTGGAAGAAGGACTAAGAGAAGATTTGCCAGATGGTGAGTCTCCTGAAGCCTCTGCACTTTTAGGAAGTGCCTATGATGCAATGAGATTGCCATACCAAGATCAATCAAGATTTTGGGCTGCTCAACAACATACCAGTGATGAAACAATAGGGCCAACCAGAGGACCTGACTGGGATGACAACGGTATCTGGAGATCTTTACACGCACACACATGGGATGCAGATCACCAATTCTTAGGCGATACTTTTTCTGAATTACTCCAAATTGTATTCGCAACTTCCAACTTGTTGCAATTTGGTCCTAGCGATCAAGAAGCAGCAGAGGCACGCTACCTAAGAGCATTTGTAATGTTATCAGTATTGGACGGCTGGGGACAAGTTCCTTTCAGAAGTGATGTAACTGATTTGTTGTCAGATGCAGAAGTATTAGGACCACAACAAGTAATTGACTTCGTTGTTGATGAGGTAGATGCAATTATGCCAAATCTTCCTGATGGTCCTACCAACAGAGCAAATAAAGACGCTGCGAAAGTTTTAAAAATGAAAGCTTTATTGAACAAAGGTATGTACTTGAATAGAGCAGCTCCTTCTTTCGATAATGGAGATATGGGAGCAGTAATTGGACTTGCTGATGAGTTAATCAACTCTGGTAAGTACTCTGTTGCAACCAACATCTTTGACAACTTCGCTCCAAATAATGATCAAATCTCTACTGAGAATATATGGACTGCAGAAAATGTGGGTGGTTCTAATTCCGGAAATGTAAGAGCAAGATGGTTCTGTACGCTACACTACAACCAAAACCCTTCTGGCTGGAATGGATTCTGTACAATCGGAGAATTCTATGACAGCTTTGAAGCAGGAGACAGTAGATTGGGTGGTGCTTACGAGGGGCAAACGGACGTGTCAGGTATCAACACTGGACTTTTAATCGGACAACAATTCGATCAAGATGGAACTGCTCTAGAAGATAGAGGTGGAAACCCACTTGCATTTACTAAAGAAGTTGCGTTGACTGAGTCTGGCTCTAACCTAGAGGTGACTGGTATCCGTGTTATCAAATACCCAATTGATTACAACAGTGGTGACAATGTAGATAATGATTACGTTTACTATAGATTCGCTGATGTTTGGTTGATGAAAGCAGAAGCAGCAATGAGAAGTGGTGACAACGCTACTGCACTCGACATGGTGAACACGTTAAGAACCTCAAGAGGTGCATCCGAACTTGGTTCAATTGACGCTGATATCATGATTGCTGAAAGAGGAAGAGAATTGTACTGGGAAGGACACAGAAGAACAGACCTTCTTAGATTTGGAAAATACTTAGATGCTTACGGTGGTAAACCAGTTTCAGGTTCGGAAAGATTACTTTTCCCAATCCCTGGTGGTTCATTAGCTTCTAATCCAAACTTGGTTCAAAATCCTGGATATTAATAGCATTTGAATTTATTCAAAATATAAAAAGAGGTTGCTCATTCATTTGAGTGACCTCTTTTCTAAATTTACGATACTTGAGAAAACTGCTTTATTGCTGCTGCTTGTCTATTGTTATATTTTCCTGCTCCAAGGAAGATGCAACCTCCTCTGATTTTTCAACCACCAATATAACTGCCAATTCCCTTTTTAAAGAATTGGAAAAAAAGAATACAGGAATTGACTTCGTTAATGAAGTTTACAATACGGAAGATTTCAATATTTTCAAATACAGAAATTTTTATAACGGTGGAGGAGTAGGATTCGGAGATATCAACAACGATGGTCTTATCGATGTTTATATGACAGCCAATATGGGGGCTAATAAATTGTACCTAAATAAAGGAAATCTTCAATTCGAAGATATCAGCCAACAAGCAAACATCGAATTAAACGACAAATGGAGTACCGGAGTTAGTATGTTGGATATCAACAACGATGGATTGCTGGATATCTACGTTTGCAATGCAGGGTACCGAGAAGGACAAGATCAGCGCAATGCGCTATTTATCAACAATGGGGATCTGACTTTCTCTGATCAAGCAAAAGCATATGGATTAGATGAAAATGGATATACGACACACGCTAGCTTTTTTGATTATGATCAGGATGGTGATTTAGATGTTTATTTATTAAACAACAGTTTCATTCCTGTCAACACTTTAAACTATAATAACAAAAGAAATCGCAGAGCAGAAGAATGGGACGTCGCCGAATTTTTGAAAGGAGGTGGCGATAAGTTGATGAAAAATGAAGGCGGAAAATTTACAGATGTAAGTGAAGAAGCGGGTATCTACGGAAGCTTGATTGGATTCGGTCTTGGAGTCAGTGTAGGCGATATCAACAATGATCAGTTGCCAGATATTTATATTTCCAACGACTTTTTCGAGCGAGATTATTTATACATCAATCAGGGAAATGGAAAGTTCAACGAAGAATTAGAAAAAAGAATTCAGCATATTTCTCATTCTTCTATGGGATCAGATATGCAGGACATCAACAATGATGGCTATCCTGAAATTTTTGTAACTGATATGTTGCCAGATGATGAATACCGACTAAAGACTACCACCACATTTGACAATATCAATTTAAGAAACTTAAAAAAAGACAAGGGATTTTACAATCAATTCATGCACAACACCCTTCAATTGAATCAAGGAGATGGTAGCTTTTCAGAAATAGGATTTTATAGTGGTGTGGCTGCCTCTGATTGGAGTTGGGGCGCATTGATTTTTGATGCAGATAAAGATGGATTGAAAGATTTATTCATTTGCAACGGAATTTACCATGATGTCATTGATCAGGATTTTATTGATTTTTTCGCCAATGATATAATTCAAAAAATGGTGTTAGGTGGCGACAAAGCTAGTGTCGATTCCATCATACAAAAGATGCCGTCGGTTCCCCTCCAAAACAAATTTTACAAAAATATAGGCAACGCAAAGTTTATAGATCAGAGCGATCAATGGGGGATACATAACAAAACATTTTCAAATGGAGCCGCTTATGGTGACTTAGACAATGATGGAGATTTAGACATGATCGTAAGTAATGTCAATCAAGATGCGCAAGTTTTTGAAAATAAAAGCGGTGGCGATTTTATCGGTTTGGAGATTAGTTATACCAACGAAAATATCAGAGGATACGGAACTAAAGTATTCGTAAAATCAGACAGTATGAATCAAAGCCTTGAAGTGTATCCAGCTAGAGGTTTTCAGTCCAATATGGATGACAGATTACTTTTCGCACTTCCTACGGGTAAATACAATGTTATTGAAATTCATTGGCCCAATAAAAAGAAAAGCACCATCCAAGGACTCGAAATTAATCAGTATCACAAAATCGATTATAAAAAGCAGGCGTCACAAAAATTAGTCAACCAAAATAAAAAAACCTCACAATACTTCACGAAAAACACCATTCCAGAAATTCCAACCCATCAAGAAGATGAGTACATTGATTTTTTGTATGAACGAAATATTCCACAACAATTGTCAAAAGAAGGACCCTGTATGGCCTCCGGTGATTTTAATAATGATGGCTTTTTAGATCTTTATATCGGTGCTGCATCTGGTTTTGCACCTACTTTATTGAAAGGAAGTGCCAATGGCTTTAAACCACATCAGATCAAATATTTTGAAAAATTTAAAGCCTTCGAAGATACGTGTGCCGCATTTTTTGATTGTGATGGAGATGGTGATTTGGACTTGGTAGTAGGTAGTGGAAGCAACAATGCAAGTTACATAGATCGAGCATTTCGCGATCGAATTTATTTCAATCACAATGGCAACTTCGAGATCAATTTCAATGCCTTGCCTCCGATTAGTTTTAATACCGCAAAACTACTACCCATCGATATTGACGGAGATGGGGATCAAGATTTGTTTGCAGGAATGCGGTCTGTACCAGGTAATTATGGGATCAGTCCAGGAAGTTTTATTTATTTAAATAATGGGAAAGGTCAATTCTTAGATGTAACGCAACAAATTGTACCCGAGTTGTCAATGGCAGGGATGATCACCGATGCAATTTGGGTAGATGTGTTGCCAAATGAAGGAAAGGAATTAGTACTGGTCGGAGAATGGATGGCACCAAAAATTCTTTCATTTACGTCCAATAAATTTGAAATCATAGAAACCAATCTCTCCAAAGAATCAGGATGGTTTCAATCCGTTTATGCCACTGACAAAGACGGAGATGGTGACCAAGATTTAATCTTCGGAAATATCGGAGAGAATTTTTACCTAAAAGCAACAGAAGAAAATCCATTGTTCTTATGGATCAATGATTTTGACAAAAATGGATCAGTAGAAAAAATTATCACTAAAAGAATTGATGGAGAAGATAAAATTGTATTTGTAAAAAGAGATTTGATTGATCAACTACCGGGTTTGAAAAAAGAGAATATCTTCCATGCTGAATATGCTAAAAAAAGTATTCGAGATTTATTCCCCAAAGAATTGTTAGAAACTTCTATTATCAAAAAAGTAAATAACTTGAGTTCCTTAATGGCAGAAAATTTGGGCAATGGAAATTTTAAAGTCACCAAGTTGAACCCAGCAATCCAAATGTCAAGTGTGAATACGATCAACGGATATGATGTCAACAGAGACGGATTAGAAGATCTTATTTTGGCAGGAAATAACACCTACTTATTACCCCAATTTTCTATGATCGACGGTTGTCGAGGTAAAGTATTGCTCAACGAACCCAATTCTATAAATTATAAAGTAGTGGAAAATGAAGTAAGCGGTCTCAACATCCAAGGGGTAGTACGAGCTGCCGAAATTATCAACATTCAAGGGAAAGATCATTTCATCGCTTTGGTAAATAATGGCAAACCTTATCTTTATTCCATTAAATAAATTGAACTAAAACATAAATGAGAAATAACAACATTTACATAGGTCTCTTCATTTGTGTTTGCTTCCTCGCAGCTTGTGGAGGAGGACAATCAAATGTAATCACCGGAGTTCCTCAATTCAAATTGTTATCCGCTAGTACAACTGGAATCAATTTTTCCAATGACCTGATTTTGGATACGGAATTGAACATCTTCAAGTACATGTATTTCTACAACGGAGGTGGAGTCGGTGCTGGAGATTTTAACAATGATGGGAAAGTCGATTTATTTTTCACCGCAAATCAAGGAGCCAATCAATTGTTTTTAAACAAAGGCGATTTGCAATTTGAAGAGGTAACCCAACAATGTAATATCGTACAAGACAATGCTTGGTCAAATGGGGTATGTATTGTTGATATCAACAACGATGGGTTGTTAGATATTTATATTTCGCAGGTAGGTGATTTTAAAATGTTGAAAGGTCGCAACCAATTACATGTCTGTCAGGAAATTAAAGATGGGATTCCGATTTACAAAGAAGAGGCTTTAAAATATGGTTTGGATATTTCAGGTTTTGGTACTCAAGCTACTTTTTTTGATTTTGACCAAGATGGTGATTTGGATTTGTATCAAATGATGCACAGTCTTCATGGCAACGGCACTTTTGGAAAAAGAAAATCTTTTGAAAATAAATACGATACTTTAAGTGGCGATAAGTTTTACGAAAATATCGGTGGAAAATTTAAAGAGATCAGTAAAGCATCAGGGATTTATAGTACCGTCATTGGATATGGGTTAGGTCTTGCAAATGCTGACATTGATTTGGATGGAGATCAAGACATGTATATCGGTAATGACTTTCACGAAAATGATTATCTCTATATCAACAACGGGGATAAAACTTTCACAGAAAAATTAACCCAACAAATGATGCACACTTCCAGATTTTCGATGGGAGTAGATATTGCCGACCTCAATAATGATGCGTATCCAGAAATCATTAGTTTAGATATGCTACCGGAAGATCCTTATATTTTGAAAAAGTCGGAAGGGGAAGATGCTTATGGAATTTTCCAATTCAAATTAGGTTTTGGATACAATCATCAATACGCTAAAAATAGTCTACAATTAAATAATGGAAACAATACGTTCAGCGAGATTGCTATGTACGCTGGCGTGCATGCGACCGACTGGTCATGGGGTGCTCTATTTTTAGATTTTGACAATGATGGGAAAAAAGACCTTTTCATTTCAAATGGGATTCCCAAAAGAATGAATGACATTGATTATATCAACTTTATGAGTGATGATGATATTCAATGGAGAATCAGAAATGATAAATTGGACAAGTCCGACCTCAGTATGATTGATAAGTTGCCAGAGATTAAATTGAAAAATAAATTCTATCGCAATGGCGAAAATTTGAAATTTGAAGACCTAGAAAATAATGTCGCCAACAACAAAATCAGTTACTCCAATGGTGCTATCTATGCCGATCTCGACAATGATGGGGACTTAGATATTGTGACCAATAATATCGATGAAGGAGTTTTTCTTTATGAGAATGTTCAGCAACAAAATAATGACAACCAATATTTTCAGTTGAAATTAAAAGGTGCTTCTAACAACATAAATGCAATTGGTGCAAAAGTATTGGTGCATAAGAAAAATGAAGTTATTACCTATGAAAAATCAATTACAAGAGGCTTTCAATCCAGTATGGAAATTCCAATGCATATTGGAGTAGGAAATGCAGATGAAATTGAATCCATTCTGTTGATATGGCCGGATCATACTTATGAAGAAATACAACCGACTTTGAATCAAACAACTGAATTCACTTATAAAAAAGGATTGCCAAAATATAAACATGTTGCCAAAAAACGAGATCCGATTTTGTTGGATGAAACGGACAAAATCATGCCTGCTGCCATTCATGAAGAAAACAAATATGTTGAGTTCAATAGAGAGCCACTGATTCCTCACAGTTCAAGTTCAGAAGGACCTGCATTGGCAGTCGGTGATTTGAATGGTGATGGATTGGAAGACTTTTTTCTGGGTGGAGCCAAGCGTAAAAGAAGCATGATTTATTATCAAACAAAGTCTGGAAAATTTGAAAAACAGCAATTCAAATTCTTGGAAAGAGACAGTGTTTATGAAGATGTAGATGCACGAATTCTTGACTTAAATGGAGATCAAATAAATGATTTGTTGGTCATCGGTGCTGGAAATGAATGGTACAATAAAAGCCCATGGAATACCCCTCGGGTCTATCTCAATAATTCGAAAGGAGAATTGACATTAGTAGAAGATGCTTTTCCTAACATGACAATGACATTTTCTTGTGTCGAATTGCAAGATATAAATAGCGATGGTAAAATAGATGTATTCCTTGGTGGTCGAACCGTGCCATGGGCATATGGCTCAATTCCGACTTCTTATTTTTACATCAATAAAGGAGATGGGACTTTTGAAGATAAGACGGAAGAATATTCTAAAGATTTACAAGATATTGGAATGGTAAAGGATGCTTCTTGGTCGGACATCGATTCGGATGGTGATACTGATTTGTTGTTAGCATTGGAATGGGGAGAAATAGTATTGTTAGAAAAATCGAATAATCAATTCAAAAGAAGAAATTTGACTGATGAAAAAGGTTGGTGGAATTTTGCATTTCCTATAGATATCGACCATGATGGAGACTTGGATATTTTAGCTGGAAATTTGGGTTTGAATAGTCGACTAAAAGCAAGTAAAGACGAGCCAGTCAAAATGTATTATAATGATTACGATGACAATGGCAAGAAAGAACAAGTACTAAGCTACCATTTGCAAAATAAAGAAATCCCGTTTTCTAATAAGATGGAATTGGAAAAGCAAATGCCGTTTTTGAAGAAAAAATATTTGTATGCAAAAGATTTTGCGCAAGCCAATTTACAAGATTTATTTGGCGATAAACTGGGTGGCTCGATCATACACGAAGCTGATTACATGTCAAATGCGGTACTGATCAATAATGGGAATCTCAATTTCACCCTACAAGATTTACCAGATAATTTGCAATACACAAGTTACAACGACGCCTTTTCGATGGATATCAATGGGGATGATTTACCAGATTTTCTTTTGGGAGGCAACTATTATGACAACAATATTCAAATGGGAAGATTGGATGCTGATTATGGAACATTGGTATTAAATCAAGGGGAAGGAAAATTTTCCAAACTGAAAAACCAAGATTTAATCATAAAAGGACAAATAAGAACCATCAAAAGCATCAAAATTGGGAATGAATCGTATCTATTAATAGGTATGAATAATGAAAAGTTGCGATTGCTAAAAGTTTCAGCTAGCGCAAAGGTTTTCGGATAAATCTAAATCCAGTATCTGCGACTTCATTATTGCCATAAAAGTTTGAACAAACGATTATCCTAAAAAAAGATGTTAAGTCGTAAAGTAATTCTATTTACTATCCTCCTGTTGAATGTCATTGCATGTAAGCAAGATGTTATAGAGACGCCCACTTCAGGGCCTCGGTTTGCAGCGATTGACAATAAGGCAGCTGGCATCGATTTCAACAATCAATTAACGTACGACCAAGAATTCAATATCTACACCTACCGAAATTTCTATAATGGAGGAGGCGTCGCAATCGGTGATGTCAATCAAGATGGGTGGTTTGATATTTACTTCACCGGCAATCGAGTTTCCAATAAATTATATCTGAATAACGGCGATTTCACTTTTGAGGACATCACAGAATCGGCTGGGGTAGGAGGTGAGCGCTCTTGGTCTACAGGTGTGTGCATGGCAGATGTAAACGGAGATACATTCATCGATATTTATGTTTGCAATTCCGGAGACATCGAGGGAGACAACAAACAAAATGAATTATTCATCAACAATGGTGACAATACATTTACGGAAATGGCGGAAGCGTATGGATTGGCGGATCAGGGTTATTCCACCCATGCTGCATTTTTTGATTATGACAAAGATGGAGATCTGGATATGTACTTGCTCAATAATTCGTATCAGGCGATTGGAAGTTTTAATCAAAAGAAAAATCAAAGATCGGTTCGGGATCAAGTGGGTGGGGATAAATTTTTCAAAAATGTAAATGGGAAATTCATTGACATTTCAGAGGAAGCGGGTATCTATGGAAGTTTGATCGGTTTTGGATTGGGAGTAACTGTTGGTGATATGAATAATGATTCGTGGCAAGATATTTATGTTTCCAATGATTTCTTCGAACGAGATTACATCTATACCAATAATGGAGATGGCACCTTCACTGAAAATTTGGAAGAACAAATGCGCTCGATTTCAGGAGCATCGATGGGGGCTGATATTGCAGATATCAACAATGATGGACAACTCGATATTTTTGTAACTGAAATGTTACCAGATACAGAAAAACGAATTAAGACAGCTACCGCATTTGAAGGATGGGGGCGTTATCAACTGAATCTTTCAAAGGGATATTATCACCAATTTACCAGAAATATGTTACACCTCAATAATGGAGACGAAACCTACAGCGAGGTAGGTCGATTGGCAGATGTCGAGGCGACAGATTGGAGTTGGGGGTCACTTATGGCAGATTATGACAATGATGGATTCAAAGATATTTTTATTGCCAATGGTATTTATAAAGATTTGATGAATCAAGATTATATCAACTACATTGCCAACGAAAGCACTAAAGATGGAATTGATTTACAACAATTAATAGACGCAATACCTTCCAATCCAGTTCCAAATTATTTGTTTCAGAATAATGGCAAGTTACAATTTGAAAATATTAGTGAAGCAGCTGGAATCGCTACCCCAAGTTTTTCAAATGGGGCAGCATATGGAGATCTGGACAATGACGGGGATCTGGATCTGATTATTAATAACGTCAACATGCCTCCTTTCATTTATCAAAATAAATCAAGTGGTAATAATTTCATCAAATTGAATTTGCAAGGAAAAGGTAAAAATACAGAGGCTGTTGGAAGTAAGGTCGAAATATATATTGGTGACCAAAAGATGATGCAAGAACAAATGCCGATTCGTGGATTTCAATCGTCCGTTGATTCAAGACTTAATTTTGGAATCGGTCATCATGATTTGATTGACTCAATTGTCATCAGTTGGCCGGATAATCGATTGACAAAATTTACCAATGTAGAAGCGAATCAACTAATTGTTGTGGATGAAAATGCTTCTGTTCGTGGTTTTGTCAAAACTGGGAAACCAACTGTAACTACCTTGTTTGAAAAAATTGATCCTGTAAACGCAATTGATCATACCCACAAAGAAAATCAATTTGTGGATTTTAATAGAGATCGTTTGTTGTTTCACATGTTATCAGCAGAAGGACCACGATTGGCGAAAGCGGATATCAATCAAGATGATTTGGAAGATGTTTTTATTGGTGGCGCAAAAGGGGAGGCTGGAATCATTTATCTTCAAAATCCAAATGGTAGTTTCAGACCTTTAAAGCAACCAGTATTTGAAGTGGATAAAAACGCAGAAGACATAGATGCAGTTTTTTTCGATGCTGATCAAGATGGTGATATGGATTTGTACGTCAGTAGTGGTGGTAATGAGTTTAGTGAAGACTCAGAATTTTTAAATGATCGATTGTACTTAAATAATGGAAATGCAGTGTTTAAAAAATCTGAGAATGCGTTACCGATTGAGCATTTTGAAAGTACTTCGACTATAAAAATAGCAGATTTTGATAAGGATGGAGATGAAGATATTTTTATTGGAGGACGATTGAAACCAACTTTATATGGATTTCCATGCAACGGTTATATCTTGGAAAATGATGGAGAAGGGAAATTTACAGATATAACTCAACAAATTGCACCCGATCTAAATAATTATGGGATGATTACAGACGCGATTTGGGCGGATATCGACAATGATGAAGATGTTGATTTGATAGTAGTTGGAGAGTGGCTACCTATAACCATATTTAAAAATACGAACAACAAATTTACAAAAAATGAAATACCCAATTCAACTGGCTGGTGGAATACCATCCAATCCGGTGATTTTAATAAGGATGGACAAATTGATTTTGTGTTGGGAAATCATGGATTGAATTCCAGATTTAAAGCAGAAAAAGATCGGCCAATTACCATGATCACCAAGGATTTTGATCAAAATGGTTCTGTGGAACAAGTTATTAGTTGTTTCAATGGTGAAGCATCCTATCCAATGGCATTGCGTCATGATCTCATTCAGCAAATACCAAAACTCAAAAAGAAATATGTCAAATACGAGCGTTATGCAAATCAAACTATTCATGATATTTTTTCGCCTGAAGAATTAAAAGACGCAATCGAGCACAAAGCCTGTTACATGAACTCTGCTTTGTTGTTGAATAAGAAAGGTTCATTTGAAGTGAAAGCCTTGCCAATTGAATCACAATATGCACCCATTTATGCGATTCTAGTCGATGATTTTGATTTAGATGGAAATGAAGATATATTGTTAGGAGGAAATTTGTATAAAGCGAAACCAGAGGTTGGAAGATATGATGCCAGCTATGGTTTGTTGCTAAAGGGGGATGGAAAAAGTAATTTCACACCTATTCCATCTAAATTATCAGGTCTGCAATTAGCAGGAGAAGTGCGCGACATTCAAAAAGTAAAAACAGTAAATGGTAATATCATTATGATCGTGAATAATAATGACAAGATTGAAAGTTATACTTATTATCAGTAGTTGGTCTAAAGCTGACTTAATTTCAAACCTCTGATGATATGGTTATTCAATTTTTTACCCTAAATGAAATAAGGATTTTCTAAAGTTAAAATTAAGCGTAAACCAATTTTTATCAGATCAGAATAATGTAAAATGAACCTCTTGTTATTCTGAGTATAGGCGTCGTACTCGTCCAGACTATGGAATCGAAGAATCAAGAGATTGGTAGGATTTTAAATTTCGACCGTGTATTGGCTTAAGTGAGCGAGCTGCGGAGAAATCTGAGTTCTCTCAACATAGATTTTTGCGTAAGATTGATTTGACAAGATTACGAAAGTACCTCCAATTATGCTGAATATTTTGAACACAATAACCTAATAGCTTTTGGTAAGTAAACACTTCAAAATTCCCCTTCTTTCTTCTCAAATTCAATAGAAAAATCCTCATTAAAAACTTATTTTAGCAGAAAATTAATTGAATGAAAATCAACTTCCCAATATTTTTTTTACTGCTACTTTTATTATCCCAAAGTTGTAAAATAAACAATCCTGAATTCCAAAAAGAATCAGCACAAGCCGTCTTTATGCACGATGCGATGAAGCAATTAACGGATATTATTGTGCATGATATTTTTTCGCCACCCGTTGCATCCAGAGTTTATTCCTATCCAAGTATTGCGGCATATGAAGCACTGCTACATGCTTACCCTACTTACAATTCTTTTGCTGGACAACTCAATGGTTTAAAAACCTTACCTCAACCTGACCAAGATGTTGAATATTGTTTTCCATTAGCGAGTGTTTATGCATTTACCAAGACTGGAAAAACACTTATTTTTTCAGAGGATAAAATGGAAGCATTTGAAAATGAGGTGTTTCAAAAGTTTAAAGATATCAATATCCCACAAGCTGTTTACGATCGTTCGATTGCATATGGTCAAGAAGTAAGTGATCATATTTTGGCTTGGGCAGATAAAGACAAATACAAAGAAACCAGAACTTATCCCAAGTACACCATAACAGAAGATCCTTCAAAATGGAAACCAACTCCACCGGATTATATGGATGGAATAGAACCTCATTGGAAGGAAATCAGGCCTTATGTTTTGCAATCTGCTAATCAATTCAATCCTGGTCCACCGGCTCCTTATGATATAAAAAATAAAAACAGTAAGTTCTATAAAGACTTGATGGAAGTATATGAAGTGGTCAAAAATAAAACCGAAGAAGAAGTAGAGATTGCTAGTTTCTGGGATTGCAATCCTTATGTCTCACATCATAGCGGACATGTAATGTTTGCCACAAAAAAGATAACGCCTGGCGGTCATTGGATTGGTATTACAGCGATAGCTGCCAAAAAAGCAGAAGCAGACATGATGAAAACCATTGAATCGTACGCCTTAGTTTCATTAGGCTTGATGGATGCGTTTATATCTTGTTGGGATGAGAAATATAGAAGTGGTTTGATCCGTCCCGAAACTGTAATCAATACCTATGTTGATGAAGATTGGTTACCCGTTTTGCAGACACCTCCATTCCCAGAACACACCAGCGGACACAGTGTTGTATCAGGATGTTCTTCTACTATTTTGACATCACTTTATGGACCTAACTTTGCCTACACAGATGATGTAGAAGTCGAGTACGGTTTGCCAGAAAGAAAATTTACATCTTTTAATCAAGCAGCGGAAGAAGCAGCCATCAGTAGATTATATGGAGGTATTCATTACCGACCTGCGATTGATTTAGGTTTGGATCAAGGTAATAAAATTGGTGACTATATTTTACAGAAAGTGAAGACTAGGCAATAGACGTTTTCCGTTTTCCGTTCGCATTGCTTAGCTTGCCTATCTGTTCTGGCGAACTGCCAGACAGGCTTTCCGTTTTCGCTGACAACTATACGTAGAAGCACGTCAGGGCACATGAGCGTACATGAGCGCGTTTGCATATGGATGGTCGTCAGCGGAAAACGGAAGGATAACGAAAAAACAAAACAACATGCCACAACTAAACAGAAAACTGACGCTATACGGACTCACTATGATTGCGATAGGTTCCTGTATTGGTTCTGGTATTTTTGTTACACCGGCAAAGATTGCACAAGAAGTTCCAAATGCGACTTTGATTTTAATTGTGTGGACGTTAGGAGGTATCATTGCATTGACGGGTGCATTAACTTTTGCAGAATTAGGAGGGATGTTTCCAAAAGCAGGTGGGGTTTATGTTTTTCTCAAAGAAGCTTATGGGGAACTCGTTGCATTTCTTTATGGTTGGGTGACACTTTTAGTAATCACGTCAGGTGCATTGGCAGCATTGGGATTGGCATTTGCAGAATACATGACCTTCTTTATTGATTTAGGAGATAACGGAAAAATTATTTTGGCCATGTTGACCATCATTTTGTTAACGGGAATCAACATATTTGGCGTAGACATCAGCCAATTATTTTCAAATATTTTTACGGGACTCAAACTGGCAGCGATGATGGCAATTGTAGTTGCCGGATTCCTATTTTACAATGCGGAGAAAATACCGCTATCTTTTTCTTTGACTTCGAATTCGCCAGATAATTTAATGAGCGCAATGTTGGCTGCTTTAATTGGTGTCCTCTGGTCATTTGGCGGGTGGCATCATGCCTCCTATTTAGCAGGAGAGACGATTGATCCGAAAAGAAATGTACCCCGGGCGATGGTTTATGGAGCAATTATCGTTACCGTTGTTTACATCTTGATCAATTTAGCGTACATGATGTTATTACCGGTTGGGACCATTGCTGGGACTGAAAGAGTAGCAGGCGATGCTGTGTCTACTTTGATTCCTTCAGGCGGTAAATTAGTTGCAGTCATGATCGCTATTTCTATTTTTGGAACCATTAGTATTTACACCATGTCCGCTCCACGAATTTATTTTGCAATGGCGAGAGATGGCGTGTTCTTTAAAGGATTGGCAAAGATTCATCCCAAATTTAAAACCCCTGCCAATGCAATGATGCTTCAATCAGGATGGGCAATCTGTTTGTTATTTTTCTGGGGAACTTTTCATAATCTAATTACTTATGTCACCTTCATGGATATTGTATTCATGACGATGGCGGCCATCAGTATTTTTATTTTCAGAAGAAATAGGAAGGATGTCGAGCGACCTTATAAAACTTTTGCCTATCCAATCGTACCGCTCCTATTCATTTTAATTTCTGCTGCATTTGTTGTCAATACATTGATTGAAAGACCTAAACAAGCGTTGGCTGGATTGGGATTATTGGCAATAGGGATTTTGGTTTATTTTATTTTCAAGCACATGAATCAGTCGAGTTCCAAAAATGCAGAGACATTAAATCATTAAATATAGTTTTTGAATTTTGTTATTTTTGAAATTATTACAAACCCAATAATTTAGAAAAGAGATGGAAAAAAAATGGTGGAAAGAAAGTGTCATTTATCAAATTTATCCACGCAGTTTCAATGACAGCAACGGAGATGGAATTGGAGACCTCAGAGGGATCATTGAAAAAGTAGATTACTTACATGATTTAGGGGTAGATATTATTTGGTTGAGCCCTGTTTTTTCTTCCCCCAATGATGACAACGGATATGATATTGCTGATTACAGAAACATCATGACAGAGTTTGGGACCATGAATGATTTGGATGAATTGCTAAAAACGCTCCATGATAAAGGAATGAAATTGTTGATGGATTTAGTAGTCAACCATACTTCTGATGAGCACGATTGGTTTGAAAAATCCCGCGCTTCAAAAGACAATCCATATCGCGACTACTATTTCTGGAAACCAGGTAAAGACGGCGGACCTCCCAATAATTGGAAATCATTTTTTGGTGGAAGTGCATGGGAGTTGGATGAAAAAACGGGTGAGTATTACCTACATCTATTTACAAAAAAACAACCAGACCTAAATTGGGAAAATCCAAAAGTAAAAGAAGAAGTTTTTGATGTCGTCAAATTTTGGTTGGACAAAGGAGTTGATGGATTCCGTATGGATGTGATTCCATTGATATCAAAAAGACTGGAATTTGCCGATGCGGATTTTAGCAATTTCAACAAAGCAATTGAAGAAGTGTATTCCAATGGGCCAAGAGTGCACGAGTTTTTGCAAGACCTATACACCCAAGTATTGTCCAAGTACGATATGATGACTGTCGGGGAAGGTCCTGGGATCACCAAAGAGGTCGCCAATTTGTATGTTGGAAAAGATAGGGGAGAACTCAGTATGATTTTTCACTTTGGACATATGTTTATGGATCATGGTGATGAAGGAAAATTTGATACGGTCAAAGAAGTCACGTTGACTGATTTCAAAAAAGTGTTTAGAGAATGGGATGAAGCGATTGGGGAGGATGGATGGATCAATATCTTTTTGGACAACCACGATTTTCCAAGAGCGGTATCAAGATGGGGGAATGACAAGAAGTACAGAATCCCTTCCGCGAAATTATTAGCCAATCTCATTTTGACAATGCGAGGAACACCCTGCATTTATCAAGGATCAGAAATCGGAATGACCAATGTCGCGTTCGATAATATTGAAGATTACAGAGATGTTGAAACCCACAATTTTTATAAAGAATGGATCGAGAAAGGAAAGTCACATGACGAATTCATGAAGATTCTCCACATTCAGGGAAGAGACAATGTCCGGACACCCATTCAATGGGATGATACCGAACATGCAGGATTCACAACAGGAACACCTTGGCTGAAAGTAAACCCTAATTATAACAACATAAATGTAAAAAGCGCTTTAGAAAAGAAAAATTCTATTTATTACCACTATCAAAAAATGTTGTTGTATCGAAAAGAACATCCAACATTAATTTTTGGTGCTTTTCAAGAAGTGGGACAAGATCATCAAGACCTATTTTCTTATTATCGCTATGATGAAAACGGACTTTATTTTATCATCCACAACATGAGTGAGAAGGCATATGAAATTCCAAAGATGAGTGACTTGAAAGAATTGCAACTTGATATTTCGAATTATAAAGTAAAGCCGGAAGATAAGCTGACATTGAAACCTTGGGAGTCTAGAATTTATCGGAGAGTTTGAATTAAGTTGTAATTGTAAAATTTATAGAGTATAAAAGGACGATGTTTTGTGCACTTCCGTGAGACTGAAAGAAAAAGAATTGTTATAAAAGTTGAAATTAGTACGGCTAAGTTTTGATTTTAGGACAGAAAACTTTCTTTTATACAGATTGTATTCTAAAATGGCGCTGGCTTGTACTACAAAAGGGCTTGCAAATTATATGGAGGAAAAATTTATTGAGATTAAGGCGAAAAACGTAAACATAGCCTTAGTTA
>CALFWW010000111.1 GCA_937928575.1 uncultured Saprospiraceae bacterium | reverse complement strand
GAAAAATTTTCAAAGGTCAAGGCGGAAAACGCAAGTATCCCCTTTGGGCTATCGAGCCTGCCTGGATGCGCCAAGCAGACAGGGCTTTCCAACGAAGAGATTTGGAAATTTTTCTCATAGAAAGCCCGCTATTTTATAGTTCAATTTGTATTAAATGCTCAAAAGCAATAAAGAATCAAATAAATATTAACGAGATGAAACCAAATTTTCAGGCATTAATTTTATTCCTTATTTCAATATTGTTTGTAGGATGCAAGCAAGATGACCAACCAACTTATGACTCAGAATTTGGTTCTATCTTAGTGACAATAAGTGAAGGCGGTAGACAGATACCGAATGCCAATGTCTTAACGATGCCCCAAACAGATATTTATGAAACAGACTTATCAGGGGCCGTAATTTTAAAAGACATCGAACCAACCACCTACCAAGTCACTGCTTTTCATTCCGATTTTGGTATAGGCACAGGAGCTGCTTTTGTCAATAATGGGCAAGTCACTTTAGTTGAGATTGAATTATCGCCGGGTGCAGTGCCGAATCCAATTATAGATTTTATTTCTCCTCTCGATGGGACGATAGTTGATATTGATGCAGAAACAGTATTCTCGATTTCTGTTGCAGATGATGTAGATAATCCGCAAGATATAAGCCTAGAATGGACGAGTGACGTAGATGGATTGTTATCCACAGCAGCTGCATCACCTAGTGGAAATGCAAATATTACGGTCAGTGATTTATCAGAGGGAGCTCATACGATACAGGTAAGAGGTACCGATTCGGATGGATTTATTGGAGGAGCTGTTATTCAGATAGAAGTGCAAGATATTCCAAATAGTGTTGTATTAGATCCGTTGCAAGGACTTTCTACGGCAATTCAATTAAACTGGTCGGTATCAGATGAATCTTCTTTTTCAAGTTATAAAGTTTATCGGTCTGAAACGAATCAGGATAATTATCAATTGATCGAGGAAATAAATGACATTAACACGACGACTTATGTAGACAACACGGTAGAGATAGGAACGGGTTATTACTATCAAATTGGCCTTACACTTTCCAATGGACAAGAAAGGTTAAGTAATGCTCAATATTTACCTTTTGAGGGCGTATCAATAGCAGTCGGTACTCAAATTGAGAAGATGATGGTCGATCCAAATCGTCCATTTATATATGCAGTCGATCGAGTCAACAACGCTTTACTTTTTATTAATACAGATTTAGGAGCCTTGACAAAAACTATTGATGTTGGATCAAGCCCTGTAGATTTAGATCTTAATCTGGATGGAGATAAATTATATATTGCAAATTTTGGAAGTACTCAAATTAATGTCGTAGACCTAAATACCCAAGAAATTGGTTTTAGTTTTTTTGTAGATCCGGATATAGGGACTTGGGATGGAAATCCATATCGGATTGCAGCATTGTCTAACAACCGATTAGCATTCACCAGCGAAGATCAATGGAATAGCATCAAAATTGTGAATGCTGAAACTGGAGTGAATTTATCAAACGGAGCCTCAATTTACCGACCTAATTTATTTACAAATCTTGCAGGAACGGTTCTTTATGCTGCAGAATCTGGTTCATCTGGATCTCAAGTATACAGATATAATGTGGATAGTGGAAATTCACTTAATGAAGTCGACGAGTCAAGTTCTGGATCTGCACAAAGGGGATCTTTTATCACCCATGATGGCCAATATATCTTCTTCAGAAAGCAGAAAATCCTAGCCAATAACTTACAATCTACACTTGGAACTTTTCCAGACAATATCTATGCAGCGAACGCGGATGGTTCAATTGCACTTGGAGAAGATCAATATTATAATGGAGAAAATTTTGCGATTTTAGGAAATCTTCCCGTTACCTCTGAAGTAATGGCTTCAGATCCCAATGAAGATATCTTTTACATTTACAATGCGGTTAGTAGTAGTATTGTTGTGTTTACTCCTTGAGGGTAATGATTAAATGTTGAAAGAATGGGGAAAGGTGAATATTGAACGGGGTAATATTTATTTAAAACAAAAAAAGCCTTCCTAAAAAGGAAGGCTTTGTACCCGAGGCGGGACTTGAACCCGCACGCCCCGAAGAGCACAGGATTTTAAGTCCGGCGTGTCTACCAATTCCACCACTCGGGCATCCTGTTTTGGTATAAGGACTTATTAATGAAAATAAGCACCTCAAAAAACAAAACCTCCACTACTGAAGGTTTAAATCGAGCGAAAGACGGGATTCGAACCCGCGACCCCGACCTTGGCAAGGTCGTGCTCTACCAGCTGAGCTACTTTCGCTTAAAAATTGCTTATAAAAAGAACCATTGTTCTTAAGCACCGCAAATATATACTATTCTACGAGAAATTATCAAGAAATTTGAAGCGAATTACTAACGTTTTTTCAAATGACTTTCGTTCCAAATAGAACTACAATTCTATTTCAGCATCATAATCAAAGTAAAAAGGCTGACCCAAGCTTACTAGGATCAATCCAGCTTTGTTTTTCTTAACAATTCGTACAATTACATCTGTGGCAATCCTGATATTATCCAAGTCTAAATGACTGAAAGGCTCATCCAATAATAAGAAATCAAAAGGTTGACATAGGGCACGAATAATGGCGACCCGCTGTTGCTGCCCATAGGACAATATTTCACACGGTTTATCCAGAATATTGGCGATTCCTAAAGTCTGAGCCATCTCATTGATTTCTCCTTGTTTGATTGGAGACCCGAGTTCCCATTTTAGTTGGATATTTTCCCTTGCAGTCAATTTTCCAAATAATCTTAAATCTTGAAAAACAATAGATACTTTCTGCTGACGGAGATTGGACCAATCGTCTACATCAAAGTCTTTTGCATCCCGACCATCAATGGATAATGTGCCTTGGTAGTCATTACGCATACCATATAATAGGTGTATCAAAGTCGTCTTACCAGTTCCTGATGGAGCTTTGATGAGATAGTATTTACCTTTTTTGAATTTGATGTCCTTATCCCACATTTGAGAAATCTTGATGGATTCCTTTGAGAGTGGGGTAGGTTTTATTTTATTAAGTGTTATCATGCTTTTAGTAGGAAGTATAAAGTATAGAGTAGAAAGAAACAAGTATTTGTCTGCAAAAGTCACTTTAATTCCATTAACAGACTTTCACCTTTTTTCTCTTACAAAAGAAGTATTATTTACAACTTTATTTTTTCTTGATCATCATTTTTTCCTTGATGAAAAAACAGCTTGCCTTGAGCTTGTCGAATAGGAAGCAAAAAAATCATGGCTTTAAATTACAAGTAATGTTTGATGAATGAATATGCTGAAACTGATGTTTCAGTTCATTCATTTCAAAGGTCGGTTTACGACCTTTGATTCGCAAGCGAACCATTCATTCATATCGAAACTCGCAACACTTTCAGTGGCTCAAACAGCGATCTTTTTTCCTTACTCCACACTTCTAAATTTCTTAACGAGAAATCTTTAATGCCAAGGCCACCCGCTACAAAATTCTGCGCCAATTTATTTGTTGATAATGTTTTGAAGTACAAAGTATCACATATCCTCGTGACTACTTTGTACTTAATACTTATTACTATTAAATAGACTTTTGTCCACCACTTTGACCACGATTTTTCAAGAAATTCTCATTCATCATTTCCATCAGTAGTTTCAAGCTATTTTTACTTTTATCTTTGAATTCCATATTGAATTTCGCATCATTTCTGGCGGCACTGATAATTAAATCA
>CALFWW010000110.1 GCA_937928575.1 uncultured Saprospiraceae bacterium | reverse complement strand
TCAAAGAAAGTATAACATCCCAGACGCAGATCTTTACTTATTATGTGTCGAAAAATTAAAAATGCTGAATCGAGACCGTAAAGAATTTATAAAATACGGTTATGGTGCTTCCAAATTGAAAGGATTTGCTAATCAGGTTGAGAAATTCAGACAGCTACCGGATGATGATGAAATGGTCGGTGATCAAATGGTGGTGACAGAAAAGAAGACCATGGCCGCTGAGAAGTTGAAAACAGCCATTCGTAGTATCATGACACGAGTGAGTATGAAATTTGGCAATCGGTCGGGTCGTTATCGCAAATTTGGAACCGCTAAAATGGGTGATATGAGTGATGCCCAATTGTTGTTTTGTGGTCGACGAGTGATTCGGGTTGCAAGAAAAGAAATTGATTTTTTGGCGGATGTTGGTTTGAATGAAACAGCAATCGGCAAAGTAGTCAATGCTTGCAAGACTTTTGAAAATGCTTTGAATATTCAACAAGATAAAATCGCAGATCGAGATATCGGTGTCGAAAACAGAACGATCCAAGGAAATAAAATTTACGATGAATTGATCATCCTTTGCGATATCGGTAAAGACATCTGGGCTGACAATGACACCGTTAAATATGAAGGATATGTTTTATATGAAAGTAATAACGAACAAAAGAAAAAACGCAAGCAAAAGTTAGCTGAAAAATAAGTCTTAAAATTTTAAAATTCTCAAACATACACGTTTGATTCTCGTACAATGCTAAGTACCTAATTCTTAGGTATTTTCGACAACACCCACTCTTCTCTACTCCCATTTATTTTTTGACCCAATTTCTACTGCAATAGATAATTGGTACAATATTATATGGAGTTATACTACTACCTCCGCTTTCATGAACACTAAATACCATGTACGATTTAGTCACAAACCGTAAATGGTATATCAAAGAGAAGACAACCTATGCTATTAAAGAATGAAGAGAAGATACCTGGTGTAAACTTTAAATTGAAAGACATTAAGGTTTTTGGATCAAAAGAAAACCTATATCAAAATGTAAAGAAGTATCGCAAAGTCTTTGACGAGACGGAAGCGAGATATCTATATTGCGAATTGTCGTTTTATAACAAGATGTTTGATGAAGTCGATTGGGAAACCAAAGTACGTTTCGTCTGCACCAATTATAAAACAGGAGAACAAGTTTGCGAACTTTTCAAAAATATCTACATCACACCGAATCGTAACATTATATATGTACGAGAAGGTTGGGGCACACCCGATCCAGGTTGGTGGAAAAAAGGAACTTATCGTTGGGAAGTTTTTATTGGTGACAAATCTGTTGGCACGAGTTATTTCTATGTGATTGATGGAGGCCAAGTAGCAGAAGATGACAACCCTTATTTTTCAATTAAGGAAGTGCGTTTATTTGAAAGTGCTCGAGAAGGGTTGCCAATGGATAAGCGAACCTACATGAAAGCATTCGCAAAAGATACCACTCGATATGTCAATGTAGAAATGAAGTTGGAAAATTATCTGCTCGAGGAAGATATGTTTCCATTAGAATTGCAATTCAATTTTTACAACGATGCCGGACAGCATAAAGCGTTCATGTCTTACTTCAAGGAGATTCGAGATTTTCCTGAGGAGATCGTTTTGGATACTGGTTACGGTTCTGATAATGTCGGTTACTGGTTCAATGACAACTATACACTGGAAGTCATTTATATGGATCAGTTAATTGCCGTGATCCCTTTTGAGGTCGGTGAGGAAGATGTTGAACAAGAAGGACCTCATGCTTTTTCAACAACCAAAGAACGTACATCAAGTCTGACAACGGGTGGTAAGAAATTATCTTTTGAAGATACCAAAGCGGAATTGGATGCCCTCATCGGATTGGGTTCTGTAAAGGCACAAATCAATGAGTTAGCTACTTATTTGAAATTTTTGAAAATCAGAAAAGACAAAGGGCTGGATGATAATGAAGAGATTAATTTGCACACTGTGTTTACAGGAAATCCTGGAACCGGTAAAACAACAGTTGCCAATATGTTGGGTAAAATTTACCATTCCCTTGGACTGTTGACACATGGAAAAGTATTCGAAGTGGGTCGTGCGGATCTTGTTGGTGAATTCATCGGACAAACGGCTCCGAAAGTAAAGAAAGCCATCGAAAAAGCAAGAGGTGGAATACTTTTCATCGATGAAGCGTATTCATTGACCAACCGTGGTGATGATGGAAAAGATTTTGGTAAAGAAGTAATTGAAGTATTGTTGAAGGAGCTATCGGACGGAGAAGGTGACATCGCTATCATCTGTGCAGGTTATCCTGAGCAAATGCAAAAATTCATGAGCTCCAATCCTGGTTTGACATCCCGTCTACGAAATGTTGTAAATTTCCCGGATTATACACCTGAAGAATTGATGGAAATTGCTGAATACTGCTCCAACAAAAGAGGTGTTGTTTTAAACAAAGCTTCTAAGCAAATTATTCATAAGAAATTAGTAGAAGTTTATAGAAATAGAGATGAGCAGTTTGGAAATGCACGTTTCATCAACGGAGTGATCGAAGAAGCGAAGCAAAGTATGGCGATTCGTTTGATGGCGAATGCAGAAAGTGTGGACGACATGGAAAAAGAAGCGTTGTCTACCTTGGATAAAAAAGATATTGAAAAAGTATTCAACAGTGATCATTCGATTAGTGTTCAGATGCCAGTTGATGAAGCATTGTTGCAAGACTCATTGGCGCAATTGCACGAGATGGTCGGAATGGAAAATGTGAAGCAAGAAGTGGATGAGATGATTAAGTTGGTAAGATACTATCGCGATATCGGTAAGAATATCAAAAACTTATTTCAGTTACATACCGTTTTCATGGGGAATCCAGGAACTGGTAAAACAACCGTTGCACGTTTATTGGTACAAATATACAAAGCACTAGGAATTCTAGATCGTGGTCACCTCGTAGAATGCGATCGTAAATCATTAGTAGCTGGTTATATTGGTCAAACAGCTATCAAAACTTCAGAAGTGATTGACAAAGCAATTGGAGGTGGTCTTTTTATAGATGAAGCCTATGGTCTAAATACTGGTGGCACAGGTGATTTTGGTAAAGAAGCAATCGAAACTCTATTGAAAAGAATGGAACAACAACGAGGCGAATTTATGGTTATCGTTGCAGGTTATCCGGAAGAAATGCAAGAGTTCATTGAATCCAATCCTGGTTTAATGTCTCGTTTTGATAAGACGTTTAATTTCAAAGATTATAGTTCTGAAGAGTTATTATCGATTACCAAATGGATGTTTGACAATGAGGAATTGAAGTTGGAAGAAAATGCTGAAAAACATTTGTTAGAATATATCAATAAGCTAGTTGAGAATAAGCATAAGTATTTCGGTAATGCGCGTACGATCCGAAAAATTGTGCATGAAACAATCCGTCGCCAAAATTTAAGAATGGCTGAAATACCAAATGAAGAACGGACTTGGATTCAAATTCATACCATTAAGCTGGAAGATGTTTCTGACTTTAAATTGATGGAAGGACAGGTGGATGAGAAGCGGTATATTGGGTTTCGTTAAGTAGTACGAAGTACAAAGTAGTTAGTAAAAAGACTACGCCCATTGCATATGCATACGTGTGCATACGCAATGGGCATAGTCTTTGTACTTCTTTATACTTAATACTTTTACTTCTCCTCCTTCGACGTAAAATCCAACGATACCGCATTGATACAATACCGCATTCCTGTAGGTCGAGGTCCATCCGGAAACACATGTCCCAAATGTCCATCGCAACGTGCGCATACTACCTCAACTCTCTTCATGCCGTGTGAATTATCTGTATTTTCACCAACATTGGTTTCATTAACTGGAGCATAAAAACTTGGCCATCCGGATCCTGACTCATATTTCGTTTCAGAATCGAACAATTCTAATCCACAGCCACGACAAATGTAAGTTCCTGTTCCTTTGTTATTCAATAGATCTCCTGTTCCAGCTCGCTCAGTTCCTTTGTTGCGTAAAACATGATACTCCATTTCTGTCAATTCGGACTTCCATTCTTCATCTGATTTTACTATTTTTTCCATTGTATTATTTTTTGTGTTAACAATAGGTTGACTTGTTTCTTTTTGAGTCTTACAATCGGTAGTTGCTTTAGACAATTTATCTG
This sequence comes from uncultured Saprospiraceae bacterium, assembly GCA_937928575.1. Taxonomy (GTDB): domain Bacteria; phylum Bacteroidota; class Bacteroidia; order Chitinophagales; family Saprospiraceae; genus CALDGQ01. Next base: position 10,374 of record CALFWW010000110.1, on the reverse strand, counting down.
TTTGATTGCAAGACATAAAAAACAATCCAGTTATTAAAACTAAAACTAAAGTTCTCATATAAAATTATTTTTTTAGTGCATCCATTTCCCGATCTTCTTGTTGAGCCAAAAACACAATTCTTTTCATACCTCGAAGAATGGACAAAAATACAAGATAGCAAAAACCCAAAACGGTATAAATCCATTTGAAGGATCCTGCTTCTTCCAATTTAATTCCACAAAACATATACGCTAAAAATGCGGACGCTATTGTCAATCCAGCAAACGCAATTGTTGAATGAAACCAATATTTATTCATATCGTCAGCAGTAAGACTAAAGATACTATTGAAAATTGCATAGAATAAGACAAAAGCCGCTGAAATCATATACGGAAATCGATCCGACAACTGAAGGATACCCACGTTTATTAGTAACTTTGTAAGTAGCATAACTACCAACCCAGCACACAAAATAACTCCAGATTGGAGAAAAGGATTAATTGTTTTTTCAAAGAAAGAAGTGGACTTGGTTGTTGTAGTCATCATTTTGCTTTTCATGAACTTTTTCAAAAATAATAAATCTAAACTCAATTTGTGAACATGGTACGAGCTAATCCGACATTGAGAGAGAATCATTTTTTTCTATTGGCTATTTTTCTTTTTTTATTCAGTTTTCAATTGAATGCTCAAATTCCATTGGAAATCTGGGAAGTACAAGGGAATGGAAACTCAAGTCCCTTTGACGATGATTTTGTGGTGCTCACTAATAATGTCGTCACTGCAATCACCAACAATCGTTTTTATATTCAATCCACCTCCAACAACTCGGACAATGACCCTAGCACTTCTGATGGTATCGTTGTTTATGCCGGCAATACTCCTCAAGTTCAAATAGGAGATATCGTTTCTGTTGAAGGTTTTGTCAACGAATTTGATGATGTAACAACAATTGATGATAATAGTTTGGTCGTCAACGTTATTTCCTCCAATGCGCCATTGCCAACCCCTATTATTTTTGATGAAAATTTTCCAGGCAAATTCCCAAATAACGTACACGATTTGGAAAGCGTAGAGGGAATGTACGTTGAATTACAAGATGCGATCATTACTGCGCCCACTTCAGAGTTTGGTTTCTTAACCATCACTGCTGCCGATGTACGACCATTTCGGGAACCCGGTATTGAGTGGCCAGGCCTGCCCGGATTACCAGTTTGGGATGGAAATCCTGAAGTCTTTGAGCTGGATTTGTTGTATCAAACGGTTCCCATTTTAGCAGCAGGTAGTACCGTAAATGCTACAGGTATTATGTCTCAAGGATTTTTTGGACAATACGAATTTTTAGCAACTGAAGCCGATTTTCAATCGAACAATACAACAATTAATGCGCGAGAAAGAAATTCTGATGAAATAACGATTGGTTGTATCAATGCCTTGTTTTTAAATAGTGATATCAATCGAGTTCAAAAAATGGCAGATTATATTGTCGATAAAATGAAGACTCCGGACATCATTGCCTTTCAAGAAGTTTTAGGAATTAATGTGTTAGAAAATATAGCAGATCGAGTTGAAGCTTCAGTGCCTGAGATAGAATATAGTGCTTATCTTGTTTCTTCAGGATCAATCAGTTTGGGGTATTTAGTGCGAAATACATTGACGAATGTGACCGCAAATCCATTAGGAGTAACCGAAGAAGTGAGTACAACTGGTTGGACTTTACATGATCGACCACCCTATTTATTGGAAGCAAAAATAAATACGCCCATCCCTACTCCAATTTCTTTAATCAATGTACATATCCGCTCCTTAAATGGAATAACAGGTAGTGATGCCAATTTTGTAAGAACAAAAAGACATGAACAAGCTATTTCAATTGCGAACATGGTCAAAGATCGTCAAGATGAAAATTTATTTGTCTTAGGAGATTTTAATGCATTTGAATTTTCTGATGGATATGTAGATGTCATCAATCAAATAATGGGAACTCCTTCTGAAGGTGCTCTTTTTCCGGTCGTCCCTGTTTTGGAGCAACCAATGGTCAATTTGACAAAAGACTTTATTGCACCGGATCAACAATACTCTTACATATTTCGAGGAAATTCACAAATTTTAGATCACTGCCTTGCGGTTCAAGAGTTGGATAATTTATCGGTCAATGAAGTTATCTACATTCGTAATAACGCAGATTTTTATAGCGAGTACTTAGAAAATTTCAACACTTCTTTAAGGGTTTCTGATCACGATGGTTTTGTCATTTATTTACAACTTGCGGATACGGTTAGTGCGCTCGAACCTGAACCTCCTTTCACAGGTGATGATCTCACTTTTCCAAATCCTCTATCTCAACAAGATATTATCCAAGTCAATTTACCTAAACCTGGATTTGTTACTGTTAAATTATTTGGAACCGATGGGCGTTTGACAATGCATCGCAACTATGGATTCTATCAAAATGGACTACTGCAAATATCAGCTGATTTTGATGTTGCTTCTGGTGTTTATTTCTTGGAAGTGACGTCTACTGAATTTTCTGAGACGGGGAAGGTCTTGATCTTAAATGAGTAATTTATCTTAACGTATAGATTTTTTTTAACACAATAGTTTTTTCAACACATAGAGTAAAGTAAGCCTGTGCTGAGGGACGTCAAAGTAAACATAGTGGCACATAGATTTTACGCGAGCGTGTAAATATTGTGTTTAAAAATTTACGAAACATAGTCTATGTGCCTCTATGTTTCTATATGGTCTATGTGGTAAAAAAACTTGCCGTCAGGCAAAAAAAACTGTGGTAAAAAGTTCTATTTGTGAACCTTACCAAATAAATCATACTCCCGAGCCTCCGTAATTTCCACCATCGCAAAATCACCAACGCGAACAAAATTTTCCTTCGCATCCACTAGCACCTCATTATCCACCTCAGGAGAATCACCTTCTGTACGACCGACGAAATACTCCCCCTCTTTTCTGTCAAATAAAACCTTTAGAATCTTTCCTACTTTCGCCTCATTCTTATCATAAGAAATAGATTGTTGGATTTCCATAACACGATTGGCACGCTCCGCCTTTTCTTCAGGGGAAACGTCATCTTCCATTTCAAAAGCAGAAGTATCTTCTTCATGAGAATATTGAAACACCCCTACTCTTTCGAATTTCATGTCTTTGATAAAATCCAACAATTCTACAAACTCTTCCTCCGTTTCGCCAGGAAAACCAACCAACATCGTCGTACGGATGGTAATTTCAGGAACCACCTCACGGGCATAAGCAATCAACTCGCGTGTTTCTTGTTGGGTTATTTGACGACGCATTCTTTCAAGGACGGTATCACTCGCATGTTGCAACGGGATATCCAGATAGTTACACACTTTGGGTTGACGCGCCATCACTTCAAAAATCTCTTTTGGGAATTTACTCGGATATGCATAGTGCAAGCGAATCCATTCAATGCCATCTACTTCACAAAGTGCATCCAATAATTCGACCAATGCTCTTTTCTTGTAAATATCTAAACCATAATAGGTCAATTCTTGAGCAATCAACATAATTTCCTTCACGCCCATTCTCGCTAAATTCTTCGCTTCTTTCACCAATGCTTCTATCGGTTGAGAAATATGTTTTCCACGCATCAGTGGGATCGCACAAAAGCTACAAGTACGATTACATCCTTCTGAAATTTTTAAGTAAGCAAAGTGTTGGGGAGTAGTCAATATTCGCTCTCCAACCAACTCATGTTTGTAATCCGCATTTAGTTTTGCCAATAAACCCGGTAATTCCATCGTACCAAAAAAGGCATCTACTTCCGGAATTTCTTCTTCTAAATTATTTTTATATCGTTCCGACAGACATCCCGTGACATATAATTTTTCAATGCCACCTTCCGATTTGATTTCCGCATATTTTAAAATGGTGTTGACCGATTCTTCTTTAGCCAAATCAATAAAACCACATGTATTCACAATGATTATCTCAGCCGGTTCGTTACTTTCATGAGACACTTCGTAGTCATTTCCTTTTAGTTGGGTAATGATATTTTCGGAATCCACCAGATTCTTACTGCACCCCAAAGTGATGACATTGACTTTATTCGATTTGAGTGTTTTCGTTTTCAATAGTTAAAATTTAGATTGCGAAGATACAGTAAGTTCTTTAGTTTCACACGGAGCATTCAAAATTTTGAAGAAACTAATGTAACGTTTGAGCTTTTGATGCGTGATTATAGATATAGTTGAGCTTCAATTTAAATTAGGTCGGCAAATTTTCTAAGTTCTATTAAAACGTTTTTAGATTTATAACTCAAAAAGAAATTAACATGAGACAATTTTTGATACTTGTATTATTCGCTCTTGCTTTTCAAGTGCAAGCGCAAATTGGAATTTCTGCAAGTTATTTAAATCAAGATGTTCCAGAATGGGAATCAATTGCAATTGAACAATATGGAAATGAAGCGGAAAATAAATTTTTAAATTTTGGTCTTGAAGCTGGTTTAGATTATTGGTTTCGTTTCAAGAATTTTAGAGTGGAATTTTTTCCAACGGTTTCTTATGCTGTTTTCAATTCTAAATTTGTAAATCCACATATCGACTTATCCACAGCAGAAGGAAAATATACTTCAAATAATTTTGGTCTTCACTTAAAAACGAATGTTTATCCATTAGATTTTGAGGGCGATTGTGATTGTCCAACTTGGAAGAAAGATGGTAATGTGATCAAAAAAGGATGGTTCATTCAATTGATTGGTGGTGCGAGGTCGATGAATAATAGTTATGAATTTTCTACATTTTCAGAAACACAAAAATCTATCGTATATGAAGCCGGTATTGGTACTGGTTTGGATATCGGCATTAGTGAATTCCTCACCATAACACCGTACCTCAATTATATTTTGACCTTCAATGCTGAATGGGAAAGTCTGGAGAAGTTGGCTTCTGATGCTGCTGGTTTTGCTACTACGGATGACCTCAATTTAAATCCTACGGACATGAATCGCTTAGCTTTTGGTATTCGTCTTGGATTTCGATTTGATGAGTTGAATAAGTATGGGTTTCGGTAGAAGCTAGATTTTTAGACGTTCAGACTTTTAGATGTTTAGACGCTTCTCTTTCAAATGACGATTTACTTTCCTGATGATATTTTGTATTGAAATTGAATTGTTATAAATGCACTATCGTATTTTGTTTTTATAGGAAGTTAGCATCTTTTTTAACTCCAAAATTTTCACATTTAAATTAGAATATACCGATTCATCGATAAAACCAATTTCAAAAGCAAAGAACAATAAGTATTCAACTTCTGCTGCTGACCCACTTGCTATCACTAAATAGCGTCTTAATTCTTTTTTACTTTCTCTCCCACAACCTTCAACTATATTCGTTGGAATAGACAATGATGATCTCCGAAGTTGCGAAATAATTCCACGAGTTTCAGTTTTTGGAAATGATTCTGTCACTTTATAAATTTCTTTTGCAAGTTTGTGTGACATTAACCAAAAAGAGAGCTTCTTGTAATCCTTCATAGTTTTGTTTTCATAAGTTTTGGAATATTTAAAAACGTTTTGTCAAACGGAAATTAAAATTCATTTCAAAAAATTCCGATTGAACGAGAAGCGTTTAAAATTCCAAATGTCTAAAATTCTAAAATTCTTTTTTCAACACCCAAATATCCTGCTCAATCCCCCACTCCTTCTTCACCCCAGGAATATGCTTCAACACCTTCGCATGCTTTTCAAATAAATTTCGCATATAGACAGGTGGATGAAAAGTAGAATACACCCGATGCCCTTCCACCACTTTCCCTCGCTCCACAATTTCACCTTTGTTGTAAATCTCTTTTTCCTTTTCGGTCATTTTCTCCAAATACGCATCTCCTTGTGTTGTCAAAAATAACACCGCTCCTACATTAGCTACTCGTATCAATTCTTCATACCACGCAATATTCTTTTCTTCAGATAAATGTGTGAATATAGAAATCCCATATATCATATCAAAAGTCTCATCCTCATAGACCGTTGGTGGATCCAATTCATTTTTAGAAAATTCAACCGACTTAATAAATTGCGAACACCACTGAATTGTTTTAGGATTGTAATCGGTACCGAAAACTTGATTTGTATTTCCTAATAAAGTTGGCATATGTCGTACCACCCGAGCTGGTCCACATCCCCAATCCAATATTTTTTTGTTTTCAAATTTGATGTATGGTTTTACAATATCTAAAATCCATTGTGCTGTTTTCTTCCCTTCATTGTAATACTTGGAATAATTCAAGCCATAAGATTCAAACATCATGTAGTCGGGTGGAAGTTTCACCTCAGGATTTGCTAGCTCGAATTCCGTGTTGTTTTTTTTGTTTTTCGATCTTTGGTAGAGATAGAAGATGCGATCGGAAATGTGGAGTAATCCTAGAGAGCGGAGTGCGGATGATATTGTTGCTTTCATGTATGTTACACTAATATTTTCTTGTTTGATTTTAATTTTTGTTTTAAGCCTTTTGGATATTTAGATTTTTGGACGCTTTCAGTAGGATTGAAAATTTCTCGATATAGGGAATTTTCCCTTAATACGAGAAATTATCAAACTGACTAGAAGCGTCCAAAAAGCTAAACAGCTAAATTTCCAAAAGATTCAACAGCCATTAATCAACTCAAAATTTTATTCTTATACGAAGTTAGCGTCTTCTTTATTTCCAATATTTTCTTGTTTAGTCTTTCATGATCAGATTTTGTAATCAAATCAATCTCATATGCAAAGAATAATAAATATTCCACCTCTGCTGCTGATCCACTCGCTATCACTAAATATCGTTTTAATTCTTTCTTACTTTCTCTTCCACACCCCTCAACTATATTTGTAGGTATTGACAACCCAGCTCTACGTAATTGCGATGTTATTCCATAAAGTTCTGATTTAGGAAAAGATTTGGTTATTCGATAAATCTCTTTTGCAAGTAAATGAGAACTCGCCCAAAATGATAGTTTCTTATAATCTTTCATTGTATGTTTTGTTTTAGTTTAAAATAGTTTTGTGACTTGATTACTGGGCTTTTTGGACATTTGGCTTTTTGGACACTTCTAGTAAGGTTGAAAATTTCTCGATATAAGGAAATTTCCTTTAATACGAGAAATCATCAACCCTACTGAAAGCGTCCAAAAGCCAAATAGCCAATACGGCCAAACGGCCAAAAAGTACGACATCTAAAACCTCAACCCCCGAAAAATCTCCCAAACCACCACCCCAACACACACCGATACATTCAATGAATGCTTAGTGCCAAACTGCGGAACTTCAATCGCACCATCTACCATCCCCATCACCTCATTAGAAACTCCTTCTACCTCATTTCCAAAAACCAATGCGTATTTACTGTTGGAATTTACCTCAAAATCTTGAAGCATCGTACTTCCTTCTGCTTGCTCAATGGCATACACTTTAAACTCTTTTTCTTTTAATGTCTCAATTGCTTCACTGGTATTTTCAAAATATTTCCAATCAACAGATTCCGTTGCACCTATAGCTGTCTTTAAAATTTCACGGTGAGGTGGTTGCGCAGTGATACCACATAGATAAATCGCCTCCAATGCAAACGCATCAGAAGTACGAAAAGAAGAACCTACATTTAATGCAGATCTCACATTATCTAATACTAAAATAACGGGTGTTTTTTGTTGCTTTTTGAAAGTGGCAACATCAACTCTATTGAGTTCCTTTAGAGATAGTTTTTTCATGGACGCTTAAATATTATTACTTCTACTCCGATTTTTTTGGACTCATAAATTTTCCTCCAACGAAGTTCCAAAGTTCGTAATTCTTCATTGGTAAATTCATTAAAAACATTGGAATAAAAAAGATAATCATTGGTTTCTAAATCTTTTTTGGCAAATTTCCAATAATCATTTGACAAATCGATGTGTTTGGTATTGGCGGTGTTGGGAAAGGTCGTTCCTGTTCTGGCAAATGAGATTTTTTCTTTTTTCATGAAAGCAATGGCATCTCTTCGCAATTCGTAGTATGGCAAATGCCCTAAAGTTGAATCCCAACCTTGTGCAACATGTCTAGGATATACCAGTAAATTACCCATTGCCATCACTCCAATCACAACGAATAAATATAGCCGTCTCCATTTGACATCTTTTACTTTATTGAAAATTAATTTTAAAACCAATAAATCGAGTATCACAAAAATAGGTAGCAAATATCGATTACCCAACAACCCTTTATGAATCAGTAAACTCGGTGTTAGAATTAAAAAGGAGATAATCAGAAATTGTAGCAAAGATTTCAACCGCTGTGCATCCGATTTTCTAAAAACTAAATAAGCAATTAAAAGAATTGGAATAATTCTACCAAAATCAATAATTCTCCAAATCAGTATCCCTATATTTCTTACAAATCCTTTCAACCCAACTTTGTCAAAACTAGTCGACCAGGAGGAGTCCGCATGATAGCCAATCCAGCCAGTTTGTTGATGATGATAAATTAAATAAGCCAGCGAAATAACACCACTTAATATATATGGGAAGGTGGTTTTAAAAGCGGTCGATATTGTAAATCTCTTGTTGTAAATCAAATCAAATACGAATAAAGCAACGACCAACATCATTCCGCGCATACTGATGAGCACTAAAAAAAGAGTCGCAATGATCAATGCCCATTTCCGATTTTCTAAGATTGAATTCCAAGCCATCAAGAAAAAGCAGATAAGCGCAATATCCGGTGAAACCAATACACTTTGTCCAGCAAATACTGGATCAATCATCAATAAAATAAGAAAGAAGATGGCATTTCGGCGACCTAGATAGTAACTCCCAATGTCATAAGCAAACCAGACAATTCCAATTAAAAAAGGCAACATCGCAAAATGAGATACTGCTAGTGACTTACCAAAGATTTTCCACAAGGCTGCAATATACATCCCAAAGAAAGGAGGATGCCCACTGTCAATTTCTGGTGGCAATATAATGTTATCAAATCCATTTTCAAAGAAGTGGGTGGGATGTAATCCTGCGAATTGAACGGTATCCCAAAAGAAAAAGTTATTGCGGACAAAAAAAGTCAACAAGATCACCCAAACAAAGAATGGGAAACACTTTGTTAAATCGGTTTGCCATTTCATTACTTACTTTGATTGAGAATACACGCTTTGACGAACCCAACAAAAAGTGGATGTGGTTTTTCTACGGTACTTTTCAATTCAGGATGAAATTGTACCCCAACAAACCACGGATGATCATCCAATTCAACAATTTCTACCAGATCAGAGACCGGATTAACACCAATCGCCAACATACCATTGGCTTCCATCATTTCCAAATACACATTGTTAAACTCATATCGATGACGATGTCTTTCGTGGATTAAACTTTCACTATAAGCTTGATAGGTTTTGGAATCTTTCCGCAATCGACATTCGTACGAACCGAGTCGCATCGTACCACCTTTGTTTTCAACATTTTTCTGATCCTCCATCAAGGCAATGACCGGATTTTCTGTGTCCGGATCGACTTCCGTGGAATTAGCATAATTTAATTTCAATACATTTTTGGCAAATTCCACAACAGCCACTTGCATTCCCAAACAAATTCCAAAGAAAGGAATCTTATTTTCACGAACATATTGTACCGCTTTTATTTTTCCTGCCACTCCACGCTCTCCAAATCCTGGTGCCACCAATACACCATCCAATTCTGCCAAAGTGGTCTCTACTAATTCTTCACTACCTTCCAGCTTCTCAGAATGAATCGGTATAACATTAACTTTACATTCATTAATTGCACCTGCATGAACGAATGACTCGTAAATAGACTTATACGCATCTTGCAATTCGTTGTATTTTCCAACCAAACCGATATTTATCTCATGTGTCGGATTTTTCAATTTCCCTAAGAAATTTTTCCACGTTGTTAAATCAGGATCATTGGAAGGTGGACGTAACTTTAATTTAGTGATCACTTGTTCATCCAACTTTTCTTTTAGCAACAATAAAGGCACGTCATAAATCGTTTCAGAATCAATCGCCTCAATCACAGAACCAATATCAACATTGCAGAATAAAGCCAACTTCTTTTTTAAATGATTGGGCAAATGATGCTCCGTGCGACATACTAAAATATCAGGCTGAATACCCGTTTTCAACAATTCTTTTACGGAGTGTTGGGTAGGTTTGGTTTTTAATTCTTTTGCGGCACGTAGATACGGAATCAATGTCAAATGGACACACAAACAATGACTACTTCCAAATTCCCATCGCAATTGACGAAGTGCTTCCAAATAAGGTAATGACTCAATATCACCAACCGTTCCTCCTAATTCCGTAATTACAATATCAAAATCTCCCGAATTCCCCAGCAACAAAACACGTCGCTTTATTTCATCAGTTATATGTGGAACTACTTGAACGGTTTT
>CALFWW010000109.1 GCA_937928575.1 uncultured Saprospiraceae bacterium | reverse complement strand
TATCTTCGTTAGAAAGCCCTGTCTGCTTGGCGCAGTCAGGCAGGCTCGCCGTAACTAAGGCTATGTCTACGTTTTCTGCCTTGATCTCGAAAAATTTTCCTTCCAAATATATCCGCACTTTTAGACTACAATTTGTATAAGCGCAAAATAGCGAACTGATATCGGATATCAAATATCGAACCGCAGAAAATACGGAATGTCGAAGTGGAGGACGCTGGACTAAACACGTATTCCTTGCGAGCTCATCTCGAAATTCGACATTTCTTGTTCGATATTAGATATTTAATTAAAACCCCAACATCTCTTTCATCTCAAAAACACCCTTTCGATCTTTCAACCATCGTGCAGCCATCAAGGCACCTTTTGCAAATCCTTCTCTCGAATGAGCAGTATGTTTCAATTCAATGGTATCAATAGAGGAAGTGTATATAATGTTGTGTGTACCTGGAACTTTATCAATTCGTTTGGAAATAAGCGACAATTCATTTTCTATCGAACCTTCTTGATTCACCCACTTTTCTTTTCGGTCGAGCATTTCAATGACACCTTCAGCGAGCGTGATACCAGTACCACTCGGTTGGTCTTTCTTTTCGGTATGGTGGATTTCTTCAATGGCTACTTTATAATCAGCATGTGCATTCATTCTTTTTGCCAAAAATCGATTGACTTCAAAGAATATATTGACACCAATACTGAAATTCGAAGCATATAAAAGAGCACTATTCTTACTTTCACACATTTGCTTTGCAACAGGGTATTGATCCAACCACCCAGTTGTTCCTGAAACAACCGGTACTTGATGGTCGATACAAAATGCAATATTTTCAAATGCAGCGGTAGGTTTGCTAAATTCGATGGCCACATCAGCCGTTTTAAATAATTCAAGATTCTGCTTGAGATCTTCGTTGGATTTGGTTCTTAAAATGATGGAATCACCGTCATTTAGCGCAATTTTTTCTATGGTTTTACCCATTTTGCCATATCCTATAAGGGCAATTTTCATTTTTTTGAAATTTTTAGGTGACTTTATGGTTTTACCACGTCACAAATCCGTAATTTTGAATACTTTTTGGGTCCCTATCCAAATAAATCACACAAATAAACATCAATCCTTTTATGATTAATATCCATAGAGGGATTTTTTTTGCCTTTATTAGATGTAGATTTTTTAAGATTTCATGTGTAAAGTCGTAAAAATAAACGAGTTATAACAATTGAATTTAACAATTGTTTTATATTTGAATTTTAAGAACGTCTAAACCTATTACCGATTAGACAAACTAACTAACGAAAACTGAGCTTATCAAAGGTTCAATTTTCACTATTATTAAATCAAAACAAGCGAAATTATGAACAAGTACATCGTTGAATTTATCGGGACATTTTTCCTGATTCTAACTATTGTATGTGTTGTTAACGGAAATCCGGCAAACAACTTTTTACCACCCTTGGCAATTGGATCTATCTTGATGGTAATGATCTATGCAGGTGGTCACATTTCTGGCGCGCATTACAACCCTGCAGTTACTGTTGCAGTGGCAATGAGAGGCGCGTGTTCATGGGCCGAGGCACCAATGTATATGATAGCTCAAATCTTAGGTGGTGCAGCAGCTGCAGCCGTTGGATCTTTCCTATTTGGAAAATTTGGAGCTGGAGGTACTGACTTAGGAGCAACTATGGCCAATGGAGCTGTCAACAGTTCTGTATTAAAAGGATTTGTAGCTGAATTATTAGGAACATTTGCACTTTGCTATGTGGTTCTGAATACAGCAACAACAAAGTCAAATAGTGGAAACTCCCACTACGGATTGGCAATTGGTTTCACCGTATTAGCTTGTGCATATGCACTAGGTGGTTTTGGTACAGGTGGATGTTTCAACCCTGCCGTTGCAGTTGGAACTTTAATAAATAATTTGAACACTGGTATGAATGTAGGTGTTATTATTGTTGCCAACTTAATTGCTGGTGCTTTAGCTGCATTGGTTTTCAAAGCAACTTACCACTTAGATGATTAATTGAACAATTTCAATTTATTATATAGCCGCTTTCTGTCCAGGGAGGCGGCTTTTTTGTTTGACTCCAATTTCAAGAACGTACCAATTAAGACTCAAAATTCTGGCTAAATATTTCAATCCCAATACAGATTGTATTATGAAATGGTGATTCTAATATGGAATAATAATTTATTGAGATCAACCCAGAAAAAGTAGACATAGCCTTAACTTTGGCGAGGCTTTCTAACCTGCCTTTGCCAGCAGACAGTCGCAGATATCGAGAAATTTTTATCAAAGTATGCCGCTATTTTATAGTTCAATCTGTATAAATCCTATCTTGCGTCAACAAACCACCAATGTATTTTTTAAATGAAAAAAACCGCTGTCTTTCCAGGTTCATTTGATCCAATAACTGTGGGTCATCTCGACTTAATTAAAAGAGCTGTTCCTTTATTCGATAAAATAATTGTAGCAATTGGAGTCAATAGCCAAAAGAAATATTTATTTACGCTGGAACAACGAGTTGAATGGCTAGAAAAAGTATTCAAAAAAATGCCTACGGTTCATGTAGATAAATTTGAAGGACTTACTGCTCATTATTGTAAAAAGAAAAAGTCTAAATTCTTAATTAGAGGTCTCCGAAATTCTTCAGATTTTGATTACGAAAAAACAATTTCCCAATTAAATAATATCGTCGGAGATGGGATCGAAACCGTTTTTTTAATCAGTGCTCCAGAATACTCACATATCAGTTCAACCATCGTTCGTGAAATCATAAAGGGTGGTGGAGAAGCGAAAAAATTCTTACCAAAAGAAGTCAAAATCAAGCTTAAATAATCCTATTCAAAATTGTAGATTTGCAATCTAACTAACTAACTAAGAAAATAAATTATGTCAAACGCATATTACGAAGTCCCTTATCCTGTCAATGAACCGATCAAGAGTTATGCTCCAGATACACCCGAAAGAGCTGAAGTGAAAAAAGCGATCAAGCAAATGAAGTCCAAAAAGGTGAGCATCCCAATGGTCATCAATGGTAAAAGGATTGCGACAAAAAATAAAGTGGCTATCCATCCGCCACATGAAATAAAACATGTACTTGGACATTTCTCGAAAGGAGATGGATCACACGTAAATAAAGCGATTAAGGCGGCAATGGATGCAAAAGAAGCATGGGAAAATACTCCTTGGGAACATCGAGCAGCCATTTTTTTAAAAGCAGCTGATTTGTTGGCAGGACCTTATCGGGCACGGATGAATGCTGCAACCATGTTGGGACAATCCAAAAATGTATTTCAAGCTGAGATCGATGCAGTGGCAGAATTTTGTGATTTCTTGCGTTTCAATGTGCAGTACATGACAGAGATCTATGGTATTCAGCCAGAAAGTGCGCCTGGGATTTGGAATCGTTTGGAGTATCGGCCACTAGAAGGTTTTGTATTCGCCATCTCTCCGTTCAATTTTACTTCAATTGCGGGTAATCTTTGTTGTGCTCCTGCGATGATGGGTAATACAATCGTTTGGAAGCCAGCAGAAACACAAATATATTCCGCGATCGTCATCATGGATATTTTAGAAGAAGCAGGTTTACCGCCAGGTGTTATCAATTTGATTTATGTGGATGGACCCGTTGCAGGTGATATCATTTTCTCTGATTCTGATTTTGCCGGATTACATTTTACCGGCTCGACTGGTGTATTCAGACATCTGTGGCAGACGATTGGAAATAATATCTCGAAGTACAGAAGCTATCCAAGAATTGTTGGAGAAACAGGTGGTAAAGATTTTGTGATTGCACATCCTTCTGCCAATGCAAAAGAAGTAGCAACCGCATTGACAAGAGGTGCTTTTGAATATCAAGGACAAAAATGCTCCGCTGCATCCAGAGCCTATATTCCAAAGTCACTTTGGCCAGATGTGAAGAAGTATTTATTAGCAGATTTGAAATCCATAACAACAGGTACACCAGAAGATTTTTCCAATTTCGTGAATGCAGTTATCGATGAAAATGCTTTCGATAAAATAAGTGGATACATCGCTCGTGCAAAGAAAAGTAAAGCTGCGAAAATCATCGCAGGTGGAACTTACAAAAAAACAAAAGGATACTTCATCGAACCGACTGTCATTGAAACCAAAGATTTGAAATATCAAACCATGTGTGAAGAAATTTTCGGACCTGTTTTGACCGTTGCTGTTTTCAATGATAAGGATTATGATAAGACTTGTAAAGTTTTGGATGAAACTTCTCCTTATTCATTGACAGGTGCCGTTTTTGCGAAAGACCGCTATGCCATTGAGAAGACAAGTAGACTGTTGAAAAATTCAGCTGGAAACTTTTATATCAATGACAAACCAACTGGTGCAGTTGTGGGTCAACAACCTTTTGGTGGAGCAAGAGGTTCTGGAACTAATGACAAAGCAGGTTCGGTATTGAATTTATACAGATGGATTTCTCCACGTACCATCAAAGAAAATTTTGTACCTCCAACCGATTATCGTTACCCGTTTTTAGAAGAATAGCAATTGAATTTAAACGTTAATTTGTAAGATATTATACACGTTAATCTTAAAGTCCTGTTATTTGATTACGGGACTTTATTTTTTTAAAAACGTTTTCGTTTTTTGCCAACGCTTTTTCTTTGAACCCCGTTGTTTTTATATCAAAACAAAATTTAGCAGCACAGCTGTTTTCTAGGAACTTTAAAAAAAACCAATTTTATGAAAAGAGCACTTCTTTTCTCCTTCATTATTTTTTCATCTCTGTCTATTTTTAGTCAAAATAAATATACCATCAGCGGGTATGTGGAAGACATCGATTCAGGCGAAAAATTAATCGGCGTCAACGTCTATGATTCTAAGAGTAAGTTGGGAACAACGACCAATACTTATGGATTTTATAGTATTACATTGCCGGCTGATTCTGTGATACTTTCTTACTCCTATGTTGGTTACGCAACCACCGTACGAACAGCTGATTTGAATAAAGATATCAACTTGAATATTAAATTAGGATTTTCTGTTGATCTGGAAACTGTAGAGGTAGTTGCGGAGACCTTCGAAAAAATTGAAGAAAGTACGCAGATGAGTACTGTAGATGTTCCGATTGAGCAAATTCGAAAAATACCAGCCTTACTCGGAGAGGTCGATGTATTAAAAGCACTCCAATTACTACCCGGTGTTCAATCAGGTGGAGAAGGTCAAAATGGCGTCTATGTACGTGGAGGAAGTCCCGATCAAAATCTCATATTGTTGGATGGTGTACCGGTATATAATGCGTCTCACTTATTTGGTTTCTTTTCGGTTTTCAATGCAGACGCAATTAAAGATGTCAAATTGATGAAGGGTGGTTTCCCAGCACGATATGGTGGACGGCTATCTTCTGTTATAGATATTACGATGAAAGAAGGAGATGTTAATGATTTTCATGGAACAGGTTCAATTGGATTAATTTCCTCTAAAATTATGTTAGAAGGACCTATAAAAAAAGAGACCACTTCATTTGCAGTTTCTGCCAGAAGAACTTATTTGGATATTATGGCACGACCGCTCATCAAAAGAGGATTTCGAGAAGAAGGAATGTCAGGAGAATTTGCGCTTTATTTTTACGATTTAAATGCTAAGATTA
This sequence comes from uncultured Saprospiraceae bacterium, assembly GCA_937928575.1. Classification (GTDB taxonomy): domain Bacteria; phylum Bacteroidota; class Bacteroidia; order Chitinophagales; family Saprospiraceae; genus CALDGQ01. The sequence goes on along the minus strand of CALFWW010000109.1, from coordinate 12,624 downwards.
ATCATAAATTTTCCGATAAAGATCGCGTTTATTTTAGTATTTACAACGGACGAGATAAATTCGGTTTTGAGACCACAGAAGTAGATGAAAATGATTTGTCTACAATTGCGCTGGATTTGTGGTGGGGTAACTTAACAATGGCAACTAGATGGAATCATGTATGGACGAATAAGTTATTTAGTAACACTACACTTACTTATTCTCAATTTAAATTTACAACAGGAGCCAACAACGTTTTTGAATACACCGATGGGAATGATGATTTCAACAGAGAATCATTTGCCTTAAGATACCTTTCTGGAATTGATGATATCGCAGCTAAAATTGACTTTGATTACTATCCAAATCCTAGGCATTACATCCGATTCGGTGCAAGTGCCATTAATCATACTTTTGCACCCGGTGAATTCGATATTGATTATGAAATCGTTGATCCTCAATCCACCTTTTCTGTAGATACCGTGTTAGGTCAGTCTGAAGTAGTTGCTCAAGAATTTGATTTGTATGTAGAAGATGACATGATTATTTCTGAGTCATTTAAAGCGAATGTTGGTGTCCACTTTTCAGGATTTAATGTGGAGGATAAATTTTACACGTCCATTCAACCACGACTATCCATGCGATACTTATTGCCAAATGGAGTCGCACTGAAAGGTTCTTTTTCGACGATGCAACAATATGTGCAACTATTGACCAATGAAACCATCGGATTGCCAACAGATCTCTGGCTTCCTACCACAGAACGGGTAAAACCACAATTTGCATGGCAAGCTGCACTAGGAGTTGCAAAGACATTTGATGAACAATATGAAGTATCGCTAGAAGGATATTATAAAGAGATGAGTAATCTACTTTCATTTAAAGAAGGTGCCAGTTTGTTTCAACTAAATGACTGGCAAGATCGAGTCACGCAAGGAAATGGAGAGAGTTATGGATTAGAAGTTTTTCTGCAAAAGAAAAAAGGAAGATTATCAGGTTGGATAGGCTATACCTTGGCTTGGTCCAATCGTCAATTTGATGATCTAAATTTTGGCAAAAAATACCCTTTTACATATGATAGAAGACATGACTTTTCAATTGTAGCGAGTTATGATATTTCCGATCGAATTTCTGTTGCAGGAACCTGGGTATATGGTACTGGAAATGCGATTACATTAGCCAATTCTGTCTACAATGGTTATTATCCAGGAGTTGAATCGAATGGTCAAATATTTGATGGTCGTTATTTCAGCCAATTAGAATATTATGACAATAGAAATAATTTCCGAATGAAACCTTATCACCGTTTTGATATCGGAATTGAATTTAAAAAACAGAAGAAACATTGGAAGCGAACATGGACTTTCGGAGCTTACAATGCATACAGTAGAAAAAATCCATTCTTCGTTTTTCTGGACTCAAAAAGAGAAGTGCAACCAGATGGAACGGTAAATTTTGTACCAACATTACGACAAGCATCTTTGATTCCATTTTTGATTCCGTCATTTAGCTACCGATTTGAATTTTAAATGAAGTATGTTAATTCGATTATTTGAAATTAAAATCCCATTAAATCTAAATATAGAGTAAGATGAAAAATACAAATTTATTCTACAGCTTATTAATGATTCTCTTTTTATCAAGTGGATGTGGAGGTGACGATCCTTTCTCAGTTGTCCTAGATGTAGATCCACCAGAGCATGTCAAGCAATTGGCATTACATTGTTATATAACCAATAATAGTCAAGTCTTGTTTGCAGGTTTATCGGAAACAAGAGCTTTATTGGATGTTAATGAAAATCTAAATAATGTTGACGAAGGCCTAATCTCATTGTATCACAACGGAAATAAATTGTTTGATTATGCGCTCTCAGACAATCCGGGCGCTTTTGTTAATTATGAATATGACAATGTAGATCCATTTGGTGTGAGAGAAGGGGAGTTGGAAATTAGAGCATCTGCACCCGGTTATCCTGATTTAATAGCTACTCAAAGTTTCCCTGATAAAGTAGCGGTATCCAATGTAGTGTTTGAGGAAGATGGGACAGTAGACATTGATGGATTTAGATTGGACGCAGTTGAAGTGACTTTTACGGATCCGGTAGGTGAAGAAAATTTTTATGAAATTGGATTGGTGCAAATAGATTCCTCTTGTGTGAGTGGAGATGTATATGTTTATCAAGTTGGTTTTGAAACCCAAGATTTAAATGCCGAGAGAAGCGGAGATTATAATAGTATATTGTTATCTGATGTTGGATTCGATGGCTTAGAGTATAAAATCATTTTAGGAGTTTATGCGAATATAAATGAAAGCCAAAATTTGTCATTACAATGGAAAAATATTACGAAAGAGCATTACCAATATTCCAGATCCTTACGAGCTTTTAGGGATAATCAGGATTTTGGTTTCATATCAGAACCCGTTTCTATCTTTTCAAATATCGAAAATGGACTAGGTATTTTCACTTGTGCAAGAGAAGAAATTTATACTGCGTTGTTAGCTAGCACCGAAAATGATCCAAATGTTTTAACTGGAATAATTGAAGGAACTCCCTACGAACCATGTGATATTGATTCATACGACAATGGAGGAACGGGTGCTAATAAATTTCGGATTAATTCGAATGATGGTGTGAAATTATTAAGTTTTGGATTGTCTGATATAGTAGTAGGAGAGATTGGTCCTGAGACTGGAACTACCTTCTACATTTACTATTATGATAGCTTAAATGACAAAGATTATTTCTATGAAGAAGGAGTGTTAGAAATCACAAGTCATGACGACGACTTAAATTTTGTAACAGGTACATTTAATGGAGTTTTGAGAAATTCAAATGGTGTAAATGATGAAATCGAAGTAGAAGATGTAATATTTGAAGTTACTTACAGCGATTAAATGCGATTAAAGCAGTCCTTTTTCTAACATTATTTGCACTTTAAAAATTGAAGCAACGGCGAGCGCATCTGTTATCTCTCCGTTCATTGCCATTTGGAAGACTTTTTCAAATGGCAATTTTTTTACCACCAAATCTTCACTTTCTTCAGGTTCCGCTTCTCCAATTGTCAAGTCTTGCGCCACATACGTAATCGAAGCTTCATCCGAGACAGAATTGGACATGTGCATGTCTAGTATCTTGGTCCATTTGTTGGCAGAGACCCCTGTTTCTTCCTTCAATTCCCGTTTTGCGGATTTTATTGGATCGACACCTAGCAGTCCACCACCTTCAGGAATTTCCCAAGAGTAAGCCTCTAAAGTATATCGGTATTGTCCTACAATCCAGGTATTTAAATCTTCATCTAAGGGCACAATCGCAATGGCTAGATTCTTAAAATGTACCATCCCATATATACCTTTACCGCCGCCTGGATTGATCACATCTCGATGAGAGACTTGTATCCAAGGATTGTCATATTTCACTTCATTTGCCAGAGTCTTCCACGGATTTTTCATAATAACATATCTTTTTTGATTCCAAAGCACGCTACACTTTTACAATCTACATTAAAGTTTCACTAAAAAATAACAATACATCTCCAAATTCCCAAAAAAAGAGAAGCCACTTTACACTTTACACTTTAAACTCTACACTTTTCACTACCAATAAAGAGAAGCCACTCAAACTCATCACTCATCTCTCACTCCAAGCTGTTTAAAAATACGAGAAGAATCTCCCACTCCAAATTGTTTAAAAAAAAGAGAAGCCACTTTACACTTTAAACTCTACACTTTTCACTACCAATAAAGAGAAGCCACTCAAAACTCATCACTCATCTCTCACACCAAGCTGTTTAAAAATACGAGAAGAATCTCCCACTCCAAATTGTTTAAAAAAAAGAGAAGCCATTTTACACTTTAAACTAAAACACTCTACACTATATATACCCCCGCACCCAATACCCCAAAATCCCAAACCATTCCTTAATCATCAACTCCCAACGATAAAACCCAAGGTTATTAGGCGTAAATAAAGACTCAGGATGCATACGAGTGCGTTCACTCTCATAGTCCACACAGTAAGGCGTAAATTTAATATTTTCTTTTTTGAAACAAGCAGCAGAACGACGCATATGCCAGGCAGAAGTGATTAGCAAACATCGTGCACCCGGATGGTCTTTCTTTAGTATAGCGCCGGTAAATTCCGCATTTTCTCTGGTATTTCTGGATTTGCCCTCTACAATTAAATCTTCTAGCGGGACACCCATTTTCTCCAAAAAAACAACGATCTTTTCTGCTTCCGATACTTTTTCTTCCAGCAGATTACCGGCACCACCAGTCAGTAATATCTTGTTGATTTTGCCTTGCTTGTACAGTTCTAAAGTTTGCGTGAATCGATTGGCACGCGCACTGAAGTTGTATCGGTCTTCTTGATATTGGATGTTGAAATCAGAATAACCACCTAGTAAAATACCGATATCATAAGGTTCTGAAATGTCTGATGCTCGAATAGATTCTGGTTCCCATGCATTCATCACCTGATTTAAAATGAAGTGATTGGTGAAAAATATGAGTAAGCTAATACTGCTTAACAAAGTAATACGTTTCCACTTCTTATTCCTCAAAAATAAACTGGCAACGGATAATCCGACCACCCAATTTAAAGGTTGAATAAAAAAGTATAATACTTTACTGATTACGAAAAACATAGGTTAGAATTTATCCGCCAAAAATACCTGGCTTTGAAGGTCCGGCTAATAATTTTTCCAAAATTTCACCCAACATAGTCGTTGCTTCGGTATAAGGAGAAGACGGAGGAGGATTGAATATTAAAATACCAGCCATGACAAATACAAATCCGAAGATAGCTCCCCAAAAGTGTGCATTGTGTCCAATATTGTCTGACTTCCTTTTGTCCATATAAGAAGAATAGAACAAGTACGCAAAAGCTAAAATAATCGCAGGCAATGGTGGGAAAATAAACCAACTCCAAGGATCAAAAATAATAAATGCAAAAACGATAGCAGACGTTGCACCAGATGCACCCAATGAATTATATCCAGGATTATTGTTAGATTTAAAATAAGTTGAGATACAAGAGACGATAATAGCAGCGATATAAAATAAAATATATATTCCTCCACTTGCTGCTCCAAATATTTCAGCGAATTTACTTTCAATAAATCCTCCAAATTGCCACAACACAAACATGTTGATAAATAAGTGATTTTGATCACCATGAATAAATCCATGAGAAACAAAACGATACCATTCTCCTTTATGCTTCACACTATATGGGTTAAAAAGTAATTTACTTTTCAACTCATAATTTTGGAAAGCCAATAATGAAATACCAATAGTAATCGCCAATAAAACGTAGGTCAATTGAAAGCCCATAGTTTATACTTTTAAGTTTTTGATTGTAAAATGCAAAGGTATAAATTATTCATTGTGGTAGGGGAGATTTCTCAAAATGGTCATGGCTCTATATAGCTGTTCCATAAAGATTACTCGTATTATTTGATGCGAATAGGTCATTTTTGATAGGGAAAGTAAGTGATTTGCCCGGTTCTTGATATCATCCGAGAATCCGAATGCACCGCCAATGACAAAAACAATTCGCTTAGAACTATGCTGAAACTGTTGGTCCACAAACGCAGCAAATTTTTTTGAGTCCATTTCTTTCCCTCTTTCATCCAATAGTATCAAGGTATCAGTAGGTAATATTTTGTTGAGAAATTGAGCACCTTCTTTTTCTTTCAACTGATTGGGAGAGAGCGTACCGGCCTTTTTAATATCTGGAAAAATTTGAGATTCTAATTTCAGGAAGTGCTTCAATCTTTTCTCATAAACTTGTATTCCTTCTGTTATAAAAGGAAAAGAAGTTTTGCCAATCATCCAAAATGCTACTTTCATTTATTTTGTATTTCTCTTGTTATTGAGCGCTACTTGAGAAGTCGGCTAATTCTTCCATCAATGATCGGCGTTCGGAAAAATCGGATCTACATAATTGTACCAATTGAGCAGCCAATTCCCGATGTTCCAATTTATTCAACTGAGTAATGACAGATCGTACCGTGATAGAAGTCTGCCGTCCAATATGACTTCTCAAAAATGAACCGACTATTTTTGTGTATAGTTTGTTGGTTTTTTTAAGGTCAAATTCAAAGAGTAAGGTATCATATTTTTGTAGCAATTCTAAAGAGCGTATATTAGAAATGTAATCATACAGTTCTTCAAACATTTTTTCATTCGCAAATATCTTGGCGATGATATTTCTTTTCTCGATTGAAAATTTACCAACTCTCATTTTTTCGATTAAGTCAGCTCGTGCAGCTTCCCAATTATTCGGGACCGCTTTTTTTGCCATTTCGAAAAAAGTAAAATCGTGGGTATTGATAAATCTGGAAATTGCAAATTCGTAAGTGGAATCCATATCATTTTCCAGAATACTGATTTTTAGAAGATATTCTTCCAACAGTGCTTTTTGGTGGGTGTCTGGTTCTTTTTTCAAGCCAGAGAAAGCAAGTTGTTTTCCACGTTTCAAATTATCGTTGTGCAATGCATTTTCAATCGCCAATATCAAGATGTCTAAATGGATCAGATTTTCATTGACAACTTTTTCGATTTCTTTTTCTTTGCCCAATTTTTCAAGAAAAGCAATTTTAGTTGAAATTAGGTTAACGGTAGTGTGTTGCAACAAAGTGCCTTCATCAATCGCTTGATCAATTATCTCAATCAAATAGACTTGTCGTTCTTTAGTAGTTCCCATTATTTGAAGAATACTCAAAAACTGATCAGGGATTTCATAAGTGAAGAATAGTGAATTTAAAAAACGGTCACAAGTGTAATCCCAAATTTCCTGAGAAAGCGCTGGTGGAATTTTAGAAACCGCTAAATCCTTAAAACTTAAGAATTGTTGACTAATCGAAATATTCAAATTCTTTTTACCTTCTGCCTCTCGTTGTAAGATCGGAATTATATTGTTGAATATTGCTTTGGAAATGGCAAATGCTTCCAAATAATTTTGAATCGCAATATTTTTATCCACTTGATCATGCAATTCATTCAACATCGCCAAAATTTGACGCATTCCATTAATAGATATTTTGCGAGTATTCTTACTTACTGAATTAATGCAGGATTGAATGAGCTGATCATACTTTTCGACATCATTTAAGGTTTGTACTTTTCCTACAAATCTTGCTTTCAATGCCAGCGCAAATGGTTTGTTATTTCTGGCGTATGCTTTTAGGAATTCATTTAAATCTTCAGAGGAGACACTATTTAAAATAGAGGTGGTTGTTAATTTTTTTGGAGCAGCACGAGTCGGTTTTATTTGTTTCTTTTTGACTTCTTTTTGCTTTTTAATTTTTAATATGGAGAGGAGTGTAGCTGCTATATGACTACAGATATTTTTGTCGGTAGCAAATTTACAATCACAAGTTGTGGCCCTTACTTTAGTTCCTGTCAGCATCACTTCCACTTCATAAGTCGCATCTTCCTCCAATTGAGAAACCCACAAATTTCGTTCAACTTCCTCAAGTCGCTTGATCGCATTGTACGCAATGAGGCGTTCCCCTTCCTGTAAAATTTCATCATTTACCTCTAATTCGATATTTTTAAGGGGAAAATTCATAAACAAATAATGTAAATCTTTAGTTTTAATTGAGTGATTGTGATAAATTGCGGAACACTTGAAATTGCCAAAACAAACTTTAAAATTAGAAACATTGAAGTAGAATTACAATTCTGAGGCATACAATAATTAAATAATTTAAGGCTCAATTTTGAAAACTGTATATTTCATCAGGCATGCAAAATCCAGCTGGGAAAATCCCGGGTTGAGAGATTTTGACAGGCCACTCAATAACAGAGGTTTAAGAGACGCTCCTTTTATGGCCACCGTCTTGAGAAACAAAAATGTGGTCATAGACCGAATCATAACAAGCCCAGCCAATCGAGCTAAAACGACTGCTGGATATTTTGCAAGAGCGCTTGAAGTCACGAATTTTGTGGAAGATGAAGTTATCTATGAAGCCTATTTGCAGGAAGTATTGAATTTGGTCAAGAGTCAATCTGATGATCTAAATCAAATAATGGTGTTTGGTCATAATCCTACTTTCACTTCCATTGCAAATTTATTTTCTACTACTTATATCGCCAATTTACCAACTTGTGGAATCGTCAAAATTGAAGGGGAGATTGAAAGTTGGTCAGAATTAAGCGAAGAAACCGCAAGCGTAGTAGAAATCTATTTCCCAAAACAATATTTTAAGTGAGACATCTAAATCTTATCTTCCTATTTATTTTTTGTTTCCTTGGCTGTGAGGAAAATTCAGTGCCTCCACCTTTCTCCAAAGAAAAAATGCAAACCGTTTTGATGGAAGTTCATTTAACAGATGCATCCGTATCTACGTTGTTGGGTAGTAAGAAGGATAGTATGGCTACTGTCTACCTAGACCAGGTAAAATCAATCAATAAAGTTACCGATAAAGATATAGAGGCTATATTTGCTTACCTAAAAGATCATCCTGCATACGCGGAAGAAATTTACGGAGGTATGATTAAAGAAATAAACGAGCGACAACGATCAGAAAAGAAAGATAAAAAGGAGAAGAGGGATAAGAAAGAAGTGCCTAAATAAAAAAAAGCAAAGTCTTCACTATAGAAGACTTTACTTAGACTTATGAGAGAATAATTAAAAGGCTAATGTAAAGATAAGTTCATAACAAGCTGTATTTGGACGAAATTGTACGAAATGGGTATTTTTTGACCTGAGTGGCATGTTTGGTCTAATTAATTTCCAAGGTCAATTTTCGAAATATTATTTATGAGTTAAAATTTACTTTATAAGTATCTGAAATACAGAAATTTAGTATAATTTCGGCAAATAGTTGAAACAAGAAAAAACCTAGCAAACTTTATGGATAATCGTCCTAAAATATTGATTGTAGATGATGAAGAGGATATCATTGAAATTTTGAAGTATAATCTTGAAAAAGAAAACTTTGAAGTACAAGGTGCATCTGATGGGGAGATGGGACTTGCAATTGCGAAATCTTTCAGACCAGATCTTATCCTGTTAGATATTATGATGCCGAAAATGGATGGTATTGAAGTTTGCAAACAAATAAGGGAATCTAAAGCTTTACCTAACACCATGATTGCTTTTCTGACCGCCAGAAATGAAGACTTCACGCAGATTATTGCATTAGAGTCAGGTGGAGATGATTTTATCCACAAACCAATCCGACCTAGGGTATTGATAAGTAGAGTAAAGGCATTGTTGAGAAGGAGTACCAAAAATGAAGTGGAGAGTATTCTTACTATCAAAGACTTGAAAATTGATCGCGAAAAATTTACAGTTTACAAAGCAGACAAAGAAATAGTGTTAGCCAAAAAGCAATTTGAACTATTAAATCTGTTGACCTCAAAACCTGGAAAAGTATTTACTCGAGAGGAAATATTTAACAAAATATGGGGACCTGATGTCTTAGTCGGTGATCGGACGATTGATGTCCACATTCGTAAATTGCGAGAAAAGTTGGGAGAGCATTATATTAAAACCATGAAAGGTATCGGCTACAAATTTGAATTTTGATTACAAGTATTGATGACTTAGTATGAAAAATCTGACAGCATTCCAATTGACGATCTATGCTTCCTTAATTGTTACACTCATTGTAACAGTATTGTTGTTCCTATTTCAATTTTTAAATCTAGTTGCTTTAAAACCGTTGATGTGGCTCCTCTTACCTTTAGTAGTGCTCATCACCTCTTACTTTGTTTTCTCATTTGCTGTCAAATGGTATGTGTATAGACGGATTAAGGTGATATACAAAACCATTCGTTCTTCAAAAATTTCTACCACCACTACTTTTCGAGACATCAATTTAAACTCCAATATTATGGAGGAAACTGAAAACGAAGTAAGTGAATGGGCATCGGATCGCGATCAAGAAATTGAATCACTAAAAGCTAGTGAAAGTTATCGTCGAAATTTTATTGGAAATGTTTTTCATGAATTAAAAACGCCGATTTTCAATATTCAAGGATATATTCTCACTTTGCTAGAAGGCGGACTATATGATGATAACATTAATATTACATATCTTCAAAGAGCCGCAAAAAATATTGACCGTTTAAATGCAATTGTCGTTGATTTGGATTATATAAGCAGTTTGGAATTGGGTAACAAGCAATTGAAGATGACGACTTTCAATATCAAAGATACAGTCAAAGAAGTCTTTGATGAGTTAGAATATATGTTTCAAGAAAAAAATATCACGCCCAAATTTAAAGAAGGGATGGAGCGTGGGGTTGTAGTAAAAGCAGAGAACAAGAGCATACAGCAAGTATTGAATAATTTAATTTCAAATGCTATCAAGTATGGAAAGGAAGGAGGAGAGGTCAAAGTAGCTTTCTACACGCAGGATGATCATATCTTAATTGAGATTGCGGATGATGGTATTGGTATATCAGAAAAACACCTGCCTCATATTTTCGAGCGATTCTACAGAGCTGATGAAAGTCGTTCCCGACAAATTGGCGGCTCTGGACTCGGACTCGCAATTGTAAAACATATCATAGAAGCACATAATCAGAAAGTCATTGTTAGAAGTACATTAGAAATTGGCTCAACATTTGGTTTTACTTTGCAAAGAGGTTAGTTCTCATATATTACAAGAAATTATATATTTTAAATAAACTACTGATTATCAGTATATAACATGCAGTAAATGCATTACAATTAGTATTGTGCTTGCAAGAAATTGCAAATTTATATAGCTTTGTTTGGTTGTTGATTAGTGTGATAATCAGCTTTCTCATTTACAATTAAACGTTTTATCCCCTCATTTTTCAAAATTAAGATTTATGCGATTCCATAAGTTTGAGTTCAATTGAATTTTTTGTTTTGAATGCCCTCCAAATGTTACAATAAGGTTTTTTAATTAATGCTAAAGTCAAACAATTATATTGTTGGATTAACAAAGCTGTTCGTCCTACACACAAATTTACTCATATGCGTCGTCTCGAAATAATTGAGTTTTTAAAAGGTTATGCAATATTCACAATAATGATTTATCATTTTTTGCAGACACTGGAGTTGCCAGAGCCGTTTCGTCAATTTATTTCGTTTGGTGGAACAGGAGTGCATTTATTTGTGTTGTTATCTGGATTTGGCCTGTTCTTATCCTACCTAAAAAAACCAACTGATTACATCACCTTTCTGAAAAAAAGAGTCTCAAAGATTTATATACCATATGTAGTCATTGTTATCATATCTGCATTGATTTCATTTTTTATTCCGCTCTATCAAAATTCACTTTATGCTTTTGGTGGTCACGTGTTTCTGTACAAGATGTTTGACGAATCTATAGTTGGATCGTATGGGTATCCATTGTGGTTTATTTCAATGATTATACAGTTTTACATCATCTTTATTCCACTTGCCATGTTGGCCAAAAGAATAAATCCATCTAATTTCATTTTAGCAGGAATCACCATGAGTATCATTTGGGTATTCGTTGTTATTAGTTTAGGAAAGGAATCGGAGAGAGTTTGGAATAGTTTCTTCCTTCAATTTATTTGGGAGTTTGCGCTTGGAATGGTCATAGCGCTAAAGTATGCCCAAAACGATTATCAATTTAATTTTAATGTCAAACGTGTCTATTTATTGTTATTTGGTATACTCGGATGTGCATCTTATGGGTTGATAGCGATGAAAGGTGGAGTAGTAGGAAAAATGATGAATGACTTACCAGCACTAATTGGATATTCTTCACTTGCTATTTTTATCTTTAAATTAAAGATAAGCGCTATCAATAAATTTTTCATTTATACTGGAAAGATCTCCTTTTCGATTTATTTATTACATACATTAATTTTAGGTATTGCAATGATATTTACCAATGGAAATTACATGAGTGTTGTTTTGTGTGTTTCATTATTGGTCATTTATTTGGCTTCCTTCTATTATCAGAAAGTAATAATGAATTTGTACCGCATCTTGAAAATTTGATTATTAAATTACTTTAGTAACAAGACGATTTCATTTAGGATGCAGGTAAGTAATTTTTACATTTCACTGCTTACTTTACAATCTAGTTGATGTTCCATTTTTTAAAAATGAAATAAGAGTTTTATTCAATTCCTCCGCGTGGGTAATGTTAAGTCCATGTGGTGCAGCCTCAATAACTTTATATTGATTATTCTCAATCCCTTTTGCAGCTTGATTTAAGGGTTTCGATTGGTACGATTCTGTCGGCATCACCATATACAATTAGTGCTGGAACTTTAATATTTTTCATCTCAGTTCGAAAGTCTGTTGTTGCCCAAGATTCCGCACATTTGATGGTTGCACGAGGAGAAGCATAGGCAGCAATTGACCAATCAAACTGTAACTGCGCTTCACTTGTTCCTACCTCATTTTTTTTGTAATTATAAAAATTTTCATGAAACTGTTTTAAAAAGCCAACTCGATCTTTTTTCAATGCCTTCATAATTTCATTCAAATCTTCTTCTGGTACACCATCAGGATTGTCTTGAAGCAAAGTTCAGCAATTTACTTATACAAATTGTACTCTATAAGTGCGGTTATTATATGGAGGAAAATTTTATTGAGATTAAGGCGGAAAACGCAGACATAGCCTTAGTTACGGCGAGCCTGCCTGACTGCGCCAAGCAGACAGGGCTTTCCAACGCAG